>NZ_JAATOX010000138.1 GCF_011806385.1 Phaeobacter sp. HF9A | reverse complement strand
GAAAACCACAGATCACAAAGACCAGAGCAAAGGCAAAACCAGACAGCAGCCCCAATTGCGTATCCGACAGAGCGAACTCGCGCCCGATCTGCTCTAGCTGCAAGGACAGGATCTGCCGATCCAGCTGCGCCACCATCATTAGGCAAGACAAAAGAGCAAGCGTCCGGGTGTTTGGTGTCATGTCTCGCTCTGGGTCGGGAAAGGGCTTTCACCACAGAGGGCTACGACCAATCTCTGACTTAAGGCTTCTAATTCGCGACCGTTCTTTTTTTCAGCGCCCTTATCCGCCGTTGTGGAAACCTACATTCAATGCCGAACATGACGCAATCATTGATCACGCGTGTTTGGTACTTGTCCCGTTGAACCGCGCCGCATTTGCCGGGGCGTGGTTCTCGGTTGCACAGCGGCCATCTTACTGGACACGCCTGCGCGCATTGCGCTGTCGACCTCGGCTGTCTTGACCACGTCGTTCAACATGTACGCCGAACACCCGATCTTCGCTGCGATCAACGTGATCGCCTGCCTACGACCAAGGTCCATCATTGTGCGCGCTGCTTTTGATTGTACTATCGTGGTGGGGAGGAAGGATTCATGGTCGCGCATCATCACGTCGAGGAGATCGAGCAGGTTCTGGACGGTCATCCGTCTGGTCGGGACAGTTACGTCGATGCCTCGTGGCGTCGATGCGTCGAACTCTATGGTATGGATCCGACACGCAGTGACCCGGCCCACATCGTCACGGATACCGAGTTTCGCGCCCACCGCGAGCAAGCGGATTGGATGATCGGGGCGGCGCGCTCGGGTCTTCAAAGCCTGTTCCGGCAGGTGGCGGGCCAGAACTATGTCCTGCTCCTGACGGATGCCAAAGGCGTCTGCGTTGATTTTTTCGGTGACGACCTGTTCGTGGACGAATTGCGCGGGGCGGGGCTGTACCTTGGGTCGAACTGGTCCGAGGACCTGGCGGGAACCTGCGGCGTCGGCGCCTGCATCGTCACCGGTGAGCCGGTAACGGTGCACCAGGACGACCACTTTGGCAACGCGCATACAGGGCTGTCCTGCACCTCGGCCCCGATCTATGACAGCCTGGGGCAGTTGGCGGCGGTTCTGGACATCTCGCTGCTGCGCTCTCCGACGCCGAAAAGCAGCCAGAACCTTGCGATGTCGCTGGTGACAGCGGCGGCGCGACGAGTCGAAATGGCGAACCTCATGGCGGCCAGCCGCCGCGAATGGGTCTTGCGGTTTTCGTCCAGCCCCGAATTTCTGGACGTGGACCCGGAAGCGGCGGTGTCACTCGATGGGTCGGGACGGGTCATCGGGGCCACACGCGCCGCCACACAGATGCTGGCACGCGGCGGCAAGCTGATCGGCACGCGGATCGACGAGCTGCTGGGGTTGAGCGTCGATGACCTGCCCGATCTGATGCGCGACCGTCCGACGGAAGAAAGGGTCGTGGCCTTGGGGGATGGCGGTGCCGTCTTTGGCCATGCGATCGCGCCCCAGGCCCCGCGCCGCTCACAAGCGACCCAAAGCGCATCATCCAATCATACGCGCGGCGGCGTCCTGTCCGCCTTCGCGGGCAGCGATCCGACGATGACGCGCCTTTTGGCGCAGGCAGAGCGGCTGGCGCCGACGCATGTGCCGCTCATGATCTGCGGCGAAAGTGGCAGCGGCAAGACCAAGCTGGCCCGCGCCATTCACATGGCCTCTCGGCGGGGCGGTTTCACCGCGGTGGATTGTGCCGGAGCGCGGCCCGAGGATTTCTGCCCGTCACCTGCGGGTCAGTCAGGGCCGGGAACGCTGCTGCTGCGTCATATCGAGGATTTGCCTCCAGAGACCGCGCTTGTTCTGCCCGGCTTTCTGGATGCACATCCCGATCTGCGCCCGGTCGCCACCACCGGCTGCGATCCTTCTGACCTTCTGTCGCATGAAAGGATCCCTGCCAAACTGTATTTCCGGCTGTCGGGATCCGTGCTCAACGTTCCGCCCCTGCGCGAAAGACAGGATCTTGGCTGGTTGCTTGATCGCCTGCTGCGGCGGCGCTTTGGAGGTGAGCTGCGCCTGACACCCTCGGCGCGGGCCGAGTTGCTGGCGCGCGACTGGCCTGGAAACCTGCGCGAACTTGGCAATGTGCTGGACGTGGCCTGCGCGCTGGCGGAAACCACGGTTATAGATCTGCCGGATCTTCCGGCCGCGACCGAAGCCCGCGATAAAGAGCAAACCCTGGAGGCGGTGCTGGACGCCTGCGACTGGAACATGGCCCGTGCTGCGCGCCGGTTGGGGGTCAACCGGTCAACGGTTCTGCGGCGCATTCGCAAGGAAGGGTTGCGCGCACCCGACTGACATGTTGCGCGGCGTTGCGTTTGCAACATGCTGCACTGCGGAAGCACCTTGCGCAGAGACTCCCGTCAGATTTCCGTGGAGGAGGCGCGGGCTGTTTCGCCACTGTCTGCTCATCACATTGCTGATGAGGAGGAAACGCAATGCTTGACTCGACAGTCACCGACCAGGTGCAAGAGACGCTCGACAGCCTGAACGCCGCCCTTGAGGAAGGCGACGCACAGGCCGCAAGCGCGTTGTTTGCCACCGACAGTTACTGGCGCGATCTGGTCGCCGTGACCTGGAACCTGAAGACGGTGGAGGGGCCGTCTGCTGTTCAGGACATGTTGACGGCGCAACTGAAACACACCAAGCCGCAGGGTTTTGCGCTTCAGGACGGCGAAATTCCTGGCGAAGATGGCGGCGTCGTCACCGCCTGGATCACCTTTGAAACCGCTGTCGGCCGGGGCTGGGGCCTGATGCGCCTGAAGGACGGGCGGATTTGGACGCTTCTGACCGCACTTCAGGAATTGAAGGGTTTCGAGGAAAACCGGGGCAAGCGCCGTCCGATGGGGGCCGAACACGGCGCTGCCAAGAACCGCAGGTCATGGACCGAAAAGCGCGAAGCCGAAGCCGCCGAGCTGGGCTATACCGAACAGCCCTACACGGTGATCGTCGGCGGCGGTCAGGGCGGCATCGCCCTTGGCGCACGTCTGCGCCAGCTTGGCGTGCCGACCATCGTTCTGGACAAGCACGACCGGCCCGGCGACCAATGGCGCTCGCGCTACAAGTCGCTCTGCCTGCATGATCCGATCTGGTACGACCACCTGCCTTACATCAAGTTCCCGGACAACTGGCCCGTCTTTACCCCCAAGGACAAGGTCGGCGACTGGCTGGAAATGTACACCAAGGTGATGGAGATCAACTACTGGTCCCGCTCCGAGGTGCAGAGCGCACAGTATGACGACGACACAGGCACCTGGGAGGTCAAGGTCAACCGGGATGGCGAAGAGGTCACGCTGCGCCCGACGCAGCTGGTGCTGGCCACGGGCATGTCCGGCAAGCCCAACATGCCGCAATTCCCCGGCATGGAGGATTTCAACGGCACGATCCAGCACAGCTCGCAGCACAAGGGCCCGGATGATTGGACCGGCAAGAAGGTCGTCGTGGTGGGGTCGAACAACTCTGCCCACGACATCTGCGCTGCGCTTTGGGAGGCGGATGCCGATGTCACCATGGTGCAGCGCAGCAGCACCCATATCGTGCGGTCCGACACGCTGATGGATATCGGCCTCGGCGCGCTCTACTCCGAAGAGGCGGTGGCCAATGGCATGACCACGGAAAAGGCCGATATGGTCTTTGCCTCGCTGCCCTACCGGATCATGCATGAATTCCAGATCCCGCTCTATGATCAGATGAGGGAACGCGATGCAGAGTTCTATGCCGGGCTTGAAAAGGCCGGCTTCGAACTCGACTGGGGCGATGATGGCTCGGGTCTCTTCATGAAATACCTGCGGCGCGGCTCCGGCTATTACATCGACGTGGGCGCCAGCCAGCTGATCATCGACGGCGAGGTGAAGCTGGTCAAAGGGCAGGTCGATCATTTCGACGAGACCGGCGTGGTGCTGTCGGACGGCACACATCTTGATGCCGATCTGGTGGTCATGGCGACGGGATACGGTTCGATGAACGGCTGGGCTGCTGACCTGATTTCACAGGAGGTCGCGGACAAGGTGGGCAAGGTCTGGGGCCTCGGCTCCGACACCACCAAGGACCCCGGCCCCTGGGAAGGCGAGCAGCGGAACATGTGGAAGCCGACCCAGCAGGAGAACCTCTGGTTCCACGGTGGCAACCTGCACCAGTCGCGTCACTACTCTCTGTATCTTGCGCTGCAACTGAAGGCGCGATTGGAGGGTTTGGACACCCCGGTCTACGGGTTGCAAGAGGTGCATCACCTGTCGTGATGCCCTGAGCGGGTCGCGCCCCGTGATGGCGCGCCCCAAGCGCCCGGCACCGTCCTCCCGCCGGGCGCCCCCTATTACTGAAATCGGAGAAAAGAAATGAAAGCAGCACGTTGGCATGGCGTAAAGGATATTCGCGTCGAAGACATCGCGGAGCCGACCCCGGGCAAGGGCGAGGTGAAGGTCAAGGTCGCATGGACCGGGATCTGCGGCAGCGATCTGCATGAATATCTCGCCGGGCCGATCTTTGTGCCCGTGGATGAAGACCACCCCCTGAGCCACGACAAGGCCCCGATCACCATGGGGCATGAATACTGCGGCACCGTGACAGAGCTGGGTGAAGACGTCACCGGGCTTGCGGTCGGTGACCGCGTGGCCATCGAGCCGATCTTTGCCTGTGGAGAGTGCCCGGCCTGCCTTGAGGGGAAATACAACCTGTGTGACAGCCTTGGCTTTGTCGGCCTGTCCGGCGGCCATGGCGGGTTCGCCGCCCACAGCGTGGTGCCCGCCCGCATGGTGCACAAGATGCCCGACGGCCTGTCGATGGAACAGGGCGCGCTGGTGGAACCCGCCGCCGTCGCCCTGCACGCGGTGCGCCTGTCCAAGATCAAGGCCGGCGACAAGGCTGCCGTCTTTGGCGCTGGGCCCATCGGTCTTTTGGTGGTGGAATCGCTGCGCGTCGCCGGCGCGTCGGAGATCCACGTGGTGGAACCCTCGGAGGTGCGCCGGCAAAAGGCGCTGGATCTCGGCGCCACCTCGGTGATCGACCCAACCGCGACAGACACGGTCGCGGCGATCCGCGAGGCGACGGGCGGGGTTCATGTCGCCTTCGAGGTGACCGGCGTGCCGCAGGTTCTGCCCCAATGCATCGACGCCACCCGCCACGAAGGGCAGGTTCTGGTCGTGTCAATCTGGGAAAAGGAGGCGTCGTTCCAGCCCAACACCGTCGTGCTCAAGGAGCGCCAGGTGCAGGGAACCATCGCCTATCGCAACGTCTATCCGGCGGTCATGGCGCTGATGACCCAAGGCTATTTCAGCGCCGATCAACTGGTGACCAAGCGGATCGCCTTGGATGACATCGTCGCGGAAGGGTTCGAGGCACTGGTCGCGGAGAAATCCCATGTGAAGATCTTGGTCGAAGCTCCCGACTGATCTGTCGCAATTCAGAAATTCCGGCCGCTCACATAAGGCAGAGCGGCCGGAGATCTGCTGGTTCTTTAGTTTCAGGATCCATTGGTTTCCGTTTGGCGGCGTGATTCACGGTTCAAAAACCGAGCGGTGACTATATCTAGTCTTTTCTGCTTGAGCGACGCGCAGATGGCGCGACAGCCCCGCCGTATAGGAGCGGCACAAGAGGCTGTATAATCGTTGGAAGCGGTGGAGCGACAAGGGTGGCATGAATACAAAGCTGCATGCGGTTATTGCACCCCGACCGTCGGAAAACCGGGGCGGGCTTTCCCGGGGGCGGGGCAAGGGTCACTTTGGCAACATATGCGCAAGGATGTCGGCACCTTTGCCTTTGGTCAAACGGGTGCACAGCAGGTGTTGCAGGTCATATCCAAAGCGAACGCACATATGCTCGGGACATCCCCCTATTCCGCGGCTTTGTTCGGAGGGGGCTCGCGATGGAGCCTGGTCCAGGCGTCGTATTGCGACAGGAACACCTCTCCATTCAGGTCCTGAATGAAATGCGTGCGGCGCAGGCGATCCATGACGGGGCCTTTGACCTCGGACAGATGCAGGCCGACCTTCATGTCGCGCAGACGGGCGTTGAGGGCCTCAAGGCATTCCAGCGCAGAGTAATCGACCTCGTTGACCGCGGAAAACATCAAGACCACATCGCGGATGGCGCAGCCTTCGGTCACGCGCGACAGGATCAGGTTCTCCAGAAACTGCGCATTCACGAAATAGAGGCTTTCATCCATGCGCAGGGTCAGGACCGAGGGATCCGTCGCGACTGCGTGACGGTTGATATTGCGAAAATGCTGGGTGGCGGGCACCAGCCCGACCTCGGCAATATGCGGGCGCGAGGTCTTGTAAAGGTGCAGCAGCACCGAGATCGCAACACCGCTGGCAACCCCCACCTCGACCCCCAGACCCAGGGTCAGCAGGATGGTGACCGCGACGGCGGCGAAGTCGGATTTTGAATAGCCCCATGTTTTGCGCAGGATCGAGAAGTCCACCAGGCTCAGCACGGCGACGACAATGGTGCCTGCAAGGGTTGCTTTGGGCAGGAAATAGACCAGCGGCGTCAGCGCCACCGCGGCGATGGCAAGGCCCACGGCGGTAAAGGCCCCGGCGGCGGGGGTCTGCGCACCGGCGTCAAAATTCACCACCGAGCGGGCAAAACCACCGGTCACCGGATAGCCGCCGGTAAAGGCCGCGCCGATATTGGCCGCGCCCAGTCCGATCAGCTCCTGGTTGGGGTCGATGCGCTGGCGCTTCTTTGCGGCGAGGGTCTGCGCGACGGAGACGGATTCCACAAAGCCAATCACCGAGAGCAGGATCGCAGGCAGCAACAGCGCGCTCAGCAAATCGGGGGAGAAATCCGGGAGGGTGAGCGGAGGCAGGCTCTGCGGCACCTCGCCGACAATCTTGACCCCACTTTGGGCGAGGTCAAACCCCCAGGTGATCAGGGTGCTGGCCACCACGGCGGCCACCGGGCCTGCCTTGGTCAGCACAGAGGCCAGCCCGGGTTTGACGCCAAGGCGTTGCAACATCGGCTTTAGCCCGCTGCGCACCCAGAACAGGAAACCCGTGACCGAAAGGCCGATGAGCATGGTCGGCAGGCTGGCGTTTTGGACATGTTCCACAAGCGAGATCAGAAGCTCCACCAGGGTATGCCCCTGCGCCTCGACTCCCAGGATATGTTTGACCTGGCTGGTGGCGATCAGAATGCCCGATGCGGTGATGAAACCGGCAATCACCGGATGGCTGAGGAAATTCGCCAGGAATCCCAGCCGCAACACGCCAAGCAGCAACAAAAAACCACCCGACAGGAACGCCAGGGTCAGCGCCGCCATCGCATAGCCCGCAGTGCCCGCATCGGCCACCTGACCCACTGCCGAGGCTGTGAGCAAGGACACCACCGCGACCGGACCAACCGCCAGCGCGCGGCTGGTGCCAAAGACCGCATAGAGCAGGATCGGAACAATCGAGGCATAGATCCCGGCTTCGGGCGGCAGCCCGGCAAGCAGCGCATAGGCCAGCGATTGCGGGATTAGCATGATGGTGACGATCACCGCCGCGATCAGATCGTTGGAGAATGCGGTCTTGTCGTAGGTGCGGCCCCAGTCGAGGATCGGAAGGTAGCGGCGCAAAGGGGGCATGGCGGTCATTTCATTGTCGGGAAATCAAACTGCCGCGCCCTGGCGTGTCGGGCGCGACTGCGCGTGTGGTATTGGATCAGAGACCGTTCACCGGCACTTTCAGCATCGGTCGTCCGTCCTTGTCAGTCGGGATCTCACCGGCGCGCATATTAACCTGAAGCGAAGGCAGGATGAGCTTGGGCATATCCAGCTGAGCATCCCGCTCGGTGCGGAACTTCACAAACTCTTCCTTGGTCTTGCCGTTGCCGACGTGGATATTGTGCTGTTTTTCCTCGCCCACCGTGGTTTCCCACTGGATGTCGCGACCGTTGGGACCGTAGTCGTGGCACATGAAAAGGCGGGTCTCATCCGGCAGCGCCAGAACCTTCTGGATCGAATCATACAGCATCCCGGCATCGCCGCCGGGGAAATCCGCCCGGGCGGAGCCGCCATCGGGCATGAACAGCGTATCACCAACAAAGGCTGCATTGCCCACCACATGGACCATGCAGGCCGGGGTGTGGCCGGGTGTATACATGGCAAAAGCCTGCATATTGCCGATCTGATAGGTGTCACCATCGTCAAAGAGCGCGTCGAACTGGCTGCCGTCACGCTGGAATTCGGTGCCCTCGTTGAAGATTTTGCCAAAGGTCTCCTGCACCACCAGGATTTTTGCGCCGATGCCGATCTTGCCGCCCAGCTTTTGCTGGATATAGGGTGCCGCGCTCAGGTGGTCGGCATGGACATGGGTTTCGATGATCCACTCCAGCCGCGCGCCCAGCTCCTGCACGCGTGCAATCATCGCATCGGCGTGGCCAAAGCTGATGCGCCCGGCGGCATAGTCGATGTCCATGACGCTATCGACAATCGCGCAGGCATCAGAGGAAGGATCCTTGACGATATAGCTGATCGTATTTGTCGCCTCGTCAAAGAACGCCTCGACGAGAGGTTGGACTTCAATGTTGACGGGGTAATGGGTCATGTCTGGTCTCTTATTCATAGATGTGTTGGGTCACGCGCGCCGACAGGTGCGAATGCCGAGAATGGAATAGATGGGGCAGCTGCGGGTTGCGGCGACCACCAGCATGACCACCCCGACAAGCGCGGCGCCGTATTTCACCAGCCCGCCAGCAAAGAGCGGGTAGCCGCTGAAAAACGCGAGATAAAGCAGCACAAGACCCAGCAGCACACGCAGCAGGCGATCCATCGTACCAACGTTTACGGTCATTTCGAGCCCTCCAGAACAGAAACATTACCCATTGGATAGATCGTTTCGGGTCTAGCTTCAGTGATTTTGTCACCAAAGCCGCCGAAAGTATCGCAAAAACGCGAAAAAGATCATGTCGCTGCTGCGACATGCGGGATCCGCTGCGGCGCTATGCGCTCTGGGCCAGTGCCGTCAGCCCCGCGCGATCCAGGATCGTCACATGCCCGCGGGACTGGGTGATGAACTCGCGACGCTGGAAATCCTGCAACACGCGCGAGATGACCTCGCGGGCGGTGCCAAGCTCGCTCGCCAGCTGTTGATGGGTGGCGGTGATCTCGCCTTGCGCGCCGGCCAGGGTCAGCAACCGATCAGCAAGCCGGACGTCGATCCGGCCAAAGGCCACATCGTCAACCACCCGCAACAGGTCGATCAATCGGCGCGAATAGGCGGCAAAGACAAAGGAGCGAAAGGCCGGCTCCTCCGCCACCAGCCGATCAAAGGCGGGGCGGGGGAGGTCAACGGCGGGGGCTTCGGGTTTGGCGGTGCCCTCGGCGTTATAGGCTTCCTCCGCCAGCATGCAGGCGGTGGTCAGCACACAGCTTTCGCCTGCCTCCACCCGGTAGAGTACAATATCGCGCCCGCTGCCCGAGGTCTGCGAGACGCGGATGCTGCCGTCGACCAGGAACAACAGGCTGTCGGGCACATGAAAGGGATCAAAAATGCGCTGCCCCTTGGTGAAATGTGACACCCGCCCCAGAGCCAGCAGGCGATCACGCACCGGTCGCGACAACTGTCGCGTGCCTTGAAACCTCTCG
>NZ_JAATOX010000137.1 GCF_011806385.1 Phaeobacter sp. HF9A | reverse complement strand
CTTTGAAAAAGCATTACGCCCGTTGGGCCGGGCGCCGGACCTGGCGGTCCGGCGCGGTTGCGCAGAACGTCGGGCTTATTGCAGGTAGGGCAGCGGGTTCACGCTGTCAAAACCGTCGCGCACCTCAAAATGCACATAGGCATCCTCGGCACTGCTGCGCAGCTGCGCGATGCGCTGGCCGCGATTGACGCGATCGCCCTTCTTAACCTTGATGCCATCCACATTGGCATAGACCGACAGAAGGTTGCGGTCGTGGCGGATGACGATGATCGGAACCTTGTTGGAATCCTGGGTGATCGCGGCGACGGTGCCCGCCTCGGCGGCCTGCACGGCGGTGCCGGGGGCGGCGGCGATGTCGATGCCATCGTTCTTGCCCTTGGAATAGGCGCGGATGATCTTGCCGGTCACCGGATAGGCCATCGCGGCCTCCGAGGCGCGGGTGGGGGCCTCGACCTTGACGGTGGGGGCAGGTTCGGCGCGCGCTTCGGCCACCGGGGTGACGTCGCGATCTGGCAGCGGCTGGGCGGCGCTGGGCGGCGGCGGGGTGACGCTGCCCTGACCTGGGGCGGTCACGGTCTCTTCCGTCTCGACGACCACGGGCGCGGGGGCGGTCTTATCCTTCAGCGGGATGATCAGAAATTGCCCCTCGCGAATGGCAAAGTCGCTGCCGAGCCCGTTCCATTCCGCCAGCGATTTCACCGGAACCTGATAGAGCCGGGCGATGGTATAGGCGGTCTCGCCCCGGGTGACCTTGTGGCGGATCGGCTCGGGGCCGTCCTGCACCGGGGTGGGGGCGGGTTTTGTCGGGGTGTTCTGCAAGGTGGTGGTGGTCACCGAGCCGGGATTGGGCGAGGAGGCCGGCGCGCTGTCGATGGCCGCCCCGGCGAGCGAGGCGATATCAACCCCGCCGGGGTTGGCGTTGCCGCCCCGCGGGGTGGTTTCCGGCGCGCGGCGCGGCAGCACCAGCACCTCGCCCTTGCGCAGCGGGTCATTGGTCTGCACGCCGTTGAACTTGGCCACCTCATTGGCCGGAAGACCGACGCGGCTGGCCAGATCGGCCACCGTATCGCCGCGCCGCGCCACTGCCACCTGATAGGAGGGATAGGTGATCAGCCCGCGCTGATCCGCCGCCGGGCGCGCCTCGGTTGCGGTCTGGGCCGCCTTGGTGGTGTTGAAGGCGCCGATCTGGCCGCGCAGGTCGTAATCCAGCGGCGCGGCGCAGGCCGAGGCCAGAAGCAGCAGCGCCAGGGGCGCGGCGGGGCGCATCAACGCCGACCAGGGGGCAGACAAGGGGGCAGACCTTGGGGCCAATGTGCGGGCCGATATGCGGGCCGGGGTCGGGCGGAGCTTGCGGGGGCGGGTCATGGGTGTGCTCTCCTCGATGTCTGTCTCCTGTTGGGCGGAGACTTATACGGCAGCGGCAGGGATGTCTGTTTTGGACAGAGTAACAGGCTTCTGCTGAGATAGGCCAGCCTAGGTGTCTTTTCCAAGCCCCTCGAGCAGCGGAACGAAGCGAACCGGGCGCAATTCGTCATATTCCAGGCCGGTCTCGGTCTTGCGGACGCGAATAAGGGTCTGAACCGCATCGGACTGGCCCACCGGCACCACCATGATGCCGCCGGGTTTGAGCTGCGCCAGCAGCGGGCCGGGGGGGTCTTCGGCGGCGGCGGTGACGATGATTCGATCAAAGGGCGCCTGTTCCCGCATCCCGTGGCTGCCGTCGCCGACAATCGAGGTGACATTGGCCAGGCGCAGTTTCTGAAACACCTGCCGCGCCTCGCGCACCAGCTGGGCGTGGCGATCCACCGTATAGACGCGGCGGGCGAGCTTGGCGAGGATGGCGGCCTGATAGCCGGAGCCGGTGCCGACCTCCAGCACCGTGTCGCGGGGCGAGAGTTGCAGCGCCTGCGTCATCAGCCCCACCACCGAAGGCTGCGAGATGGTCTGGCCGCAGGCAATCGGCAGCGGCACGTCCTCATAGGCGCGTTCGGAAAAGAAACCGCGCAGAAACAGCCCGCGGTCGACGGCCTCCATGGCCTCCAGCACCGCGCTGTCGGTCACCCCGCGCGAGCGCAGGGCAAAGAGAAACTGCATCTGGGTTTCTGCGTCGGGGCCGCTCATTCGATCGCCTTCAATGCCTCCAGCGCGTCATGGGCCGTGAGGTCGGCGCGCATCGGGGTGACAGAGATATAGCCGTCGAGATTGGCATGGGCATCGGTGCCGGCCTTGGTCTGCACCTGCTGATCGCCGCCCTGGATCCACATATAGCGCCGGCCATTGGGCGAGGGCTGTTCCTGCGCCGAAAACCCGGTGCCGGGGCGCGCGCCCTGACGGGTCACCCGGGTGCCGCGCACTTCGGCGGCGGCAACAGGGGGGAAGTTGATGTTGTAGAACAGCCCATAGTCCTGGCTGTTTTCCGGCTGGGCGGCCAGGATCTTGCGGATGACCTCGGCGCCAAAGCTGCGGGCGGCCTCGAACGGGTCCGCGAGATCGCGATTGCCGGGGCCGTAATATTGCGAAAGAGCGATCGCGGGCAGACCTTGAAGGGCCCCCTCCATCGCGCCGCCCAGGGTGCCGGAATAGAGCGCGTTCTCGGCCGAGTTGTTGCCCCGGTTCACGCCCGAGAGCACCAGATCGGGGCGCTGATCCTTCAGCAGGATATGCAGACCCGCCAGCACGCAATCGGCGGGCGAGCCTTCGGCGGCAAAGCGGCGCGGGCCGAGTTCGGAAATCATCGAGGGGTGGGTATAGCTGATGCAATGCCCGACGCCGGATTGCTCGAAGGCGGGGGCGACGGTCCAGACTTCGCCATCGGGGCCTGCCAGCTCGGATGCGATGGCTTCGAGCACCAAAAGCCCGGGGGCGCTGATGCCGTCGTCATTGGTGACCAGAATGCGCATTGGAACCTCTTGCTGGCGGAACTCTCTGGCGGTTTTCGGTCTTTGCAAGGCGGGTGCAGGCCGATCCCGTTTCGCCCTGCATAGGCGGCAGGGTCCGGCTGGGCAAGGATTTGGTGATGCTTTTGAGGGCGGGCGGGCGCGGTGTGGCCAAAAATCACGTCGGCCTGTTGGGCGCCGTCAGGACCGGGGCGCTGCCCCGGGCCCCGGGATATTTTTGAAAAGATGAAAGCGGGTGTTGCTTAGTCCGCGAGGATCTGCGGCAGCAGCGTTGCGGCGACCTCGGTGGGGGAGGTCAGGGCGTTGCGGTCTTCGCCGGGAAAGAAGCGTGCGCGCAGGGCGGTGGGCATTGCTGCCGGTGTGAGCAATTGTACACGCGGGCCGGTGCGCGAGGTTTCAGCCTGCCAGCTGCGCACCATGGCGAGCTGGGCGGCCTTGGAGGCGCCATAGGCGCCAAAGAATTTCTCGCCCGCGCAGGCGTCATCAAAGAACACCGCGCGACCGTCCTGACCCAGCAGGGGCGCCACATAGGGGATCAGCACCGAGGTGGCGGTGGCATTGATTGCCATCGCCTTGGTCCATTCCTTCTGGGTCACGTGATGGGCCGGGCTGAGCGGGGCGCCGTGGATGGCGGTGTGGATCCAGAGGTCGAGCTTGCCCCAGCGGTCGAAGATGCCGCGACAGAGGGTTGCCATGGCCTCGGGCACGGTGATGTCCATGGGCGCCAGCGTGGCAGAACCGCCCCTGGCTTTGATACGGTCATCAAGCTCTTCGAGCGCGCCGGTGGTGCGGGCCACGGCGACGATGTGATGAGTGGGCGCAAGCGCCTCGGCGAGGGCGGCGCCGAGGCCGCGCGAGGCACCGGTGATCAGGGCGAGTCTGTCTGTCATGGGCGCCTACATGCGGTGCGCGGCGGGCCGGGTCAAGCCCCGTGGCGGCGTCCGATCCGGTGTCTTGTGAAAAAGCGCGGGCTGAGCCTAGTTGGTGAGGATCGGCAGGCGGCGGGTTTCGCCGCGGTGGTCGATCAGGAGCCCCTGAGCGTCGATGGCGACGATGCGGCCAATGGGCAGGCGGCTGCCGGTGGTCACGGTCTGGATGCGGCCGGAGGGCAGGCGGACCAGCGCCTGCATCGCGTCTTGCGGCCCAAAGAGGCCAAGCAGGGAGAGGCGGCGGCCGGAGAGGGCGCCTTTGGTGGTCGCAAGGGTTTCGGCTTTGGTGGCTTGGGTATTGGTCATCGGGAGCTCTGGCCCGGATCAAGCGGGGCCTGTGGGGAGGGGAAAGGTGGTGCTGACGAATGGCCCTATCAGGCCGCACAACGGCAGCCCAGACCGGATCGACGCCCTCGACCGGGCAGTGGCGGAAGAGCGCCGGGGGGCGGGGCGCTCTCGGCGGTCAGGTGCCAGTCGGGCGGGGCGTTCAGGCAGGGTGATCAGGCGGGGCGTTCAGGCGTCATAGACCAGCGAGGCGAGGTCATGGCCATAGGCGTAGAGAAAGCCCAGCAGCTCCTCCAGCCCGACGCCCAGTTCCTGCATCCGGGCGAGGTCGCTGTTGACTTCGGAGACTTGCAGCTCCGGGTATTGGCCTTCGGGGCGCATGTGCAGCATGCAGGCCAAGGGGCCGCCGCTTTCGGGTGGGATCTGGTTGGAGAGCCAGGCCGGGCAGCTGCCCATGGCCTCGGTTTCGCGCAGCTCAAACAGGCCGAGGTATTCGTCAAACACATCTTCGCTGACGCCCGCCCAGGTGCCGAGGATGAACTCCTCGCCGCGGGAATCGGCAACCGGGATTGCCAGCACCGCGCGCAGGAACCGAAGCTGGCCGAAGCGGCAGAAATCATCGGTCAGCACATCGCCATCGGTGGCAAAGACGGCGGCATTGTCCTGCACCTCCAGATCGCCGGGAACGATGTCGGGGCGATCACAGGAGAGGCTGAGCAATTGCGCAAAGGTTCCGCCGCAGCAGCGGCACTGGCGCGAGGAACTCAGCATGCGGGCAAGATGGGCGTCCAACACGGCGGCCCTTTCATGGTCAAATAGAGAAAGGCGCTGACCGGGTGAGGGCAGCGCCAATAGGGGTTTGAGGCGCTGCCATACGCGGCCTGGCCAGAAATTGCAATCGCCGGACCAGAGGCGGCGGCGCACCCAGCGGGCCGCCGCCGCAGAAGGGCAGGGTCAGGTGGCGAGGGTCGCGCCGTTCCAGGATTGCCCGGCACCGGGCATGTCCTTGATTTTCTTGCTGACGCGGCTGCTGCCTTCCAATGTGTTGAGATATTCCGCGCTGACACTGCCGGTGACATAATTGCCGTCAAAGCAGGAGCAATCGAATTGCTCGATCTCGGCGTTGCCTTCCTGCGCGGCCCAGACCAGATCTTCGAGTTTCTGGTAAAACAGCGCATCCGCCCCCAGTTCGACGCGAATCTCCTCGATGCTGAGCCCGTCGGCGATCAGCTCGTGTTTGGTGGGCATGTCGATGCCATAGACATTTGGGTATTTCACCGGCGGCGAGGCGGAGGCGATATAGACCTGTTTGGCACCGGCCTCGCGGCACATCTGCACGATTTTCTTGATGGTATTGCCGCGCACGATGGAATCATCGACCAGGAGGATGTTGCGGTCTTTCATCTCCAGCGGGATGGCGTTCAGCTTGCGGCGCACCGATTTCTGGCGCTCTTCCTGACCGGGCATGATGAAGGTCCGCCCCACGTAGCGGTTCTTGACCAGCGCCTCGCGGTAGCGGATGCCGGTGGCGTTGGAGACCTCGAGCGCGACCGGGCGGGCGCTGTCCGGCACCGGGATCACGGCGTCGATCTCCAGCCCTGAGTCGGCCACCTGTTTGGCCAGGGCCTGCCCCATGCGCAGCTGGGTCTTATAGACAGAAATCCCGTCCAGCATGGAGTCAGGACGGGCGAGGTAGACATATTCAAAGATGCAGGGGGTCAGACGGCCCTCGACGGCCTGGAACTCATGCATATTGCCCTCAAGGTCGATCAGGATCGCCTCGCCGGGTTTCAGGTCGCGCAGCTTTGCAAAACCGTTGATGCCAAAGGCCACATCCTCGGAGGCAAAGGCATAGTCGTCGCCCGCGCCTTCGGCGGCGCGTTTGGCCACCGAGAGGGGGCGGATGCCATGCGGATCGCGGAAGGCCAGCATGCCGACACCGGCGATCATGCAGATCACCGAATAGGCGCCCTGCACCCGTTCCATCGTCATCTTGACGCCGGCAAAGATATTGCGGATCGGATCGGCGTTGCCATTGACCTTGATCGCGTCGGCGACCTTGTCGGCCAGCACGTTCAGCAGGATTTCCGAATCCGAGGTGGTGCGCAGATGGCGGCTGTATTTGCCGGTCACCTTGGCGCGCTGTTCCTCGGTATTGGTGATATTGCCGTTGTGCACCAGATAGATGCCATAGGGTGCGTTGACAAAGAACGGCTGCGCCTCGGCCGCCGAAAGCGATCCGGCGGTGGGGTAGCGCACATGGCCCATGCCGATGCGGCCGGTCAGCACTTCGGCGTCTTTGGCGCCAAAGACATCCTTGACCAGACCGTTGGCCTTGCGTTCGCGAAAGACGTCCTCGTCATAGGTGACGATGCCGGACGCGTCCTGGCCGCGATGCTGTAGCATCAACAACCCGTCATAGAGTTCCGCAAACACATGGGTTGTTCTGCTTGCGATGCCCAAGATACCGCACATGGCGAGGCTCCAATATTCGTTCGTGGTGGCTTACAGCCCGGAGGCTGTGGCGAGAGGGGGCAGGCGAAACCAAGCCGCGCCAGTCCCTGCGTCAGCACGCAGAGCGGTGGAGGAGGTCTGATTCCATCCAGAAAAACAGTATATCAGGTTTGAGCGGGGCGAGGCCTGTGCCGCAGTTGCAAGGCGACCGTGGGGTGCCGTAGGGGCAGATCCTGCCACATATATGGGGCAGCGCAGGTCAGCTTGCTGTTGGGTCAACACGGGGGCGTCGGCTCCGAATCCTGTCGAACAGTGACGGCCCTCACATAGGCGCTCTGGCGTCGAATGTCATCAAAGGATCACAAAGTCAGCCCGGATAACCGACGGAAACAAGATCCCGGGCCCTGGATGGCTCTGTTGCAAGCTTATATGGATGACGGCGCTTGCGCGCTCGGTCAGGCAGATCCTCGGGCGCGCCCGACAGCCAGTAGCCGGCGGCATGGTCATTCGTTCAGTCGTTGGAATGGCGGTCGGTGCTGCGAGGGGCACCGATCACATTCAGCCAAGCGATAAGTCGGGAATCCCAAAAGGATAGTCTGTCCCAGAACATATACTGGATGCAGAAGAGCGCCTGCACCGATGAAAAGGACAATAAAGAGCAGAAGATAGGCGAAGAACCGATTGAACATATTGAATTTCCCTCTTTTCGGAGGAGAGGCTCCGAAAGAAATGCAGGGCAGGGTTGAGTTCTGCAAAGCCTGATGCGCCAGCGCAACCAGCAAGCAACCGATCAGCAGGTGCGACGCGTAGCTTAAATTATGCCAGATCCTGTCCAATGATCGCAGAGTAGCTCAGGAAGCACTCGGAATATCCATCACGCACCGAACGCTCGTTGATGGAGGTGCTGGTTGCGGATGTCGGAGGGGGGCTTTGCCTCGGGATTGGGACGCGGCCGCCTTTTGCGGGTGCTCGGGGGATTCCGTTCGCACTGGCCGCAGACATTTCCATGTGCCTACTCGGTCCTGACGAGCAAAGCTGCGGCGCCTTCGATCATCAGCTCGAGCTTTCGTTGCCACCATTGTTCTGGGGCGCCGCTCATGAGTTGTTTCATCCTTGCCCCATAGGGCGCGGTTTCGGCGTCATCAGCCGTTTCCAGGGAGTTCAGCATCGTCTCGGCCGCCGCGCTGTCATTTTCGAGCAATTTCTCCCAGCGGGAGGCGCAGCTCACGGTCAAATCCATGATGCCATCGAAGATCAGCACGGCATCGTCCATGGTAAAGCCATGGTCCTCGAGCCGACGACAGGCGCGGGCATATCCGGCGATGACCGAGGGGGGGATGGTTGTCATCGCGCGTAGGGATGAGGCCAGCCCGGGATATGCAGCGCAGAGCGCCCAGACGGCCATCGCCCTGGATCTCAGGAAATCGCGCCAGTCCGCTGGATCCTGCTCCCAGTCAAGTTTGGACACCGCCCGATCCAGCGCCATGAATATCAGCTCGTCGCGCCCTTTGACGTGGCGATATAGCGAAGAGTGGTCAACGCCAAGCCTCTCGCCCACCGCTTTCATCTTCACAGACGACAGCCCGATGGCCAGCGCTGCATCTGCGATATCCTCGCGCGAGATGCGTGGGGGTCTGCCAACAGTACGGTCGGTCATTTCCTGGGGGTGTCCCTCTTCATGTCTGCGATCCTGTGTCCCTGAGCCGCCACCGGGGAGCCTGCGTCCAATATGTTATGAGTTTGTCACGATGCTCGCGTTTTTCCTACCGTTCATCGTGATCCCAGGCAGGCCGCCTGAAATTTGGGCACCTGCGGCGCTTTGCGCTCTTCCCAGGCTCGCGGAGGAAATGATGTCCGGCAGGCGAGGCAGATAGCGACGGAAATTGCCTGAGTTGTAAAATCCACACATGCCAGGAGAGAAAAATGCCCCCTTGTTCGGTTGGCAACAATCTGTTTCTATTTATGCTGAACTGATTTCCCAGAGCCTCTGGCACGACATTTTGATAAATGAATACAAGACGGAGAACGTTGATGGCTGACGCGACAATAGGTTTGAGCGGTTTAGCGGGGCGGTGTTTGGCGCGCACACAACTCATCGGAGGCACGGCGCTGACCGGAGTGCTCGCCACCTTCGCATTGGGGGGCGCCGCTCTGGCGCAATCGACCTATGGCGTCGTGATCAACGGCTCCGAAACCGCGCCGATTGATATGGACACCCGCCATTCCGGTGGCGGAACCCTGCATCTGGAGCAGGGCGCTTCCCTTATCGTGACCAGCAATACCGAAAATGCGATCAATACAAGCACCAGCAACGCCTGGGAGTTCCAGATCGACGGCACGCTCCGCGCAGACGGGACCGCGGGCGGCATCGCCTCGCATACGGATGATACGGTCAAAGTCGGATCAACCGGTGTCGTCGAATCTCCCAATGGTGGCGCGGCGATTTACAACGGCTGGTCAGGAATGACCGTTGAAAACTCCGGGCGCATCTCGAGCGACAAGTTCAGCATCATGGTGGCCAATGGCACTTTGTCGCTGACCAACAATGCCGGTGCCACGATCGAGGGCACGGTACAGGTGGCAAGCGGGGGAACGAGCAGCATCATCGACAACTACGGCAGCATTTCCGGGCGGGACGGCCGGGCGGCCCTCAGCCTCGCGGGGGAGGCAACCATCTACAACCGCGACGGGGCGACAATGTCCTCTGAGTATAACGCGATTACCGCCTCCTCCGGTGTCGGGTATCTTGAAAACGCGGGGTCGCTCACATCGACCAACACCACGGATAACGGGACGGCCGCAGCTGCATTTTATGAGTCCGGAACCATGATCAACTCTGCGACCGGGACCATGTCGGCTGACATCGGCGCCTGGATCGGGAATTGGTACGAGCTGACAAGCACCAAGGGAACCCTGACCAACGACGGCACGATCACCGGTGAACGCCATTATGGCGCGCTGTTTTACAATCTGACGGACGCCAGCCTGACCAATACGGGGACGCTGCAAGGTGCCACGGATGGGGCGACTTTCGCCGGTATGACGAATGGTGAAATCACAAACTCCGGCACCATTACGGGTAACCGTGGCCTGTATTTCATGACCTCCAGTTTTGCTCCGACGGGCCATGCGAGCATCACCAATTCCGGCACCATCGAGGGGACCGGCACTTACGCGTTGGAGAAAACCAGCGGCATCAGCTATGATCTGACGCTGGACACGGGCTCCAACCTCATTGGTCAGGTGCAGGCCGACAGCAGCGATACGCTGACGCTCAAGGGCACCGGCAGCGAGGATGAAGACCTCAAGGGCTTTGGTTCGATCACCATGGCGGGCAGCGCCTGGACGCTTTCGGGCGACGTGCAGGCGGATGCGCTGGCGGTGTCCTCGGGCGACCTGACGCTGAGCGGCGCGGATCTGTCCTTTGGCAGCGTCAGCATCGCCGATAC
>NZ_JAATOX010000136.1 GCF_011806385.1 Phaeobacter sp. HF9A | reverse complement strand
ACGACATATAGAAAAGCTCCCGCCAGGGGAGCTTTTCAATTCAGCGGATCACTTGTGGACGATAGCGAATCTTCTTGCGTCGCTCCTGTGGCAGGTGCCGGTTCAGCCGCGTGTTGATGGCGCCGAAGGTCAGGATGATGACCAGCGTCAGCAGGATGAAATACATCGCCAGGATCGGGTAGGGCACGAAGGGGTTGAAGGTCTTGTCGGCAAAGTAGCTCGCGTAATACAGCGCGTCGCCCTGTTGCCGCCAGGCGGGAAAGCCCGAGAAGAACACCAACGTGGTGGCATGAAACAGAAAGATCGCCTCGTTGGTATAGGCAGGCCAGGCCAGCCGCATCATGGTGGGCCACATCACCCGTCGAAACCGCGCCCAGCCGGCCAGCCCGTAGGCGTCGGCCGCTTCGATATCGCCCTTCGGAATCGAGCGCAGCGCGCCGTAGAAGATCTCGGCGGAATAGGCGGAGGTATTGAGGAACAGCACGATCAGCGCCCCGAGCCAGGCCGAGGACAGCGCGTCAAAGATCGGCGATGTGCTCTTCAGCGTCAGGAACAGGAAGTAGGCAAAGAAGAACTGGATAAACAGCGGCGAGCCCCGAAAGACAAAGATGAATCCATTGGCCGGGCCGCGCAGCCAGCGGTTGTTTGATGCCTTCGCCCCCGCCAACGCATTGGCAAAGACAAAGCCGGAGATCACCGCCAGCACGCCGAAGTAGATGTTCCACAGTAAGCCCGAGCCGATCAGCACGAATTGATCGCAAAGCGTGAAATCGCTGCGCGGCAGCAAGCGTTCGCCATATCCCAGGGATCGCAGGGCGTAGGCCTGAAAGGTTTCCATACAGCTCATGCGGTGGCTCCTCCCTGGGCATCCTTGCGTAGGGCTTCGCCACCAAGAGTGGCCTGGCCATGGGACAGCCGGCGCGTGATTCGTGTCAGCACAATTTCAGAGAGTTTGGTAAAGGCGAGATAGAACAGCAGCAGCCCCAGGAAGTACCACATGCGCCAGTCGTCATGCGGGTATTCGGTAAAGCGGGTGGTCTTGGCGCCGCCCAGCTCGCGCGCCCAATAGACGATATCCTCGACCCCCAGCAGGAACAAAAGCGGCGTGGCCTTGATCAGCACCATCCAGAGGTTGGACAGCCCCGGCAGCGCATAGAGCCACATCTGCGGCACCACGATCCGCCAGAACGACTGGCTTCTGCTCATGCCATAGGCTTCGGCGGTTTCAATCTGCGCACGGGGCACCGCCTGCATGGCCCCATAGAGCACATTGGCCGCAAAAGCGCCAAAGACGATGGCAAAGGTTACCATCGCGAGGCTGAAGCCATAGACCTCATGCACCCATTGCGGCGCGGAATTCAGCGGCATCTTGGCGATCTGGCAGACCACAAAATCATTGCCCTGGCGGATTGGCTGGTCCCAGTCGGGGCATTTTACCTTGTGGCGCAGCCATTCCACCGCCTGATCCAGCGCGATGACGAAGAACAGGAAAAAGGCAATGTCCGGCACTCCGCGCACAATGGCGATATAGCCCTTGCCGAGCCAGGCCAGCGGCGTGATGCGGGATCGCGCAACGCTGGCACCGGCAAAGCCGAACAGAAGCGCCAGCGGCGCGGTCACCGCCAAGAGCAGCAACACGGTCCCAAAGGAGGCATAAAAGGCCAGATGCTTGCCGGTGGTCAGATAGCAGCTGAGCCAGGGGAGCATATCCAGATTTGCCGGATCGGTGCAGGAAGAGAAAATGGCGGGCCTCATGGGTTGGAGCGGGGCGGCAGATCACGGCGGATCGAGAGGGATCGCCCAATATGCACAACGTAAATGAGATCCGGGCGCCGCAGCAGAGGCGCGCCCGGATCCGTGATGGGAAAATCCCAAAGGATCAGAAGGTTGCGGTGTCCTCACCAAACCATTTTTTCAGCATCTCGTTCAGCGAGCCATCTTCTTTCATCTCGGTGATCGCCGCGTTCAGCGTGTCTTTCAGCTCGCCGTCGGTTTCGCGCACGCCAACGCCGACTCCGCCGCCCAATGGCACCGGCTCGCCGACCCAGACGATATCGTCATTCTCGGCCACGATATCCGCCAGGAAAGCCCCCTGGAAGAAGACCGAATCCGCTTCGCCGCTGCGCAGCGCGGTGATCAGCTCATCCGCGGTGGCATATTCCAGCAGGGTTGCGCCACTTTCAGCGATATAGCCGGCCTGGATGGTGCCGGTCTGCGAGGCGACGACGCCGGTGATGTCGGCGTCAGCCGACAGACCCACATAGCGGGAGGCTTCTGGCGGGATATAGGCTTGGGTGAAGTCGATGACCTCGTCCCGCTCGTCGGTGATCGACATGCCGGCCATGATGGTGTCGTAGTTGCCGCCCACCAGGTTGGGGATGATCGAATCCCAATCGTTGGTGACCCATTCGCAGGTCAGCTCGGCGCGTTTGCACAGCTCGTCGCCCAGCTCGCGTTCAAAACCGTCCACTTCGCCAGCGTCATTGATGAAGTTATAGGGAGGGTAGGCGCCCTCGGTGCCGAGGCGAACGGTGTCAGCCAGGGCAAAGGTTGCGGAAAGCGCCAGGGCGGCAGAGCCAAGAAGCAGTGATTTCATAAGTATACTCCCATTTTATTGGTGTTGGTCGTCTTTGGTTGTTCTGGTTATTGATCCTGTCGCGTGGACGACAGGAAGCCCCGCAGCCGCTCGCTGCGCGTGTTGCCGAAGATCTCGTCCGGGCAGCCCTCTTCTTCGCAGAGCCCCTTGTGCAGAAACACGATGTGATCAGACACATCCGCGGCCATGCGCATGTCATGGGTGACGATCAGCATGGTGCGCCCCTCGCGCGCGAGATCCTTGATGACCTTGACCACCTCTTGTTCCAGCTCTGGATCCAGCGCCGAGGTCGGCTCGTCAAACAACAGCGCCTCGGGCTCCATGCAGAGGGCGCGGGCAATGGCGGCGCGCTGTTGCTGACCACCGGAGAGCTGCGCCGGATAGGCATCGCATTTGTCGCCAATGCCCACCTGATCCAGATACTTGCGGGCGGCGGCTTCGACCTCGGCGCGGTCGCGTTTCAGCACCGTCAGCGGCGCTTCCATCACGTTTTGCAGAATGGTCATATGAGACCAGAGGTTGAACTGCTGGAACACCATCGACAGGTTGGTGCGGATGCGCAGCACCTGTTTGGGGTCGGCGGGATGGCGGTTCTGCCCTTCGCCGTGCCAGCGGATCGGTTCCCCCTTGAAGATGATCTCGCCCTGCTGGCTGTCCTCCAAGAGGTTGCAGCAGCGCAAGAGTGTCGATTTGCCCGAGCCGGACGAGCCGATCAGAGAGACAACATCCCCCCGTTTGGCGGTGATATCCACTCCTTTGATGACTTCCAGATCGCCATAGGATTTATGCAATCCGCGAATTTCGAGTACAGGGGTTTCATCTGCCAAGGTGTGTCGCCCGAATGTTGTGCAAAGTGGTCCCTATTGGACCAATTTTCCGTGAGAATGCAATGCGCAATGGGGGCGTCAACCCGCTCAAACCGCCAATTCCGCAACGGAAACTTGCAGAACGCGTAAGCGCGCGGCAGTCCGGTGGGGCGTGGCGGTTAGCGCTCGCGCGCCAATCGGTCCATGATCAGCGTCGGCCCCGGCGGGGTCGGCACCGCGAGATAGTCGCTGGGCGTCAGCGGCAGGATCTCCTTGATGTGCAGGGTGTCGCGATGGGCTGGGGACAGCTTTTCCAGCGCGGCTTGCATCGCCGCAAGAATCGCGGCGGGATCTTGTCCCAGCGCGGTGATGAAGGGCAGGCCGGGGGTGGGTTCGGTGCGTTCCAGCTCGCAGAGCTGCGCCATCAGATCGGGCTCGTAGTCTTGCAGCATCTGATAGCTGAGCGCGTCCAGCGCCGCAAAATCGGCACGCCCCGCGGCCACGGCCTCGGCGGAGGCGCGATGGCTGCCGGTTTCCAGAAGCTCGCCCGGCAGCATGTTATCGGCGCGCATCCGCATCATGGCGGCGGCCCAGCCCGATTGCGACAGCGGATCGTTATAGGCAAAACGGCTGCCGGCAAAGCTGGTGAAGGCGGCGCCCATCTGATCGGCGCGGGCGATGAGCACACTGTTGAAATAGCCGGGTGGGCAGCCGGGCAGGCCGTAATCGGGGGTGCCGACCAGTTCGACATCGCCATATAGCCGGGCGCGATAGGGCAGGCCGCAGGTCTGCGCCAGCACCAGATCCGGCGCGCGCCAGATCGGCCAGAGATCGGCAATATCGCGGCTGAGCGCCTCGGGTCCCTGTCCCAGCTCTGCGCGGATCGCCTGCCAGAAGGCATCATGGGCCGCCGCGGTTTCGGGGCGGTCATACATCGGAAGGCAGGCAATCATCCGCGTGCCTCCGCCCGGTGTCGGGCCATGGCGCTGTCGACGTCATTCACCCCGAGGAGCTTGGCCGCAAGGCGGATCAGCGCGTCTTCGCCCGCGTCGCGGGAGCCATCGGCAAGCGCCACCTGCCAGAGGGCTTCCAGCACGCCGGTGCGATCCTCATAGGGCACTGCGTCCTTGATCGCGCGGGTGAAACGGACGGTATCGGGGGCCTCGGCCTCCAGCCCTTCGCCCTGTTCGCGCAGGATCTGGGCCGCGCCACCATCAAGGGCGAAACGGGTGCGCAGGATCCGGTCGATCCGGTCACGCTCTGCGTCAAGATAGGCATTGTCGGAGCGCGCCAGGCGCACCAGCAGCGCGGTCAACGCCAGGCGGGCGTCCTCGTCGGGCAGGATGGCGGGGGCAGGCGCCAGCAGCTTGTCCAGAAACTCCTTGAACATCAGGTCTCCTCCTGGCCGGTGGTGTCTTTTGCCAGCTTGGCGCGGGCCTTTTCGCGGGCGCGCTTATTGTCCATCACCGAAAGCCCCATGGCCTTGCAGGCGTCATTGACGATCTCGATCTCGCCCTCATATTCGCGGTTGTCGGCCAGCACCACGTCCCAGAGCGCATCCAGCGCGGCCAGACGTTCCTCCAGCCCGGTGGTCTCGCGGATCAGCCGGCCAAAGGTGTCGGTCTCTGGCGCGGCGGCATGCAGTTTTTCGCAGGTGGCGCGGACCTTGGCGGCCTCGATGGCGTTGTGACCATAAAGCTGCGCCAGAATATGGTCGATCAGGCTGATTTCTTCCAGCTGGTAGTTGCGATCCGACTGCGCGATGCGCACCAGAAGCGCCCCCAGGGCCAGTTCCGCATCCGGGTCGGGCAGGCTGTCGGTGCGGGGATGGGACGGGCGAAAGGCCTGAAACAGTTTTTTCAGCTTCATGATTTCTTCACTCCCAGAGGCTCAGCCATCATAGCCTTCGACGATTTCCATATCCCCGGCCGAGACCGGATCGCGCAGCGCCTTGGCTTCTTGATAGGCAATACTGTCATAGCAGGCCTTGGCCGTCGCGAAATCCTTGAATTCGATCACCACGGTGCGGGCGCGCATTTTTCCCTCGCGCACTTCCTTGGCGCCGCCCCGGATCAGAAACCGGGCGCCATACTCGGCAAAGGGGGCTGCGTTGGCGGCAATATAGTCCTTGTAGCGCTCCACATCATCCACATCCACATGTGCAACCCAGTATCCTTTGGCCATTTTTCCCCCCTCATGGTGTGGGCCGGTGATCGGCCTCTTGTGTATCCGCTGCTAAGCTGGACCAGAACCCAGCCTTTGGCAATCACCACCTATAGGCGATTGTCGAGAATTTCACGGGGAAACCTTCCGGGAGACCATCGTTTAAGCTGCTCTGTTGCAACAAAAAACGCCCGGGCGGGACCCGGGCGTCAAATTATGCGTATTTTGCGATGGATCAGCCGATCTCGGCAAGGCGGGCGAGGGCCTCTTTGATCTTCTGTTCCTCTTCCTCGCGCATGGCGAGGTTCTCGCGCGCTTCGGCCACCACGTCCTCCGGCGCGGAGGCGGCGAACTTGGGATTGTTCAGCCGTCCACGCAATCCGCCGAGTTCCTTGGCGAGCTTGCCGAGGTTCTTTTCCTGGCGCGCCTTTTCGGCGGCGACGTCAATGATATCGGCCAGCGGCAGCGCGAAGGACGCCCCCTGCACCGGGATCGAGATACAGCCCTTGGGCAGCGTCTCTGCCTGGGTCAGGCTCTCGATCCGTGCCTTGTTCATGATCAGCGCCGCGTTGCGGTCCCAGAACCTCTGGCTGGTGGCATCCATTTCGGTGACCAGCATCGGCACGATGGAGCCCGACGGCACGTTGAGCTGGGCGCGGGCTGAGCGGACATTGCCGATCACCGAAATCACCCAGTTCATTTCCGCCTCAGCCTCGGCGTCCACCAGATCGGCCGCCGTGTAGGTCGGCCAGGCGGCATGCGCGAGCATCTGAGACGCCTCGCCGGTCTTGAACCCGCGCCCTTCGGTGACGTTCCACAGCTCTTCGGTCACGAAGGGCATGATCGGGTGCATCAGGATCAGCGCCTGGTCGATGGCCCAGGCAAAGGTGGCGCGGGTCTCTTCCTTGGCGGCGGCGTCCTCGCCCTGGAACACCGGCTTGGTGAACTCCAGATAGCGGTCGCAGAAGGTGTTCCAGAAGGTGGAATAGAGCGCATTGGCCGCGTCATTGAAGCGGAAGCTCTCGAACCCCGCATCGACCTCTTCGCGCAGCTTGGCGATTTCGCCGATGATCCAGCGGTTGAGCGGCAGGCGCGCCTTGGGCGGGGTGCTGTCGCGGGTGACCGAGAAGGCATCAATCTGGCTCTCGCCATAGGAGCAGGCCTGCCAGATCTTGGTGACAAAGTTGCGATAGCCCTCGATCCGCTTCATATCGAGCTTGAGCACGCCGCCGAGGCTCGCCATGGCCGCATTGGTAAAGCGCAGCGCGTCTGCGCCGTATTCCTTGATGATGTCCAGAGGGTCGATGACGTTGCCGGTGGATTTCGACATCTTCTTGCCCTTGGCGTCGCGCACGAGGCCATGCAGGTAGACGGTATCGAACGGGATCTGATCGACCACCGCCAGCTGCATCATCATCATCCGCGCAACCCAGAAGAACAGGATGTCCTGCCCGGTGACCAGCGTCGAGGTCGGGAAGTATTTCGAGGTCTCCTCGGTCCACTCGGGCCAGCCCAGCGTTCCAATCGGCCAGAGGCCGGAGGAGAACCAGGTGTCGAGCACGTCGGGGTCGCGCCACATTGGCACCTGCATCGGCCCTTCAAAGCTCTGGATCGTGCCTTCGGTGCGAACATCCATCAGCTTGCGTTGCTCTGCGAGGATCTCGGCCGCTTCGAACTGGTCGGCGACGATGCGGAACTCCGTGCCCTCTGCGGATTGCAGTTGTGCCTTCTCCAGTGCTTCTTCTTCCGTGGCGGCGCAGATCGGATACCAGTCGTCCTCGCCGGGGATATACCAAACCGGGATCTGGTGGCCCCACCAGAGCTGGCGGGAAATACACCAGGGCTCGATGTTTTCCAACCAGTGGTAATAGGTCTTCTCGCCGCTCTCGGGCAGGATCTTCACGTCGCCATTGCGCACGGCGTCGAGCGCGGGGCCGACGATCTTGGAGGTCTCGACGAACCACTGATCGGTCAGCATCGGCTCGATCACCACTTTGGAGCGGTCGCCAAAGGGCTGCATGATCGGCTTGTTCTCGACCAGAGGCAGGGTCTCGGTGACCTCGCTCTCGTTGCCGTCCTCATCTTTCACCGTCTTGGTGACGGTCTGCATGACCGCAAGCCCTTCGTCGGTGATCTCCTGCACCACCAGTTTGCGCGCCTCGAACCGGTCAAGGCCGCGCAGGTGGTCGGGGACGAGGTTGATGGCGTCCACCTCGTTTTCGGTGAAGGTGGCGCCCCCGGACAAATAAGCCTGCGCGTAGGCCTGTGCCTTGGTGGCTTCTTCGGCATAGGGGGCACCATCTGCGCGCATCGCGCCTTTGGTGTCCATCAGCCGGTACATCGGGATGCCGCCGCGCTTGGCGACCTGATAGTCGTTGAAGTCATGCGCGCCGGTGATCTTCACCGCGCCGGAGCCAAAGTCCTTGTCCGGGTACTCATCCGTGATGATCGGGATCAGGCGGCGATGTTCCTTGGGGCCGACAGGGATTTCCACCAGCTTGCCGACGATGGGCGCGTAACGCTCGTCCGAGGGGTGCACCGCCACCGCGCCGTCGCCCAGCATGGTCTCAGGCCGGGTGGTGGCGATGGAGATATAATCGCGCTCTTCGGTGAGGGTGACGTTGCCGTCTTCGTCCTTCTCGACGTAGGTATAGGTCTCGCCCCCCGCCAGCGGGTATTTGAAGTGCCACATATGGCCGGCGACTTCGATATTTTCGACCTCCAGGTCAGAAATCGCGGTCTCGAAATGCGGGTCCCAGTTGACCAGCCGCTTGCCGCGATAGATCAGCCCCTTGTTGTACATCTCCACAAAGACCTTGATGACGGCGTCGTGGAAGTTGGGCGAGTTTTCATGCCCGGTGCGCGTATCCCCGGCCGCGCCAGCCATGGTAAAGGCGGTGCGGTCAAAATCACAGGAGGCGCCAAGGCGTTTGAGCTGGTTGATGATGGTGCCGCCGGAGGTCTCTTTCCACTCCCAGACTTTCTTGAGGAAAGCCTCGCGGCCCATTTCGGCGCGGGAGGGCTGCTGGGTCTTGGCCAGCTCACGCTCCACCACCATCTGCGTCGCGATCCCGGCATGGTCGGTGCCTGGCTGCCAGAGCGTGTCGAACCCCTGCATGCGCTTCCAGCGGATCAGGATATCCTGAAGCGTGTTGTTGAAGGCATGGCCCATGTGCAGCACACCGGTGACGTTCGGCGGCGGGATCATGATGCAATAGGTGGACGCGCCGGGTTTGGCGTTGGCGCCCGCAGTGAAGCAGCCCGCCTTTTCCCAGGCGTCAAACAGGCGGCTCTCCGCCTCGGCTGCGTTAAAGGTCTTTTCCATTGCCATCTGTGATGCCCCGTCCGTCGCGTCTTTGATCTAATTGCGGGCCAGACCCGCCTTGGCCCTCCCATATCGAATGAGAGCACAAAGGGGAAGTCTGGAACCGCGCGACCGCAGGGCAGGGGTGGGCGATGAAATATCGACAGAAGGCCAGGGGCTGATAACCGGCTATTAATCCGCATTTGATACAAAAGCGTTGAAGGCCGCAGCCCCACCCACCCCTCCACCTGCGGTCTTGTAATCTTGCGCCCGGACTCAGACGCCCGGTCAGGCTTGACGCGTATTCCGCGAACCTGGCCGGGCGCACGAGGTCCGGGTGCTTTTTTGCTGTGCCAACCTCCCGAAAAAAACTGGCAGCCAGCGGTTTCCCGCGCGTGCGGCTGTGTTACGATATCGAAAGTAATTTCGGCGATCCTTCAGGGGCCGCGGCGGCCGAGGGTCCGGGCAAGGACCGACTGGCGAAGCCTCTCTTCACAGGGCAAGAGGGCGCAGGTGACAGGCGGCGGCGGGGCTGGCATCACTGGATCACCGGCGGCGGTGCGGATGTCCTTTGATGGCGCGTTCGGGGATCGGACGTGCCTTGGGCAAATAGGCCCTTTACGCCGGTGACACGATGGGAGAAGCTCAGGAATGTTCCTCAAGCGGCTGAGTAAAGGTGTTCTGGGATGGCTGGGGCGGCCAAGGCTGCTGTCGGCGCAATCCTCCGAACCTTTGACGCGCGGGCCGCTGTGCCATGTGATTATCCTTGATGGCACCATGTCCACGCTGGATCCTGGCCACGAGACCCACGCGGGCACCACCTATCGGCTGTGCAAGGAAATGGGCGCGCGGGTGTCGGTCTATTATGAGGCCGGCGTGCAATGGAGCGCCTGGAACAAGACCGCCGATGTGATGATCGGACGCGGCATCAACCGCAAGATCCGCCGCGCCTATGGCTATCTCGCGTCACGTTACCGTCCCGGCGACAAGATCTACCTGATCGGCTATTCGCGCGGCGCCTATGCGGTGCGCTCGCTGGCCGGGATGCTGGATCGGGTGGGGCTGGTCAAGACGGAACATGCCACCGTGCGCAATATCCGCACCGCCTATCGGCATTACCAACTTGGCAGCGGTCGTGAGATCCGCACCGCCTTTCGCAATGCCTATTGCCATTCCAAGGTCGAGATCGAGATGCTCGGCGTCTGGGACACGGTC
>NZ_JAATOX010000135.1 GCF_011806385.1 Phaeobacter sp. HF9A | reverse complement strand
GTCTTTGCTGATGGCCAGAACATAGCCGCGTTTGGCGATATTCTTGACCAGAAGCTCGCTGATCATCTGGTTGCCCAGCGTGTCGCGCAGCCGCTTGATGCGGGTGGCCCCTGCCGCCTCTTCGCAATCGGTGCTGTTCTTGTCGGAGATCACAGCCTCGATCTCGGCCCCTGACAGCACATCGTCGTCGAGCCGCGCTTCGGCCAGCACCGAGAGGGTCTCCATCGCCGCTGCCGTGAGCTTGAAGCCCATATTGTTGAGATAGACGGTATTTTCCTCGCGGCTGATCAGCAGCTCGGTGACCTGGATCCCGGCTCGTTCGATCTGCGCTATGCGGCGGTTGAGCGTAACCAGCATGGCCAGCACAGCCAGCGCGGCGATCATCATTGCGGTGGCAAAGACCAGGAGCACGAAGATCACCATCCGGTAGCTGGCCAATGTGTCGGCAAAGGCGGTGCCGGATTGCGCGAGGATCTCAAGCAGCTTGATCTCAGCCTGCGTGGTCAGGTCGTTTTCCACAAACACCTGCTCCACACGGGTATTGAAGGCATTGGCATCGGGCAGGGTCAGCAGCAGCAGCGTCCCGGCGATCACCAGAAGGGCGACAATGGCCCCGATCCCCAGCACGATCACCCGCGACCCGGCGCTGCGGGCCTCAGAAACGGAGAAAGTAGGATCCGGCATCCGCTTTCCTCTTGTCGAGACCCTCTGGGCCAAAAACGGATTGCACGTTCAGGAGCGTCCAGCCCGCGCGGTTGAGGCGGGTGGCGATTTCCTGGCGGGCAGCAGATTTGGAGCAGCCCCCGGAGAGCGCGATCACACCGTAGTGCAGCTTCAGGGGCTGGTCCTGTTTGGCCTTGTAATCGGCATAGCATTCGGCCGCCTGCACCGGCGCAGAGAGGCCAGCCAGCAGCACAAAGAGGAGGGGGAGTCGGGTAAGATGTCTCATGCGCTCATCATGGCGGCGGGGCGCTGGTTATTCAATGACAACAGGGTTTTGGCCGCGTGATATTCGATAACAGCGGGCTGATATTGCCTGACTTTGAGCGGGCGGGCCAGGGTTGGGCATCCGGTTAGGCATTAACCGAAACACATCCCACAGACAGGAAAGATTATCATGACCCGTTTCGCCACCTCGCCCCGTTCCACGCATCGCAAGTTCATCGCCTTTGTCCTGGCCGCCGCGGTGGCGGTCACCGGAATGTCTGCCGCACCGGCGCGTGCCGATAATGGTGATGTTGCCAAATTCATCGCCGGCGCTGCGCTGCTCGGCATCATTGGCGCCGCGATCAACGACAGCCGACACAGGGACGACCATGCCGATCACCATGGTCACGGCGGCCATCAGCCGGTTCCGCCCCGCCCGCTGCCGCCGCGTGTGCGCAAATATGATCTGCCGGTCCAGTGCATCAAGACCGTGCGGGCCTGGGGCCGGGATCACCAGATCGCGGGCATGCGCTGCCTGAAGCAGAACTACCGCCACGTGAATTCCCTGCCGCAGAACTGCTACGTGAAGGTGGAGAACCGGCATCAGAAGCGTCACGGCTATGGCGTGCAATGCCTGGCCAACAAGGGATACCGCTTTACCCGACAAACCGCTTGGCGCTGAGGGCTGGAAAGCCAGGTGTCGAAACGACGGGGCGCATCCAGCGCCCCGTTTTCATATCTGAGCCCTTGCAACACCCGCGGAAAACAGGTTTCTGAACCTGATGGAACAGCCGGATCTTTCGTTGGAAATCGCCGCCTCTGCGCAAGGCTATCTGCGTATTGCAGGCGTTGACGAGGTCGGACGTGGCCCGCTTGCCGGGCCGGTCACAGCCGCCGCCGTCATTCTGAACCCCGAGGATATCCCGGAAGGGTTGAATGATTCCAAGAAGCTCAGCGCCAGGAAACGAGCGCAGGTCGAGGCCGCGATTCTGGAGCGAACCACCTGGGCCATTGCGCATGCCTCGGTCGAGGAGATCGACAGCCACAACATCTTGCGGGCCTCGCATCTGGCGATGGAGCGCGCGGTGGCGGCACTGGATCCGCAGCCGGATTTCCTGCTGATCGACGGCAATCTGATTCCGCGCGGCCTGTCGCTTCCGGCACAGGCCGTGGTCAAGGGAGACGGGCGGTCCCTGTCGATTGCGGCTGCTTCGATCATCGCCAAAGAGGCACGCGATCGCATCATGGTGGATTTAGCGCAACAGTTTCCAGGATATGGATGGGACAAAAACGCCGGCTATCCCTCGAAACAGCATCGTGATGCGTTAGTGAAACTAGGGGTCACCCCACACCATAGAAGGTCGTTTAAGCCGGTGCACAAGATATTGTATCAAGAGTGAACCGCAGACCCCTGATTCAAAAAACAAATTGACCTCGAATCCGGGATGACTCATCCTGTGGACAACCAGAATGAGCGCAAAAGCGCCGTGGTTATTGAGGCAGAGCAAATGAATAAAACCATCGCGAAGGGCGCCACGACGGCGCTCCCTTTGAACACGATTCTAGATGGCGACTGTGTCGAGAGGATGGCGAGCTTGCCGTCCAACTCGATCGACCTGATCTTCGCGGATCCGCCGTATAACCTTCAGCTCAAAGGGCAGTTGCACCGCCCTGACAACTCTATGGTTGATGCTGTGGACGATGACTGGGACCAGTTTTCCAGCTTCGGCGTCTATGACAGTTTCACCCGCGCCTGGCTGAAAGAGGCCCGCCGGATCCTGAAGCCGAATGGCGCGCTTTGGGTGATTGGCTCCTATCACAACATCTTTCGCGTGGGCACCGCCCTGCAAGACGAGGGCTTTTGGATCCTCAATGATGTGATCTGGCGTAAATCCAACCCGATGCCGAACTTCCGGGGCAAGCGTTATACGAACGCTCACGAGACGATGATCTGGGCGTCGAAATCGGAAGGCGGCAAATATACCTTCAACTACGAGGCGCTGAAGGCCCTGAACGAGGGCATCCAGATGCGCTCTGACTGGGTCATGCCGATCTGTACCGGCCATGAGCGTCTGAAAGACGCCAATGGCGACAAGGCGCATCCGACCCAGAAACCCGAGGCCCTGTTGCACCGGATTCTGGTGGGATCGACCAATCCCGGCGATGTCGTGCTGGATCCGTTCTTTGGCACCGGCACCACCGGCGCGGTGGCCAAGATGCTGGGACGTGAGTTCATCGGCATCGAGCGCGAGGAAAGCTACCGCAAGGTCGCCGAAGAGCGCATCAGCAAGGTGCGCAAATTCGACCGTGAGGCGCTCCAGGTTTCGGCCTCCAAACGCGCCGAACCTCGCGTGCCCTTTGGTCAGCTGGTCGAGCGCGGCATGCTGCGCCCGGGCGAGGAGCTCTATTCCATGAACCGCCGCCACAAGGCGAAGGTGCGCGCCGATGGCACGTTGATTGGCGATAACATCAAAGGCTCGATCCACCAGGTGGGGGCCCATCTGGAAAACGCACCCTCCTGCAATGGCTGGACCTATTGGTGTTTCAAGAAGGACGGGAAAACCGTGCCGATCGATGTGCTGCGCCAGCAGATCCGGGCAGAAATGCAAGGCTAAGCCCGGTCTCCAAGATATATCCGAATGCCGACGGTGCGCCGCTTTCAGGGCGCAGCGCATCGCAACTTGCCCCGCCGTATTGGCGGGGTTTTTTGTTCAACGCAGGTGATTGCGCGTATCGAGTCTGGTAAGCCGCTATTTTGTGGCCTAGCCATCTCAATCATAGTCAGCGAAGAACCGAGGAGGGTCGGATGGCCGAGGCAAGCATCACCACGCCGGTCGCATCTATGCGTCACGCGACAGATCCGATATCGCAGGACCAGGCGCTGGCCTCCCGGCACATGCGCGAGGCGCTGGAGGAGCACAAGCGGCGCGGTGTCGAGCTTGCAGTCCTGGCGCGCTGGATCATCATGCCGATCGTCGCGGTGTTTCTGCTGCTTGTCTACCCGGATAGCTCGCAGCTCTATTACGTCGGGCTGCTGGCGCTGTTGTGTGTGAACGGTTTTTTTATTCGCCGGTTTGCCCGTGTCGGGCGCTCTCAGGCCGAGGTGGGCCTGATCATGCTCGACCTGATCCTGATGACCTTTGGGATGATCTATCCCAATCCCTTCGATGCGGCGGATATGCCGGTTCCGGCGCATTACTTCTTTGACAACTATATGTATTTCTACATCATTCTGGCAGCGGGTACGCTGGCCTATAGCTGGCGGACGGTGCTGGGGATCGGGGTCTGGACCAGCGTGATCTGGCTCTGTGGTGCCGGGCTTGTCTGGTATTTCGCGCCGCCGGATGCAGAGCTCTCCGCACGCCTCCATGAGTCACTCTCGGACTGGCCGCATCTGGTCTATTTGATTGATCTCACCAGCGTCGGTTTTCGCTTCCGCATTCAGGAGGTGATGGTCTTTCTGATGGTTGCGGCGATCCTGGCGCAATCCACGCGCCGTTTTTATCAGATGTTGGAACATAGCGCGGATCTGGCCCGCGAGCGGGCCAACCTGTCGCGCTATTTCTCGCCCAATGTGGTCGCGCAGCTGTCGCAGAACGATGAGCCGCTGAAACAGGTGCGCACCGAAGAGGTGGCGGTTTTGTTCATCGACATCATCGGCTTTACCGAGCTGGCCGCGCAAAAAGACGCGGTGGAGGTGATCGAATTGCTGCGCGGTTTTCACGGCCGGATGGAACAAGAGGTGTTCCGCTTTGATGGCACGTTGGACAAATACCTCGGCGATGGGCTGATGGCGACCTTTGGCACGCCAATCCCCGGCGAGCAGGACGCCAGCCGCGCGCTGGCCTGCGCGCGGTCCATGTGCGCGGTGCTGGCAGAGTGGAATGCCGAACGCCGCCGCGTCGGGGCGCCGGAGATCAAGGCGGGCATCGGCGTTCATTTTGGCGAGACGGTGCAGGGCGACATCGGCGCCAACCGGCTGGAATACGCGGTGATCGGAACCGCGGTGAATGTTGCCTCGCGGCTGGAAACCATGACCCGCGCGCTTTCGGCCAGGATTGTCATGAGCGATGCCATGCGGGCACGGGTTTTGCTGGAAGGCGGCGACGAGGAGCTGCTGGCCGGCTTCACCTGTTTTCCCGCTCAGGTGGTGCGCGGCTTGGACAAAACAATGTCTGTTTGGGCGATGCCGCGCGGGGATTAAGCTCTTCTTTAAGTAAGTTTGTCTATTGTGGGGCCATCGCATGGAGAGTGTTTGCCGGAGGCCCCAATTGAAACGGAACGAATTGCTGACCTGGTTTGGGTTGGATGAACTGGATCATACGTTCCTTGCTGATATGGCCGCTTTGATCGAGCGGCACATCGACGTGTTGCTTGACGATTTTTACGCGCTTTGTGTCACGCGCGAAGAAACCCGCGGCTACTTTCCCTCGGAACAAATTGTCGCCCATGCAAAGGCCGCTCAACGCTCCCATTGGAGCAAACTGTTTTCCGGCAAACTGGACGAGGAATACTACGCTTCGGCCGGGCGGGTCGGGCGCGCGCACTATCAGATCCAATTGCCGTTTCATCTATTCCTTGGGGGCTATGCGACGGTGGGGGACCGCCTGTTGGAGGTCCTGCTGGAGCAACGCACCGGGTGGCGTGGCAACCGCAAGCTGTTGGCGCAGGCCCGCTTGCTGCAAAAGTTGATCCTGTTTGATGTCGAACGGGTGATCGACGGCTATATCGAGGCGCAGTTAAAAGAGCGCGAAAACGCACTGCGGATCATGACCGATGGGATCAAGCGGCTGGAGCAGGGGGATCTCACGCAGGAAATTCCGGGCTCAGATGATGCCGAAAATGGTCTGCCGGATCGCTACGGCGATGTTCGCCTGTCCTACAACCACCTGCTGGACCATTGGTCCGGGATCCTCGCGGATGCAACCACGCGGGCCACATCCGTAAATGACAAAATGGCCGAAACCGCGCGTATGGCACGGGAAATGGCCAATCGCTCGGGCGAGCAGGCCACGACGCTCAATGAAACGGTGACAGCTGTCAACAGCGTGACCAGCAGCACCCAGCTCAGTAGCGACAAGGTCGCCGATGCCGCCCGCCAGATCGAGGAGAACCGCGTCGTCGCCGAGGATGGCGGCACCGTGGTTCAGGATGCCATCGTCGCGGTCGAGCGGATCGAGCAATCCTCCGAAAAAATCACCAAGATCGTCGATGTGATCGAAGAGATCAGCTTTCAGACCACCCTGCTTGCGCTCAATGCCGGGGTCGAGGCAGCCCGCGCCGGGGAGGCAGGCCGGGGCTTTGCCGTGGTCGCATCAGAGGTGCGCGCGCTGGCAGCGCGCGCCACGGGTGCCGCGGTGGACATCAAGAAACTGATATCAGAGACCTCGGACCAGGTGCGCGCGGGCTGTGATCTGGTGAACCAGACCGGCGAGCGGCTAAAGAGCATTTGTTCCAGCGCCGATAGTGTTGCGCGGATCATGACCGAGGTCGATGGCGTCATCGCCGATCAGTCGGAGCAGCTGGTCTCGATCAGCGAGCGCATGCAACGTCTTGACGCCTTCACCCAGGAAAGCGCCAGCCAGGCCGATCAGGTCTCGGGGACCACCGATGCGCTGGCGCGGGATTCGACCGCGCTCAAGGCAAGCATGGATGGCTTCAAGACGCGATCCCAGGCACTGACCGAAGCGCAGATGGATCTCGCCTATGAGCGCGCCGCCAATCGGGGGTAGGGCCGGAACCGGTCAATCCTGACCCGAGCGGGGCATCGGGTTGCTCGCCTTGGAATAGGCAGACCAATCGGTGATTTCCGGGTAGTAGAGCTGCCGCCAGCGGCGCACCTTGGGATTCATCACCCGCCGCCACAGCGGCGGCACCATCGCCGCCATCGACATGATCGGATAACCATAGGGCAATTGCGGCGCCTCGGCGTCGGAATAATTCTGCAACAGGGGAAAGCGGCGATCCGGTTTGTAATGGTGGTCCGAATGGCGTTGCAGGTTGATCAGCAGCCAGTTTGACGCCTTATGCGCGGCATTCCAGGAATGATGCGGCTTGACGTGTTCATAGCGCCCATCGCCCAGATGTTTCCGGGTCAGCCCGTAGTGTTCAATGTAGTTGATCAGCTCCAGCTGCCAGATCGCGACTCCGGCCTGGATCAGGAACAACACCACCCCCGAAAGCCCGCCCAAGAGCAGCGCCAGCGTCAGCATCACCGCCTGTAGCGCCCAATAGCGCAGGAAGGGGTTCTTGCGGTGAAGAAAGGGCAGGCCCTTCTGCGCCAGACGGGCCTTTTCCACCTGCATGGCAGAGTGCCAGCATTCTTTCAGCACCCGCGGATAATAGCGGTGAAAGCCTTCGTTATAGCGGGCCGTGACCGGGTCGCGGGGGGTGCCGACATAGCGGTGATGCACCAGCAGATGTTCGCTGCGGAAATGGGAATACATCACCATTGCCAGCAGGATATCGGCCAGCCAGCGCTCCAGTCGGTTGGTTTGATGCATCAATTCGTGACTGTAGTTGATCCCGATGGTGCCCGAGATCACGCCCATGCCAAAGAACACGCCGACCCGCTCCAGGCTGCTCAGGTGATCGGCCCCGGACACATAGGCGATCAGCCCGAAGAGGGTTATAAATTGCAGCGGCACCCAGGTCGAGGTGAGGCGGATGTACCAGCTCAGATCGGCCTCGGTGGTTTCCGGGTCGGCATTGTCGAGGTTCAGCCCCAGCACGCCATCCAGCGCGGCGAACAGATACCAGGTGGTCAGGGGCGGCAGCAGGATCCACCAGCCGCCGTTGAGGGCCGAAATCCAGACCAGCGGCAGCAGCAAAAGCGACAGCCAGAACGGCAGCGCATGGCGCCAGTTGCGCAGATGGTCCGTGGATATGTAGTGGGCCATGAGAGGTTTCCCGAAAAGCAGGCGCGTTCAGGCCCAGCCTAGACCCGTTTGCCTGCGGACCCAAGAGGACGGATCAGCGCATTTCGGCATGGGCGAGATCAAAGGCCTTGCGCATCACGGTTGGCAAATCAGAAGGCCGGAAGGCATGGCGGCTCAGGATCTCCTGGCCCGGGGCGGGCACATAATCCGCAGGCAGCTGACCAATCCGAACCTGAAGGATCAGGTGGAAATGCGTAAAGGTGTGGCGCACCTCGGCGCCGAGGTCCTGCCAATTGGTCACAAAGGGAGGCGTTTCCTGCGGCGTCGCAGCCCATTCAGACCCGGGCCAGCCCAGCATCCCCCCCAAGAGCCCCTTGTCCGGGCGCCGCTCCAACAGCCAATCCCCGGTGGCCGAGCGCGCGATATAGGCATAGCCATGGCGCGTCGGCTTGGCTTTCTTCGGCGTTTTCTTGGGCAGGTCGGCGGCGCTGCCGTTGCTGCGGGCCAGACAGGGGCTGCGCCAGGGGCAGATGCCGCAGGCCGGGGATTTCGGGGAGCAGATGGTCGCACCCAAATCCATCACCGCCTGGGCATAGTCGCCGGGCCGCGCGGCGGGGGTCAGGCTGGCGGCATAGCCCTTGAGGATCGGTTTTGCGCTGGGCAAGGGCGTGTGCTCGTCAAACATGCGGGCCATGACGCGTTCGACATTGCCGTCCAGCACCACCTCGGGCAGATCAAAGGCGATGGAGGCGATGGCCGCCGCCGTATAGGGGCCGATGCCGGGGAGGGCGATCAAGCCGTCATAGCTCTCTGGAAATTCCCCGCCCAGATCCTGCGCCACCACGCGGGCGCATTTCAGCAGGTTGCGGGCCCGGGCATAATAGCCAAGCCCGGCCCATTCGCCCATGACATCCGCATCCTCGGCGGCGGCCAGATCGCTCACCTTTGGCCAGCGGCGGGGGAAGCGCTCGAAATACTCTTTTTCGGCGGCGGCGGGGGGTTGTTGCAGCATCCCCCCGCTCAGCCAGATCCGATAGGGATCCGGGCGTTGCCCGGCGGCGCGCGCGGAGGGGCTGACGCGCCAGGGCAGGCTGCGGGCATGCACGTCATACCAGGCCAGCAGCTCCTGGCTCAGCGTTTCGGGATGCACGGCGAGGTCACGCATTCTTTATCCTTTTACTCACGAGTCGGGCTGGCGCTGAACTATCGACCCTTTACATTAGGGGGAACACTCACGCAAAACCACTGGCATGGCATACAGACGTCCCACCACTCGCGGATTTAAGCGCACCGGCTCCCTGCTGAATGATCAGATTCGCAAGGCAGGCGAAAGCCGTGGTTTTGCCGTTTCGCGTCTGCTGACCCATTGGGAGGAGATCGTCGGCCCGGAGCTCGCGGCGATGGCGCGCCCGGTCAAGGTTGGCTATGGCCGGGGCGGTATCGGCGCAACCCTGACGGTGCTGACCACCGGCCCGATGGCGCCGATGCTGGAGATGCAAAAAGGCGCGCTGCGCGACAAGGTCAATGCGGTCTATGGCTATAACGCCATCTCCAAGCTGCATATCACGCAGACCGCGCCGATCGGCTTTTCCGAGGGCCAGGTCGATTTCCGCTACGCCCCCAAGACCCAGAAACCGGTCGAGCCCGCCCCGGAAGACGTGGCGGCGGCCCGGGAACAGGCAACCGGGGTTGAGAACACCGAATTGCGCGATGCTCTGGAGCGGCTCGGGCGCAATGTACTGACACGACAAAAATCAATGCGAAAGGGGTATAAATGACCCGATTTATGACTGGCATCTGCGCGGCTGTCGCCGTGACCGCAGGGGCATATGCGATTACCGGGTTCACGGGCCAGACCGGCACCTCCGGGCTGCTGGATCTGCCGCTGGTAAGCGCGGCCCATGCCGAGGAGAGCGCCGAGGCCGCAGATGTGGATACCTCCACCATCGTTGAGATGGTGCAGGGGGCCGAGGATGCGCCGGTCACCATGATCGAATATGCCTCCTATACCTGCCCGCATTGCGCGCATTTCCACTCTGATGGCTATAAAAAGCTGAAGGCGGATTACATCGACACCGGCAAGGTGAAGTTCATCTACCGCGAGGTCTATTTTGACCGGTACGGCCTCTGGGCTTCGATGATCGCACGCTGTGGCGGGCCCGAGAAATTCTTTGGCATTTCCGATCTGATCTTTGACGGTCAGGCGGAATGGGTGCGCGCGGGCGGCCCGGCTGAAATCGTGGACGAGCTGAAGAAAATCGGCCGTTTGGCGGGGCTCGACAACGACAAGCTCGACGCCTGCATGGCGGATGCCACCAAGGCCCAGACGCTGGTGACCTGGTATCAGGAAAACGCCACGCGCGACGACGTGAGCGCAACGCCGACGTTTATTCTGGATGGCACCAAAGTCGCCAACCAGCCCTGGGCGGACATG
>NZ_JAATOX010000134.1 GCF_011806385.1 Phaeobacter sp. HF9A | reverse complement strand
TTTGGGCGGCGGCATGGATCCGGTCTCCTTGGCCAGGCGCCGCGCCGCCTTATAGGCCATATATCCGGCGTTGGTCTTGGGGGCGAGCGCCAGATAGATCACCGCCTGCGCCAGCGCAAGCTCGCCCTCCGGGCTGCCAAGGCGCTCATAGGTTTCCCAGGCTTGCAGGCAGACCGCCTGCGCCTGCGGATCGGCGAGGGCGATGTCCTCAACCGCCATCCGGGTCAGGCGACGGGCCAGATACCGCGGATCCTCGCCGCCTTCCAGCATGCGCGCATACCAGTAAAGCGCGGCATCCGGGTCCGAGCCGCGCACCGATTTATGCAGCGCTGATATAAGGTTGTAATGTTCCTCGCCGGATTTGTCGTATTTCGCCGCCCGCCGCATCAGCCGGGTGGCCAGCGCCTCGCGCCCCAGCGGGGCCGGAACCTTCCAGGCCGCCACCTGCTCGATCAGATTGAGCAGCGCCCGCCCGTCGCCATCCGCCATCTGATGCAGCGCGTCGCGTGCCTCCGGCAGCAGCGGCAGCTTGCGCTCCAGCGTCTTCTCCGCCCGCTGGGTCAGCCGCTCCAGATCCGCAAGGCTGAGCCGCTCCAGCACCAGCACCTGACTGCGCGACAGCACAGCGGCATTGAGCTCAAAGCTCGGGTTTTCCGTCGTCGCGCCCACCAGAAGGATGGTGCCATCCTCCATATGCGGCAGGAACCCGTCCTGCTGCGCCTTGTTGAAGCGGTGGATCTCGTCCACGAACAACAGGGTGCCCTGCCCGTTCTGACGGCGGATCCTGGCGGCCTCAAAGACCTTGCGCAGCTCCGGCACGCCGGTAAAGATCGCCGAGACCTGCACGAAATGCAGATCCGTCTCCTGCGCCAGGAGCCGCGCGATGGTGGTCTTCCCCACCCCCGGCGGCCCCCAGAATATCAGCGAGGACAGGCTGCCGGAGGTAAGCATCACCCCCAGGGGGGCCTCGTCGCCCAGAACCTGCTCCTGACCGATGACCTCTGCCAGGCTCTGGGGCCGCAACCGGTCCGCGAGCGGGCGCGGCGCCTCATTGGCCCCGCCACGCCCGGTTTCCGCGCCCGCCTCCCCGCTGTCAAACAAATCCGCCATCAGAGGCTCACAACCGGAACCGCAGCGACATGCGCTGACCTTGCCGCAGCAGATCCAGCTGCATCCAGCGGCCGCTCTCCATCAGCAAACGCGGCACATCCGCCGCCGTTGCCACCGGCTGGCCATTGACCGCCAGCACCAGATCGCCCGGCTTCACCCCGCCGCGCCCGGCATAGGGGCCGGGGTTGAGCACCACCACGCCCTCGGCCGAGAGCGGCAATTGCATTTGCGAAATCACCCGCGGGTTCACCTGCGCCACCACCAGCCCCGGCAGCGGCGTCTGGTCATTAAGCTGGATCGGATCAGAGGCCGGCTGATCCGGCGCCTCATTCAGCGTGACCGGCACCACGTCGACCTTGCCCTGATGGACGCGGGTGATCTCGCTGCTGTTGCCCAGCCCCGTCACCGACAGGCGAAAGGCCATCTCGGAGGGGGAGTTCACCGGCTCGCCATCCACCGCCAGCACCACATCGCCGACCTCAAACCCCGCATCGACAAAGGGGCTTTGCGGGTGCAATTCGGAAATCAGCATCCCATCCACCCTCTCCATGCCCAGCGCCTCGGCCAGATCGGAATCCACCGGCTGGCCGGTCATGCCCGCCCAGGGGCGGCGAAAACTGGTGTCTCCGGCCTCGGCCTGGCGCAGGAATTCACGCACCAGATTGGCCGGAATCGCAAAGCCGATGCCGTTGGAGCCGCCCGAGCGGCTGAGAATCCGGGTATTGATGCCGATCAGATCGCCATTCACGTCGATCAGCGCGCCGCCGGAATTGCCCGGGTTGATCGGCGCATCGGTCTGGATGTAATAGCCAAAGCCCTGACCGCCGCCGGTGCCGGTGCGCGCCAGCCCCGAGACAATGCCCGAAGACACCGTCTGCCCGACCCCGAAGGGATTGCCGATCGCCAGCGCCAGCTCGCCCACCTCGACCTTGTCACTGTTGCGCAGCTCCAGCCAGGGCAGCCCCTTGGCGTCCTTCAGATGCAGGATGGCGAGATCGGAGTCCTTATCCGCCAGCACCACCTCGGCCTCGTATTCCTGCCGGTCGCTGGTCACCACCCGAATGTCCGAGGCCTCGCCCACCACATGGTAGTTGGAGACCACAAACCCATCCGGCGACAGGATCACGCCGGAGCCCAGCGAGTTCTGCACCCTTGGCCGGGGCTGCGCGAACTGGCGAAAGAAATCGTCAAAAAACGGATCATTGGCAAAGGGGCTACGGTTCTGATCCTGACGGATGATCTTGGCGTATATATTCACCACCGCCGGGGCGGCCTCCTTGACCAGCGGCGCAAAACCCAGCGAAATCTCCGCCTGATTTTGCGGCACATGGGTTTCAGCCTGAACAGCGGGCGGCAGGCAGGTGACAAGCATAAGCGTCAGGGGGATGGCAAATCTGCGAACCATGGGGCCTCCGATCAATCGTCTTGGTGGGGATGATATGCGGAGGTGGCACCGAGATTGCAAGCGGCGCGGTCTGCACATCTTGGGGAGGGCCTGCCGGAAAGGGGCGCTGCCCCTCTTGGTCTGACGGCCAATTCACCCCGGGATATTTTCGGTTAGAAGAAGGGCGGGGCGGCGGTGCACCGCCCCGGTCCAATCAGCCCGCGAGCCGCGCCCCGAGGCTGCGGCGGCTCTCGACCGCCTCGGCGAGCTTGCGCAGCTGGGTTTCGGTCTCTTGCCAGCCGATGCAGCCATCGGTGATGGACTGGCCATAGGTGAGTTTCGACAGATCGCCATCCTTGGGCAGGTCCTGGCGGCCATGCACCAGGTGGCTTTCGATCATCACGCCGGTGATGCGGGTCTCGCCGCCCGCCATCTGGGTCGCCACATCCGCGAGCACCTCGGGCTGTTTGGCCGGGTCCTTGGCGGAATTGGCGTGGCTGGCGTCAATCATCACCTGTGGGCGGATGCCGTCGGCCCCGGCCTTCTGGCAGGCGGCATCAATGCTGGCGGCGTCATAATTGGTGCCGCCGCCGCCGCGCAGGATGATATGGCAATCGGGGTTGCCCGCAGTGGCCGCGATCGCCGCCAGACCCGAGGGCGCCAGCGCCATGAAGTGATGCGGGGTCGCCGCCGAGCGCACCGCGTCGATGGCGATCTGCACATTGCCCCGGGTGCCGTTCTTGAAGCCCACCGGGCAGCTGAGGCCCGAGGCCATTTCGCGGTGGATCTGGCTCTCGGTGGTGCGCGCCCCGATTGCCGCCCAGCTCACCAGGTCCACAATGTATTGCGGCACCGAGGCGTCCAAGAATTCCGTGCCCACCGGCAACCCCATCTCGCTCAGATCAAGGCAGAGCTTGCGGGCGTGCGACAGCCCCTTGTTGATGCGGAAGGAGCCATCAAGGTCGGGATCATTGATCAGCCCCTTCCAGCCGGCGATGGTGCGGGGTTTCTCGAAGTAGACCCGCATCACGATTTCCAGCCGGTCGCCCAGCTCGGCCCGCAGGGGTGCCAGACGGCGAGCGTAGTCCAGCGCCGCCTCCGGGTCGTGGATCGAACAGGGGCCGACCACCACGATCAGCCGGTCATCTGCGCCATGCAGGATCTTCTGGATATTGCGCCGCGCGCTCAATACCGTTTCGCGGGCCGCATCGGTGAGCGGGTGTTTCACCGCAAGGGCTTCGGGGCAGATCAGTTCCTGCATATCGGTAATCCGCAAATCGTTGGTCGGGGTGGGAGACAGGGTATTCATGGGTTTGGATCCTTTGGCGGGAGCCCCTGTCGGACCTCTGGACAACAAAAAACCGCCCGGGGTCCTGGGGCGGTTTGGTGCGGTATTTCTCGTTTCTGTCAGTCTGGTTCAGAAACGCGAAGACCCTCCGTCCGCCATGTGGCGCGGATAAAAGTAGAACCAGAACTGGGCATACTGTTGGGTCATGCGACGGAGGCTAGCGAAGATTCGCGAGCCTGTCGATCCCTAAATTGGCGGCGCCTTAAAGGCCCCCCTCAGGCGTCAAGATCCGCGCCCTTTGGCGTGGCGCGGCCATAGCCGGGGCGGCCTGTGCCGCTCTGGGCGACGTCGAAATTCCACACGATGATCAGATTGGTGATCATGGCACCGATAAAGGAATAAAACAGCTGCGAGGGCGTCAGTACCAGCGCCGAGGCGGCAAAAACCGCAGCATCCACAGCCAGCTGGAACCAGCCCGCCTTAAAGCCGGTGCGATGTTCGATGATGATGCCGACGATGGTCATCCCCCCGGCGGAGGCATTGTGGCGAAAGATCGCGATCAGCCCGGATCCGCTGCACGCCCCGCCCAGAATTGCCGCCAGCCCCGGGTGCAGCGCGACAAAGCCCAGATACTGCGGCAGCACCTGCGCGCCCAGGGAAATGCCGATCACCACCGCCACCGTGCGCAGGGCAAAGACCGCACCGCGCCGGGTCCAGGCCAGGATCAGAAAGGGCAGGCTGATCACCAGAAACAGCGGCCCAAACCCCCAGGGCAGCACATACGACAGCAAAAGCGCGATCCCCGCCGTCTGCCCGGTCACCAGCCCCGCCGCCTTGAGGAAGGTAACCCCCAGCGCGCACATCAGGATGCCGAAAATCAGCCCTTGCAGGTCAAAGAAGGTCAGGACGGGTCTGGATTGGGACGAGGGCATGCAGGATCCTTGCGCAAGCGGTGGTCTGCCTCCCTGATAGGGTGCTGCGGTGCAGAAAACAACGACCCTCGCGGATCCTGGGGTGCAAATCCTCGCCACCTGCCCACAAAAAAGACCCCTCGCAACGGATGCGAGGGGCAGGTGCTTCGAGGGAGACTTGATTGGATCCGCAATTGTCCAAGAGGCGGTAGGCGCGTGGCCCTACCAGGTTTCCATGCCCTTTTCGGCAAAGGCATGGGCGAGGAAATCAATAAAAGCGCGCACCTTGGGCTGGGTGAAACGTCCCGGCGGGTAGACCGCATAGACGCCCAGCGTTTCCACCGGCAGGCTGGGCATCACGTCCTCCACCAGCCCTTCGGCCTTGGCCTCGGCGTAAAGATAGCTGGGCAGATAGGCGATCCCGAGGCCCGAAATCGCCGCGTTCAGCAGCGACTGGCCATCATTCACCGACAGCCAGCCGGTCGACCGCACCTGCCGCTTTTCGCCGGAGGGGGCGGTCAGTTTCCAGACATTGCCGCTGGATTGGTTCGAGTAGTGCAACAGCTTGTGGTCGCTCAGATCGTCGATCTTTTGCGGGCGGCCGAATTTTTCCAGATAGCCGGGCGAGGCGATCATCCGCTTGGTGGTCTCGGTCAGCTTGCGGGCGCGCAGGCTGCTGTCTTCCAGCTCGCCGATCCGCACCGCCATGTCAAACCCTTCGGAGATCAGCTCCACAAAGCGGTTGTTCAGCACCATATTGACAGTGATATCAGGGAAATCATTCAGGAACTCCGACAGCACCGGCGACAGGTGATTGACGCCAAAATCGGTCGCCACCGAAATGCGCAAGAGCCCCGAGGGCGCGGTCTGCATCGAGGTCACCAGCGCATCGGCTTCGCCCGCGTCGTTCAGCACCCGGCGGGCGCGATCATAATAGGCCAGCCCGATTTCCGTCGGCGACACCCGCCGCGTGGTGCGGTTGAGCAACCGTGCCCCCAGCCGCGCCTCCAGGCTCGACACATGTTTGGAGACCGCCGATTTGGAGATGCCCATCTTCTTGGCGGCATCGGTAAAGCCCCCCTGATCCACCACATTGGCGAAGGCTTCCATTTCGGTCAGTCGATCCATTTGAACGATCCTCGTCACGCAGAATTGCCCCCTCTTCCTGCGGGTGAAATCGGGCAACAACGGGGCAGGCTTGGGATAATTGCAGGGTTTTTGGCGGATCGTTCAGCCTGTGGAAACAGGTGCGGCGCAACCCTTCGGCCCACAGCGAAGCATCCCGGCGCGCCAACAGGCTATCAGCTGAGGACATCACAGCCCAAGAGGAGCCATCCATGCTGACCTGTATCATCCGCTATCAGATCGACCCCACCAAACAGGCCGAGTTTCGCCAGTATGCGCAGGTCTGGGGTCAGGCGATCCCGCGCAACGGCGCCGATCTGATTGGCTATTTCGCCCCGCATGAAGGGTCTTCGACGCTGGCCTATGGCATCTATTCGATCCCTTCGCTCGCCGCCTATGAGGACTATCGCGCGCGGCTCTCCGCTGATCCATTGGGGCGGCAGAACTATGAGTTTGCCCAGCGCGAGAAGTTCATTTTGCGCGAGGACCGCACATGGCTCACACTGGCCTCAGCGCCGCATGGCCCAACAGGAGAGAACACATGATCGCCGTCATATTCGAGGTCGTCCCCGCCGAGGGACAACAGCAGGCCTATCTTGATCATGCTGCCAGCCTGCGGCCACTTTTTGAAGGGTTGGAAGGGTTTATCTCGATCGAGCGCTTCCAGAGCCTGACCACACCGGGCAAGCTGCTGTCGCTGTCCTTCTGGGAAGACGAGGCCGCCGTGGCGCACTGGCGACAGTTGCAGGCCCATCGCGCGGCACAGGCAAAAGGGCGGCGGGGCTATTTCGACGACTACCGGCTGCGGGTGGCCCATGTGCTGCGCGACTATGGCATGACCGAGCGGGATCAGGCCCCCGCAGACAGCCGCGAGATCCACCCCGAGCCCTAGGCTCCGGCGGGAAACGGGCGGTGCACCGCCGGTCTGGATTTTCAGGATGAAACCGGGCCGGCTTGGGTGTAGAAACGGAGCGAGGTCGGCATCATTCAAGGCCGCCTGCCGGGTGTAATTTAGATCATTTCAGTGGGTTTTATCATGTCCCTTCCCCCTCGTTCCACAGCGATCACTCCCTCAAGCTCCGCCTGCGGTCGCTGGGCCACGATCCTCGCGGTGATATCGCTTGTCATGCTGGCGGCGATGGTTGTGCTGGGGATCGCCTTTGGCCCAAGCGTGCAGGTGACGCTGCAACGGCTGGTGCTGTTCATCGCGCCCGGCGTCAGCCTGGTGGCTTTGCTCCTGGGTCTGATTGACCGCAGCAGCGCATCGGGACGGCGGGGGGTGATCCTGGCCGTTCTGGGATTGGTGATCTCGACGCTGCTGCTGATCTACCTGACGCCGACCGAGGTCACGATGACCCCGGTCTGACGCCATATCCTAGCGAGGATCACTTGGTGAGCAGCTTGCCGTCGCCGCGCGCGGTCAGCTCCATGGTTTGCGATTTGCTGTTGGCACCGCCTGCTGACATGCGCACCAAGAGCGGGATCGCGCCGATCACCTTGTCCTTGGTGCCAACGTTCAGGGGCCTGCCGCGGGTGCTGGCGTTCACATCAAAGGTGAACCCCCAGGCCACATCGCATTTCGGAGCCCAGACGCAGAAGTTGGTCACAAAGACCGATTTGGGATGCGCCTCGCATTGGCCATTATACTGAAAGCTGTACTTCAGCTCGCATTCGATAACGTCAATCCCATAGAGGTTTTCATAGACCACATTCCACGAGCCGGTTTTCTTCTTCCAGCCGTAGAGTTTGGTAAAAGGGATCTTTTCCGGCACCGCGCCGCAATAGGCCGATTGCGCGGTAGAGACAGCCCTGCCGTCCTTGATGATATCCCATGCGGTCTTGCCCGCGTTGACAATTGCGCCGATCATGTCGGCTGTAGAACTATCGCCCATTTTAAGAACTTTCTAACCTTTCAAAACCAACAGGGGGTGCTCAGCTCGGCTTCGACATCTTGATGCGCCCGAGGCTCAGCCGCTTTTTCTCGTCGTCCACGATCGCCTTTTCGACCTTTTCGATGGTCTTCACGGCGGCCTTGTCGGCTTTCTTGGTTTTCTTGGCGTCGTTCAACCCCTTGAGCAGGGTCTTGATATTCTTGGAGATATCCTCGCTGGGCTTCTCCAGCCCCTTTTCGATCTGAGCGATTTCCTTGAGGAGTTTCTTGTCTGCCGCGATATCCGAAGGTCCCTTGGACTTGAATTCCTTCAGAATGCTTAAGAGAGGAATACTTGCCATGTGACATTCCTTTTCTCGTGAGGTTACGTAAGCAATTGAAATTTCAGGAGACAGCGCTCCTTTGTAATCTCAACAGCTTACGCGGCGGCAGCGATTTGTGACAAGGGGAGTTTCCGGCCACCGGCGTCAGATCGCCCATGAGGGTGCCGCCCCTGTTCACCTGCCGCTAATCGGCGGCCCCGGGGACCTCGATCACCCCTTCCATCGTGTCGGGCAGCTGGGACGGGCAGACCCCGCCGCGATGGCATTGCAGCACGATATCGCCAGCGGTGCCATCGGCCGCATCAAAGAAGAAGCCGCCGCAGGGCTCCACCACGGCCACCACGCGGCCCTCGACCTGACGGGCAAAGAACAGGTAGCGATTGCCGGGGGTCAGCTTGCCGCACCAGGGCCCCAGGCAATGGGCCTCCAGCGTGATCTCGCCCTCCAGCGGCTGATCAAAAATGCGCTCGCCCAGCAAAAGCCCGGTGAGCTGCGCCGGAACCTCCACCGGTTTGGAGGCGCCCGCCGGGCGGCTTTCGGAATATGTGGGCAGGAGGTTCTGGTCAAAATCCAGTTGCCCTTCGATGATGAGGAAGTCCTCATCGCTTTGCTGCACCACGCGGTAGACATCCCCCGGCCCCATCGGCACGCAACTCAGCGCCTGCGCCTGCGCAGCGCTTGTCAGCACCAGAGCCGCCGCCAGCAGCGGCCTAGAGATGGGCATCAAATTCTGCAACCACACGGGCATAGACCTCCTTCTTGAAGGGAACGACTTTTTCCACCAGCTCCGCCACCGGCTGCCAGCACCAGGCGGAGAATTCCGGATGATCGGTGTCGATATTGATCTGCTCATCGCGCCCGAGAAACCGCATGAGATACCATTTCTGCTCCTGTCCGCGATATTTGCCGCCCCAGAAATGCGGCACCACCTCCTGCGGCAGATCATAGGGCAGCCAGCCTGCGCTTTCGGCGATGATCTCGACCAGATCCGCGGTGACGCCGGTTTCCTCTTCCAGCTCGCGCAGGGCGGCAAGGCGGGGGTCCTCGCCCTTGTCGATCCCGCCCTGCGGCATCTGCCAGGCGTCCTTGTGGCGATCCATGCGCCGACCGACCCAGACATCGCCCGCACCATTGATCAGCATGACGCCCACATTGGGGCGATAGGGCAGCGCGGCGATCTCCTCGGCGCTAAGGGGTTTGGGGCTGTCCTTGCTCATCAATCTGCTCCGCGCTGTCTGCGTTTTCTCCTCCTTAGACCCTGTGCCGCCGGGGCACGCAAGGGGGTGACGCCGCGTTGGCAGGTGACAAGCGGCAGCGGACGCGCAATCCTTTGCGGAACTGACAGGCAGGGAGAGGTGTCATGACTGCGTACCCACATATGCTGGCCCCGCTGGATCTGGGCTTTACCACGCTCAAGAACCGGGTGCTGATGGGCTCCATGCATACCGGGCTGGAAGAGACCCGCGACTGGCCCCGGGTGGCGGAGTTCTATGCCGCGCGCGCGCGGGGCGGTGTGGCCCTGATGGTGACCGGCGGCATCGGCCCGAACCTTGAGGGCTCCGTGCTGCCGGGGGCAGCGATGATGACCAGCGCGCAGGATGTCGCCAACCATTCGGTGGTGACCGATGCGGTGCACGCGGCGGGTGGCAAGATCGCCATGCAGATCCTGCACGCGGGCCGCTATGCCTATGGCAAGACCTGCGTCGCGCCGTCGGCGGTGAAATCGCCGATCTCCCCCTTCCCGCCCACCGCGCTGGATGAAGACGGCATCGAGAAACAGATCGCCGACATCGTCAACGCCGCCCGTCTGGCCCAGGAGGCCGGCTATGACGGGGTGGAGATCATGGGCAGCGAGGGCTATTTCCTCAATCAGTTCCTCGTCACCCATACCAACAAACGCACCGACCGCTGGGGTGGCTCCTACGAGAACCGCATGCGCCTGCCCATCGAGGTGGTGCGCCGGGTGCGCGCTGCCGTCGGGCCAGAGTTCATCCTGATCTATCGCCTCTCGATGATCGACCTCGTGCCCGATGGCTCCACCTTCGAGGAGGTGGTGCAACTGGCCAAGGCCATCGAGGCCGCGGGGGCCACGATCATCAACACCGGCATCGGCTGGCACGAGGCCCGCATTCCGACCATTGCCACCTCGGTGCCGCGCGCCGCCTTTGCCTGGGTGACACAGAAGCTGATGGGCCATGTGACGATCCCGGTGATCACCTCCAACCGCATCAACACCCCCGAGGTCGCCGAGGAGGTGCTCGCCAAAGGCTGCGCCGACATGGTGTCGATGGCGCGGCCGATGCTGGCGGATGCGGAGTTCGTGGCCAAGGCCGCCGCAGGGCGCACGGCGCAGATCGCGCCCTGTATCGCCTGCAATCAGGCCTGCCTTGATCATACCTTTGCGGGCAAGCTGACCTCCTGTCTGGTCAACCCGCGCGCCTGTCATGAGACCGAATTGCTGCTGACGCCCGCCGAGGTGACAAAAG
>NZ_JAATOX010000133.1 GCF_011806385.1 Phaeobacter sp. HF9A | reverse complement strand
ATGACCCCCGCCCAGAAACTGAGAACGGCCGCGTAAATTCTACGACCAAGTCCCCGCAGAAACGGGGGGATTACCGCGCAAATAAGACCTATGTCTTTGCCAAGTCATCAAAAGCTGGCAGTATCCCATTATGGACAGTTTTCTTTCACAAGCCTCGATCTACCTCGCCGCCGCCGTCATCGCCGTGCCAATTGTCGCCCGCTTGGGCCTCGGCTCCGTTCTGGGGTATCTGGCCGCGGGCATCCTGATCGGCCCCGTCTTCGGCTTGGTGGGAACCGAGACCGCGGAATTGCAGCATTTTGCAGAATTCGGCGTGGTGATGATGCTGTTCCTGATCGGGTTGGAGCTCGACCCCCGGGCGCTCTGGGCGATGCGGCACCATCTGATCGGCCTCGGCGGCTTGCAGATCTTCGCCTCAACCGGTTTGCTTGCAGGTGCCGCCATGGCGCTGGGCCATGACTGGCAGGTTGGTCTGGCCGTGGGCCTGGCGCTGGCCTTGTCCTCGACGGCGATCGTGTTGCAAACCCTGTCCGAGAAGGGGCTGACCGGCACCGGCGGCGGGCGCGCGGCCTTTTCCGTATTGTTGACACAAGACATCGCGGTCATCCCGATCCTCGCGCTGCTGCCGCTGCTGGCGAGCACGCCCCCCACAACCCTCGCGGCCGATGGCTCCATCCAGCGTGGCGCCGAGGCGGTCGAGGCCGGGCATGGCTCCCTCTCGCTGGTAGAGGGGCTGCCCGGCTGGGCGGTCACACTCATGACCCTCGGCGCCATCGCCTTTGTCATCCTGGCCGGGGTCTATCTGACCCGCCCGGTGTTCCGCTTCATCCATGCCTCCAACCTGCGCGAAATGTATACCGCGCTGGCGCTGCTAATCGTGGTCGGGATCTCCTTCCTGATGACGCTGGTCGGCCTCTCGCCCGCGCTTGGCGCCTTTTTGGCCGGTGTGGTTCTGGCCAACAGCGAGTTCCGCCACGAGCTGGAAAGCGACCTTGAGCCCTTCAAGGGGCTCCTATTGGGGCTGTTTTTCATCACCGTCGGTGCCGGCATAAACTACCGCCTGTTCCTGGCCGAGCCCGGCGACGTGATTGGCCTGGCGCTGCTGGTGATCCTGGCCAAGGGCATGGTGCTCTATTTTGTCGGCAAGGCCTTCGGGCTGCGGGGGCGCAACCATTGGCTCTTTACCCTCAGCCTTGCGCAGGCCGGGGAATTCGGCTTTGTCCTCCTGGCTTTTTCCACGCAGATCAATGTCTTGCCCGAGGATCTCTCGGAAAAGATGCTGCTGGTGATTGCCGTTTCGATGATGATCACACCGCTTCTGTTCATCCTCTACGAGCTCCTCTCCAAACGGATGAAGGACGCCCATGTCGAACACACCCCGGACGAAATCGACGAGGTCGGCACGGTGATTATCGCCGGTATCGGGCGTTTTGGTCAGATCGTGCACCGGCTGGTCAATGCGGCTGGTTTCACAACCGTGCTGCTGGACAATGACATGCAGGCGGTGCAGCTGATGCGGCGCTTTGGGGTCAAGAGCTTCCTGGGCGATCCCACCCGACCGGAACTGCTGAAGGCCGCCGGCATTGCCAAGGCCAAGGTGCTGGTGGTGGCGCTGGATGACCAGGACAAGGCCACCGCGCTGGTCGCCTATGCCAAGCGTCATTACCCAGATGTGCATGTGGTTGCCCGCGCCTATGACCGCCACCATGTGTTCGAGCTCTATAACGCCGGGGCCAATGACATCGTCCGCGAAATGTTTGACAGCAGCCTACGGGCCGGGCGCTACGTTCTTGAAAACATTGGGCTAAGCGAATACGAGGCCGCCCAGGCAGAGCAGACCTATTATGCCCACGACCGCCATACGCTGCGCGAGCTCGCCAGCCATTGGCGACCAGACACCCCCGCCAGCGAAAATCCGGCCTATATCAAACGCGCCAAGGAGCTGGAAAAGGATCTGGAAACCGCCCTGCTCTCCCTCGCCGAGGAACACGCAAAAAAATCCGCCTGAGGTGACCCAGGCGGATTGGCAAATCTCGCAGTATCAAACGCGTCAGCCGTCAGAAACCCCGGCCTCCGCAAAGGTCGCCATGCCGCTATGGCAGGCCAATGAATGGCCAGCGCCGCGCCAGATCCCTCGCCGAGGCGCAACCCCAGTGACAGCAGCGGCGCCTTGCCCAGCTTTTCCAGCAGCGCCGCATGGGCGCCCTCGGCGCTTTGATGCCCGGCGATCGTGTGGTCCAGCGCCCCTTGGGCGATATCCGCCAGACAGGCGGCAGCCGCACAGCAGATGAACCCGTCAAGGATCACCGGAATACGCAGCACCCGGGCCGCCGCAATCGCCCCCGCCATGGCCGCAACCTCGCGCCCGCCAAGGCAGCGCAGCGCGTTGAGACCACCATCCGGCGCATGCAGCGCGACGCCCTCGGCGACCACCTGCGTCTTGAGGCTCAGGCCATCGTCGCTCACACCGGTACCACGGCCGGTCCAATCACCCGCCTCCCCGCCATAAAGCGCATGGCAGATCGCGGCAGCAGAGGTGGTATTGCCGATCCCCATCTCGCCCACCACCAGCAGATCCGCCTTGGGATCCACCGCGGACCAGCCGGTTTGCAGCGCAGCCAGCAGCTCCGCCTCGCTCATCGCCGGGGCAGCGGTAAAATCCGCCGTGGGCCGATCCAGCTCCAGCGCGTGCACATCCATCCGCGCACCAGCCAGCTTAGCAAGCTGGTTGATCGCGGCGCCGCCTGCCTGGAAATTCGCCACCATCTGCACGGTGACCTCCGCCGGAAAGGCCGACACGCCGCGCGCGGTCACACCGTGATTGCCAGCAAAAACAATCACCTGCGGCGCTGCAATCTCGGGGCGATCCGTGCCGCGCCAGCCGCCATACCAGATCGCTGCCGCTTCCAATTGCCCCAGCGCCCCCGGCGGTTTGGTCAATTGCCCGTTGCGCGCCGCACAGGCCGCAAGGGCCTGCGCATCGGCCGCCGGAGCCTGCGCAAGCGCGTCACAAAAGGAAGAAAGCGTCGGGATGTCTGGCAGCATAAAAAGCCTCGTTGCGTCGGACCTCACCGCAGGGGTAAAGCGGTGTTCAAGCCTGTTTAGCCCCCGCGCCCTGCGCCGAGAAGCCCCGCCAGAGGCACCGACATGAGAAAAAACGACATTGCCGCAACGGATGTGCTGCTTGCGCTGGTTTTATTGACCCGCCTGCCCCTCCCGGCCCTGCCCAAAGCCGCCTTTGCCCGCCAGGCCCGCGCGGTCTGGGCCTTTCCGCTGGTGGGGCTCCTGGTCGGTGGCCTTGCCACGCTCCTCGCCAACGTCGCCCTCAATTTCTGGCCGCCGATGATCGCCGCCGGTCTGCTGCTCCTGATACAGGTGCTGCTCACCGGCGCCATGCATGAGGACGGTCTGGCCGATTGCGCCGATGGCTTCTGGGGCGGCTTTGATCGGGAGCGGCGGCTCGCGATCATGAAGGACAGCCAGATCGGCACCTATGGGGTGCTGGCGCTGGTCCTCACCATCGGTCTGCGCTGGCTGGCCATGACCCAGCTGCTGAGCCTGGGCGCACTCTGGGCGCCAATCGCGCTCGCAATGCTCAGCCGCGCCGCCATGCCGGTGATGATGGCCAGCCTGCCCAACGCACGCGGCAGCGGCCTTTCGCAGCAGGTCGGCCGCCCAACTGCCTTCGCCACCTGCCTCGGCCTCGCCATCGCCCTGGCCCTGAGCCTCTGGCTCGCTGGTCCCATCATCCTGCGCGCAGCGATCCTCGCGGCCCTTGTTGTGTCCGGCCTGCGCCTGTTGGCCAAGTCCAAAATCGGCGGACAAACCGGCGATGTGCTTGGTGCCACGCAACAAATCACCGAAATCACCCTGGCGCTCGCGCTGTTGGCATTGATCTGATCCCCTTTCATCTTTTCCCAAATATCCCGGGGAGCACGAGGGGCAGCGCCCCTCGTCCCAACCGCGCAAAACAAAAAGGCCGCCCCAATGGGACGGCCCAAACTCGATCCTGACAGAGGCTCAGGCAGCGGCGCGGGAGGTCAGCACCTCATCCACTTGTTTCGCGGCCAGCACCTCGTCGCCACCGGAAACAGCGGCCACCTCGCGGGTCAGACGTTCCAGCGCCGCTTCATAGAGCTGACGTTCGGAATAGCTCTGCTCGCGCTGGTCGTCGGTGCGGTGCAGGTCGCGCACCACTTCGGCGATGGCGATCAGATCGCCAGAGTTGATCTTCTGTTCGTATTCCTGCGCCCGGCGCGACCACATGGCGCGTTTGACCTTGGCCTTGCCCTTGAGCGTCTTCATCGCCTGGGCGATCACATCCGGCGAGGACAGCGAGCGCATGCCGATGTCGATCGCCTTATGGGTGGGCACCCGCAGAGTCATCTTGTCTTTTTCAAAGGTAATCACGAATAGCTCCAGCGTATAGCCGGCCACTTCCTGCTCCTCGATCGATATGATCTGGCCAACCCCATGGGCCGGGTAAACAACATATTCGTTGGGACGGAATTCGAGCTTCTTCGATTTGGTCATACAGGTCTTTCCTCGCGATGACACGGCAACCACGCCATGTATGCTGAGCGAACACTATTCCCGCGCGGCCCGCCTATCAGGCCTCACCAGGGGTCACATTCACGCAGCAAGCCCACCAAGAGACCCGCGAATCACGCGAGTCAGCACGGCAGACGGTATCCTTTGGCTTTCAGTACATCTTTCGAATATAACACAAAACCGCGCCGTCCGAAAGCCGAAGGGCGCGTGATTGTGATATCTGGCCAGGGGAGAGACGCTAATTCTTCGTGATCGCCCCTGTTTTCGGGCGATATCAGCCGCCTTCGCCGGGCGCTTCGGAGAAATACTTCTCCAGCTTGCCCTCTTCGCCGTCATGTTTTTCATGATCTGGCATCGGCTCCTTCTTGGAGACGATCACCGGCCAGAGCTCCGCGTATTTGCGGTTGAACTCTACCCATTTGTCCATGTCCGGCTCGGTGTCGGGACGGATCGCATCCGCCGGGCACTCCGGTTCACATACGCCACAGTCGATGCATTCATCGGGGTGGATCACCAGCGTGTTCTCACCCTCGTAGAAACAGTCTACCGGGCATACCTCGACGCAGTCAGTGTATTTGCAAGCGATACAATTGTCCGTGACGACGTAGGTCATTGGCTTGGATCCCGTTTCAGTGTCTGGGCGCCTTGCTAATCCACAAGCGGGCGCGCTTCAAGACGTCAATGTTCGTCCCAGACCCGAGTAAGACCAAGTGCTCTGCGCTCTTTCTTGTCCGGGCGACCTTTTCCCTCGTATTTCGGATTGGCAGGCGGTTTGTCCTGCTTCTCCGTCATATCAAAGTACAGCGTCTGCGCCTCGGGCGCCGGGCCGCGTCGTTCGGACAGCGCAAGGATGCGCACCACGCGCACCTGATGCCCCTGGGCAAAGGTCAGAACGTCCCCGACAGAGACGTTCTGAGATGGTTTGGACGCCTTGGTGCCATTCACGCGGACATGCCCCGCCCCGACCTGTTTGGACGCCAGCGAGCGGGTCTTGAAGAACCGCGCATGCCAGAGCCATTTGTCGATGCGGATTTTGCCCGCGTGATCCACCATTCTTGCGTCAGTCGTTGTTTTTCAGCCCCATCAGCGCGGCTGCAAAGGGGTTGTCCGGGTCGATGGGCTTGTCCTTCTTCGGCGGGCGGGCGGAGTAGGTCTTGGCGCCGCTGTCGCCACCACGATCCGGGCGACCGCCTTTCTTGCCACCGGGTTTGCCCTGCGGCTTGCCACCGCTGCGGGGCTTGCCTCGGCCTCCGGCCTTGTGACCGGCCGCATCGCCACCGCCGCGGCGCTGTCCGCGCGGGTTGCCGCCCGGACGCGCCGGGCGCGACCAGGTGAAGGTGTAGAACACTTCCATCTCTTGCTCGGCCATCGCAGCATCCGCCGCTTCGCCGACCGGGGTCTCGCCCTCGGTGGTCTCGGCCACGGGCGCCTCGACGGCGACCTCTGCGGTCTCCGCAGCGGCTTCGGCGATTGGCGTTTCGCCCTGATCGACGATCTGCTCTGCGCCCTCTGGCACATCCGCAGGCGTGTCCGAAGCTGCCTCCGCAGGGGTATCCGTGGCGATTGCCGCATCAACCGGGGCGGTCTCAGCCTCGCTCGCAGGGGTTTCGCTCACGACGACATCCACCGCCTTGACCTTTACGCGCTCGCCCTTTTCGGTGCGATAGCCCAGCCCCTGCATCAGATCGGCAAATTGCTCCAGCGTCATGCCGGTGATCGACAGCATATCCGGCTTGGCTTCAAAACCGCCACGGCTGTCCTCGGCGCGCAGCATGTCGGCCAGGCGCTCCAGCATGTCGATGCGGATCATCCGCTGACCGGCGGCGCGATAGCCTGCCATGGTGTCATAGCCCTCGGGTGCTTCCGGCATGGCGGGCACGGTGACCAACCCCGGAGGCGGTGCTTCGGGGAATTCCTGCAACCCATTGGCCAGCGACCATAGCAGCAAACGCAGGCGCGTCGGCGCCGGTTTCAGCAGCAGCGGCATGAAGATGGTGAACTGACCAAAGCGAATACCGTGTTTGCGCAGCGCGCCACGGGCATCCTGATCCAGCTCCTTCACCTCTTGCGCGACACCGGCACGCGGCAAAACGCCCAATGATTCGACCATGCGGAAGGCAAAGCCCCGCGCCAGACCGGTCAGCGCCTCGTCTTTTTGCAGGTTGTGCAGCGGTTCAAACAGCGCCGAGATCTTGCGGCTGATGAAATGTTGCAGCCGGCGCTCGACCTTTTGCGTCACATCCGGCCCGGCGGCCTCGTCCACAAAAACCTCGATTCGCGGATTGAGCGCATCAGCGCCAGCAACCAATTTGCCAACCGCATGCTCGCCCCACATCAGACCGCCCTGATCGGTATAGTCGATCTCCGTATCCGGCGCGTTATAGAAGCGATCCGCACGCAGATGATACTGCGGTGCCAATGCCTGCACGGACGCCGACTTCAGCGCCTTGGCCTCAGCCCCTTGCGCAGTCTTGTCCGGCGAGAACCGGAAGCCTTCGAGTTTCCCGACGAATTCACCTTCGACGGTCACTTCACCCTGGTCATTTACTTCGGCCAAAAGGGCCTCCTTCTGTTTGAGCCGCCGCAACAACACAGAGGTGCGCCGGTCCACAAATCGTTGCGTCAGACGCGCATGTAAGGCGTCAGACAACCTGTCTTCTACAGTGCGGGTTTGCTCCCGCCAATGGCTTTCATCACGCAACCAGTGGTTTCGTTGCGCGACATAGGTCCATGTGCGGATAAACGCCAAGCGTTTCGACAATGTGTCGATGTCGCCCTCGGTCCGGTCAATGCGGCGAATCTGTCGCGCAAACCAGTCATCCGGCACCACACCGCCCCCATGAAGATAGCCGAATATGCCAGCAAGCAAAGAGGAATGCTCCGCATGGCTGATGCCGCGAAAGTCGGGAATGCGGCAGACGTCCCACAACAGCCGCACCGAGGCGACGTCATTGATGCGCTCGCGAATGGCGGGATCCTGCGACAAACTGCGCAGCGCCATCAGGTCGTCCGCCTCGCGCGCCTTGATCAGCACCTCGTGGTCGGGACTTGATTCGAGCGAGCGGATCAGCGCATCCGCCGAGCCAAAGCGCAGATCCGAGGAGCGCCAGTTCAGCTTTTTCAGCGGCGTGAAGCGATGTTCCATGATCGCCTCGGCGACGCCGTCCTCCAGCGGGCGCGCATCGCCGGTGACGCCAAAGCTGCCATGGCTCATGCCGCGCCCGGCCCGGCCCGCGATCTGCGCCAGCTCGTTGGGCGCCAGTGGCCGCATTCGGCGGCCATCGAATTTCGCAGTGGAGGAAAAGGCCACATGGTCGATATCGAGGTTCAGCCCCATGCCGATCGCATCGGTGGCGACCAGGTAATCAACCTCGCCATTCTGATAAAGCTCCACCTGCGCGTTGCGGGTGCGCGGGCTGAGCGCCCCCATCACCACCGCCGCGCCGCCCTTCTGGCGGCGGATCAGCTCGGCAATGGCATAGACGTTATCGACGCTGAAGCCGACAATCGCAGTGCGCGGCGGCATCCGCGAGATCTTTTTTGACCCCGCATAGACCAGCTCCGACATCCGTTGACGACGCACAAATTCCACCCCGGGCACCAGCGCCGCAATCGGGCCGCGCATGGTGTCGGCGCCCAGAAACAGCGTCTCATGCAACCCGCGCGACCGCAGCAGCCGGTCGGTAAAGACATGGCCGCGCTCCGGGTCGGCGCAGAGCTGGATCTCGTCGATGGCTAGAAAATCGCAGCCCATGCCCTCCGGCATCGCCTCCACGGTGCAGATCCAGTATTTGGCGCGCGGCGGCACGATGCGTTCCTCGCCAGTGACCAGCGCCACCACCGAGGGGCCGCGCAGGCTGACGATCTTGTCATAGACCTCGCGCGCCAGAAGCCGCAGCGGAAATCCCATGATCCCGGTGCGATGGCCTAGCATGCGCTCGATTGCGTAGTGGGTTTTGCCTGTATTGGTCGGGCCAAGCACGGCCACAACCCGGGATGCAGCTGTCATTGCATCAGTCTCCACACGCCCTGCCCGCGGGGCAGGGCCGCCGCAAGGTGGGGGTCAATTTCATTGCAATCGCTGCCCTAGAGGGCCTGCCCGTTCACCTCACCGGACAGCCGATCCAGCGCCTTGGTTACTTCCTCGTGATTGGGATGTATAGCCTTTGCACGCGCATAGGCGGCATAGGCGCGCTCCGGGTCGCGGAAATATTCAAACACCTGACCCAGCCCGTAAATGGCATTATAGTCATTGGGGTTGAGCGCCAGCGCGCGCTCCAGATCCGCCACCGCCGGGCCAAAGAGGTCGGCATGGAAGAACGCCCGGGCACGTTCGGACCAGCCCTCGGCGAAATCCGGCGCGTGATCAGTCAGGGCGGTCAGATGCTCGATCGCCGCCTGCCAGTCGCCGCGCTCCATCGCGTCCCGGCCGCGCCGCAGCAACAGATCCATCGAGGGCGAGCCGCTATGCGACCACAGCGCCATCAGCTCGCGCTCCAGCGCGGCGGCGTCATGCGGGTCGGCATCCGCCAGCCGGGTCAGTAGCTCCGCCTCATCGAGCTGCGAGAGGTTCACCGCCGCCGGATCTTGCAGCACCTCCTGCATCACATCCTGTGCAGATGCGCCACTTGCGACACCAAATGCCAGAACGAGGCTGACAGGCCGCAAAAGTGCCGCCACGGTAGCTTTGAGATTCGTGTTAAGACTGCCCATATATGAAAGGGTAACGGCACAGGGGGTAAAATCCAGCCCCCCTGGCCAAAGCTTCACAGTTTTGTGCAGGATGTACAAAACCCCAGTTAGGAACGACCAAGATGAGCGACACACTGGAACAGGCAGCGGCAGCGCTGAACGACAAGATGGACGACGGCTTTGACGCCTCGGCGAAATTTGACATCACCGGTCTTGGCGCCATCGTGCTGGATGCCAACGGCGCGCGCGTCGCTGACGAGGAAACCGACGTCACCCTGACCGCCGATGCCGATACCTTCCAGGAGATCCTGAGCGGCGAACTGAACCCGACCGCGGCCTTTATGGGCGGCAAGCTGACCATCGACGGCGACATGGGCGTCGCGATGAAACTGGCTCAGGTTCTGGCGTAAGTACCATGACAGCTCAGCCCGTGCCCCAGCCCCAGACGGATTTTGTCCCCGCGCCCTATTTTGCAGAGATCGCGCGCGGCCCCACGGGGGGGGAGACCCATTGGCTGACGACAAAAGATGGCCTGCGCATTCGTGCGGGCCATTGGCCCGCCCCGGGCGAGGCCAGGGGCAGCATCCTGCTGTTTCCCGGGCGCACCGAGTATATCGAGAAATACGGCCCCACCGCCTGTGACCTGGTGGCCGAGGGCTTCTCGGTTCTTGCGGTGGATTGGCGCGGCCAGGGGCTGGCGGATCGTGCGCTCGCAGAGCGGCGGCTCGGCCATGTCGGCGATTTTGCCGAATTCCAGCTAGATGTGGCCGCAGTGCTGGAGCACGCTGAGGCGCTGGATCTGCCCAAACCCTGGTTCATGATTGCCCACTCCATGGGCGGAGCGATCGGGCTTCGTGCATTGATGAACGGCGCGCCCGTTGCCGCCGCCGCCTTCACTGCGCCGATGTGGGGCATCCGCATTCCGCTGGCGCTGCGCCCGGTGGCCCGGATCCTCTCTCAGGTCGGCCCGCATCTGGGCCTGAGCGAAAAACAGGTGCCGACCACGACCATCGAGCAATATGTCCAGGTCGCCCCGTTTGAGGGCAATACGCTCACCAATGACCCGGAAACCTACGCCTTTCTGCAAATGCAGATGGCGGCGCAACCGGATCTGGTGCTGGGGGGGCCGACCCTGCAATGGCTGGCCAGCGCGATGAGTGAATGCGCCGCCCCCCCGGCCCTGCCCTCCCCCCAGCCCCCCTGCCTGCCCTTCCTCGGCGAAAGCGAGCAAATCGTCGCCCCCCCGCCGATCCACGACCGCATGTCGCGCTGGCCCGGCGGGCGGCTGGAGATGGTGCCCGATGCCCAGCATGAAATCCTGATGGAACGGCCCGAAACCCGCGCCCGCACGATTGCCGCCATCAACGAATTTTTCCGCACTCACAGCGCAGGCTGACCCT
>NZ_JAATOX010000132.1 GCF_011806385.1 Phaeobacter sp. HF9A | reverse complement strand
AGACCGAGACCGAGACCGAGACCGAGACCGAGACCGAGACCGAGACCGAGACCGAGACCGAGACCGAGACCGAGACCCCGGCTGAATATCCGCAGGCCCCAGTGGTGCAGGAACATATCGTTGAGAAACGCGGCGGCTTTGTTCCGGCGCTGCTTGGCGGTGTGCTGGCGGCGGTGATCGGATTTGTGGCCGGCAAGGGCGATGTTCTGGATGGTTTCCTGCCTCCTGCATTGCGCGGCGCGAGCGTCGATCTCAGCCCCATCGAGGCAGAGCAGGCGGATTTGAAATCCGAACTGGCCAAGCTGAAGGGAACGGTTGCCGAGATCAAAATGCCGGATCTTGCGCCGCTGAACGCGCGTCTGGACGCCGTGGAAGGCGCGATTGATGCGGCGGCGGCCACGCCCTCTGCCAGCACGGAGCTACCCGCAGATGTCGCGCAGCAGCTCCAAGAGCTGACCCGGCGCGTTGACGCGCTCGAAGCACGCCCGCTGAGCGAAGGCGCCTCGGCCGAGGCGGTTGCGGCCTTTGAAGCCGAGCTAAACCGGGTGCGCGACAGCCTGTCCCAACAGCAGGACGAGGTGAAGCGTATGGTGTCGGAGGCGCAGGACATGGAGCGCGCCAGCGCCGAAGCCGCGCGTATTGCCTCGGCGCAAGCCGTGGTCGCGCGGCTGCGCTCCGCGCTGGATGCGGGCACGCCTTATGACGCGCTGGTGAATGAACTCTCCACCCTCAAGGTCACTCTGCCGGATGGGCTTCAGGGCGCGGCAAGCACCGGCGTTGCCACGCTCGCCGGGTTGCAGGACAGCTTTGCCCCCGCCGCGCGCGCCGCATTGGCTGCCGCGCGCGAAGACAGCAAGGGCAGCGGCGGGCTGATGGCCTATGTCAATCGTCATCTGGGCGCACGGTCCGTGACCCCACGTGAGGGCGACGACCCCGATGCAATCCTGTCCCGCGCGGGCGCGGCGGTGGCCAGTGGCAAGATCGAGAAGGCCTTGACGGAACTCGCTGCCCTGCCAGACAGCGCCAAACCCGCGCTCGCCGCCTGGCAAACCGCCGCCCAAACGCGCCTCGCTGCCGAGGCGGCTGTAGACGCGCTCTCGCAAAGCCTGAACGCCAATTAAGGACGTCGCCATGCTCTGGTCATTGTTGAAAATTCTCGTATTCGTCGTGATGGTGGCGCTGCTGGCCTTTGGCGCTGGTATGCTGCTGGAAACGGCGGGTGGTGTGCAAATCACCGTCGCTGGCACCGAATATACCCTCGGGGCGCTGCAATCGGTGTTGGCGCTTCTGGCGCTGATGGCGGTGACCTGGCTGTTCTTCAAGCTGCTGTCGCTGCTTGTGGCCACTTTGCGGTTCCTCAACGGCGATGAGACCGCCCTGTCGCGCTATTTCGACAAGGGGCGCGAGCGCCGCGGCTATAAGGCGCTGGCCGACAGTCTGATGGCACTGGCGGTGGGCGAGGGGCGCACCGCCCTGGCCAAAGCGGCCCGCGCGGAACGCTATCTGCAAGATCCGGCGCTGACCGATCTGATTGTGGCGCAGGCGGCCGAAATGGCCGGCGATACCCATAAGGCGGCAGAGGCCTACAAGCGTTTGCTGTCGGATCAATCGACCCGTTTTGTCGGCGTGCGCGGGATCATGAAGCAAAAGCTGTCGGAAGGGGATACCGAGACCGCCCGGCAACTGGCCGAAAAGGCGCTGGCGCTGCGGCCCAAACATGAAGACGTGCAAGACACGCTTCTGAAGCTCCAGGCGCAGGCCGAAGACTGGGCCGGTGCCCGCAAGACGCTTGCCACCAAGCTCAAGACCGGAACCCTGCCGCGTGAGGTGTTCAAACGTCGCGATGCGGTTCTGGCGCTGTCATCCTCCAAGGCGTTGCTGGCGGAGAATGCCACGCCGGAACAACAGGAGCAGGCGATCGAGGCCAACCGGCTCTCGCCCGATCTGGTGCCCGCCGCCGCGCTTGCCGCGCGCAGCTATATCGCCCGGGGCAAGCCGCGCAATGCGGTGCGAATCCTGAAAAAGGCCTGGGAGGCGCAACCGCACCCGGATTTGGCACATGCGTTTGCCGAAATTGCCCCAGAGGAAACCGCGCAGCAACGGGTCAAGCGTTTCGAGCAGCTGCTGCGGCTGCACCCGAACCACGACGAGACCCGCCTGGTCAAGGCGGAGCTTTTGATCGTCGCCGAGGATTTCCCGGAAGCACGCCGCGCGCTGGGCGATCTGGTGGATCGTGCGCCCGATGCGCGGGCGTTGACGCTCATGGCGGCGATCGAAAAAGGCGAAGGTGGCCCCGATGTGATGGTCCAGGGCTGGCTGACCAAGGCGCTGACCGCGCCACGCGGGCCGCAATGGGTCTGTGAGAATTGCAACCACATCCACGCGTCATGGGCGCCGACCTGCGAAAATTGCGCGAGCTTTGACACGCTGACGTGGAAGCGCCCGGAGACCCCGGATTACAGCTCTGCCACCGGTATGGCGATGTTGGCCTTGACCACCAATCAAAAAACCGCGGGGACGGGTGCGCTGACCATTATCGACCCTGAGCCGATCACCGAAGCCTCCGAGGATGACGCGGCGGACGAGAGCAATGCTGCTGAGGCACCGGATCAGGACAGCAAAGAAGGCACCGCCTAAGCTCCTGAAACCAAAGACCTGTGGCAGCGTTCTGCTCTGCCGCAGGTGCACTGCGCGAGCTGCTCGGACGATATCTACGCATTTTCTGAACACGCACGATCTTACCCCGGTCACGAAGCAAAGCGCCTGCGTGGATGATCAGCGTGGGGGCTTTTATGGAGAATGTGGTGCCTCAAGAGGGCAACTAAAAACGTTTAATAACAAGAGAAAATGGATGAAACACGTAAAATATGCGTACATCAACCACATCCTTGAAGCGTAGTACCAGTGGTACACGCTCCGACAACTGAGCCTAGCAGGACCCTGTTACGCAAACATCAGCGCCTTGTGTTCGAATCCTGCACCTCATTTCCCTCCATGGCATCTTCAATTCCCTCCATGGCATCTTCAATTCCCTCCATGGCATCTTCAATCGCTCGATCAATCGATTGCTCAAACTCCAACTGCATCTCAATCTGTGACCCATCAGGTACCGAAAGACGGTCATACATTTCTCTAATTGGAACTTGGGCAATGGGCGTCATACTGCTTCCTGCTTCACCACCCTCGTGGCCCAAAATAGAGGCAACCAATGATTTCGCGGCTGCATGATCGTCCAACAAACCAATCACGATAGGCTTTTGAGCCAACCACCTCTTCTGCTCGGTTTCACTAATCTGTACTGGTAAGGTCTTCGCGAGTATCCGCACCGCCACCGCTCGCGCTGTTTCATTTTGCTGCTCAGCCTCTACGGATAGGATGGAAAGCGCGATCCGTGCAAACTCTGCATCGCTCTTTCTCCCCTCCACATAGTAGGTAACAGACACGGCAACCAATGAAACAACCCCAGCGACGGCTGCGGAAATGAACGCTGAAAAAAGAGCCGAGAAACCATCACCTCCCATGACTGATGCACCCTTTGTAGTCGCCTTTTCACCTTGAGACTTCTCGGTATTCTTGAGTTGCTCAATCTCCCGCCTTAGAGACACAAGATCGTCAATTGCCAAATCAATACTCTCTGATGTCAAAAGTATTCCCTCTAACTCCGCCTTTTCCATGACTGCTACCAATCCCATCGCCAAGGCAAGGCAAAGTTGCTACCGAAGAAACTGGACGTTAGACACATACGGTTTGCCGCTTAGGCGATAGGGCCGTGCCTCAACAATGTCGATGCAGGCGCTCAACCGCAATACGATGATCGCTCAATCCAAACTCTAGAGCTAGGCATTTTTAGATTTCGGTATCGTGCACAAGAATAACACCGACAATCCAATGCGCACCCCGCCGCGATCATCGCTACGTTTTGTCTTCTCAAGCGGAATATGCGCCTAACCCAGTAAATCAATGGGGCTTTCGCCCACTGAGCACCTCGACCTTCCCACCACAGTCCAGAAGCGCGCGCCGATCCCGCGCCCACAGCAGCTCGACCTCCTGATCGGAGAGCCACCGCTCCGGCAGCTGCACCGGCTCCGCACAACGATCGGCGCTTTTAACGGAGGTGATTGAGGCGGCGCAGGCGCTGAGCGCCAAGGCAGCGAGGCACGGCAACAGGATCCGCATGGGCTTTCTCCTCGAGGGTTCTGGCAAGGGTGGCGCGGGCGCGTTCACTGGCAATGCGGGCGCGATCCAGTTGATTGGCCCGCTCGATCTGCGCGAGCGCGCGGGCCTGATAGCTGGCGCGACAGTCGGAGGCCCCGCGCTGATAGGCAAAGCCCGCGACCACGGCGATCAACGCCAGGGCGGTGACTATGGTGATCGCCCTCACGCCTCCAGCGCCTTCAAACACATAGCGCGCTCTGACATCCGCCGGTTGGTCAGCCCCCTGATCACCCGGCCACCTGCGCGGTTCCAGCGGGGCAGCTCATTGCAGGCCCCGGTGAGATCGCCCGCATTGGCTTTGCGCAGCAATGTGGAGCGGCAGGCGGCAGCGGGGCCGACATTGTAGGTCCAGGATACCAGAGCTACCTTCATGCCGATGGGCACATCTGCGGTGAGGCATCGATCCAGCGCCGCCTCATAGGCGATGATCTCGCGGGCCAGCATCGCGTCACATTCCGCTTTGCTGTAACTGTCACCGGGGTGCACGCCCTTGGTTTCGCCATAACAGACGGTCCAGACGCCGATGACATCGCGGTAGGCTTTTGTCTTGAGGCCCTCCCACTGGCCGATAAAGCTGATCGCAGAGGCAAGGGCCACACTGCCCCCGGCCAGCACGCCAATGGTGCGTTTGCGCACGGCCCCGCTTTCATCGCGCCGGAACGCAGACCACAGGCCGGAGGTTGGCTGCACCAGGATCCGCGCCGGGATGGCGATGAGATTCACCAGGGCGGCGATGCCGGCAAAGATCAAGGGATCAAGGCCCAGAAGATCCGGGCTGACCAGCGAGACAAAGACCGGCAGCACCGAGATCACGGCGGCGAGGATCAAAAGCCGCACCGACCAGGCGCTGGTGAGGGTGGTTTTCCAATTGGGGGTGAGTTTCATGGGGATCTCCATGGCAAAAGAGCCCGCAGGCGGGCTTGGGTGGTTTCAGAATGTTGGGGGGATCAGCGGATCGGCAGGCGCTCCATGCGCTCAAGCCGGTTGTCGATCTTGTTCAGGGTGGAGAGGATCAGCGACAGGCGCTCATCCTGACGTGCAAGCGCGGTCTCATTGGCCCGCACCCGCGAGGTCAGCGCCGCTTGGCGGGCCTCTGAGGCGGTGAGATCTACCCGCAGCCCGTTGATGGTTTGGGATAGCCCTGCGGTCTCACCGCGCAGGGTGGCCACCTGAATGCCCACCCAAAGCCCTGCGCCCACAAGACCGCAGGCCACGGTCCAAGCGAGGGATTTGTTCAGGGTGATCCCACGGTCGCTGTTTTCAATCATGGTCATGGGATGGCCTCAGAGTGCTGCGAGGATAAAGGCAAAGAGCTCATCGTAACGCACACCTTGCCGGTTGTGGTACTCGGCCCCCTCTGGGGCGTCCTCTTCACGGTCGTATTTTCGCAATTCCGTGCGGGCCGGTTCGATGATTTTAACCTCGCCTGTGTCGACCTTCTTTCGCACCTCTTCCACCTTTTCGCGCGTCTCGCCGGTCGGCTCCCCGACGTCATTCAAAACCGGATATGTGTGGACAACTCGCTCAACCACCTCGCGCATAATGGGGGCTGTTTCTGCAGGTATTTCGAACTCAGCCGACCACCATTCATCCCAGCACAGCACGCCATACCGCCACGGGTCCAAACCCTCGTCTTCAAAGACGGCTGCGAGCTCCTGAGCAATCACGCCAAAGTGCCAGCGGGCAGCGTCGCCTTTCTCGGCCACTGCATCACGAATGCGGTATTTCTTCAGGAGGCTTTTGGCGGCCACCGCCACCCGGTGCTCAGCTGCGTCCAAGTCCTGAATGTCGATCTTGCTGCGCGCGTCGGAGGTGTTGATTGTACCTGTTGAAGCATAAACAACATCCCACCGATACGATGCGTTGCCCAAGTTCTGCGTACCGTCATTGGCAGGGCGCAACGTACCGTCAGGCGCAAGGCGCATATTCGACCCGCCCCCGGTATAAAAATTGATACCGCCGTTTGTCCCTGTGCTACCCGTACCGTTCAATAGAAGATCTTGCGATACAACACCGACCGCACCCGTCACGCCGGAGCGCTCAACCGTCATTTTACTATCGGTGACGCCAGTACCTTTGATGTGCAGCGCGGTTGCCGGTGACTGGGCGGTTGCACCAATGCCAAGATACGTCCCAATTGGTACGTTTATATCAATCTCATCTTTCGCGATTGCCATCTGCCGCACGCCCTGCGTCTCAATCAGCAGGGCTGAGTTGGGCATGTTTTCCGCAGGATCGGTCTTGATGTACAAATGCCCGGCGGTGCTGTTGCCGCTCAGGGTGTGTTTGACCCCTGTGTCAGCGTCGGTGATGGCTAAGAATGGGCCGCTGTTTCTGATCTCGACATTCTGGGCCGTTCTGCCGCTTTCATCCAGCACCACCAGCTCTGACCATGGCGTCGGAGCGGCACCGGCCCCGGTTTTGCGCCGGGTCACAATGCGATTGTCACCCGCTCCCCGGTTGACTGCGATTTGCGTCCAGATCTCAGCATTGCGGGGCATGTGCAGCACCAGTGAGTTGCCGAACTGAGGCGGTGTATTCGCCTGTGCGCCATCGCCATAGTAAAGCCCACCGGCAGCGCCGATCTGATCGAGGTCATTGTTTGGTGGCGTCTGCGCATTGCCACCCAGCCCAAACGCGCCGACTTTCATCAAGCGCCCGGCGGTGGTGTCATCCGGGCTTGCCTGCACCGCCGCGCCGCTGATGTTGTCTGCAGCAAGCGATGTGAACTTGGCGGCCGCCGGATGGGTCAGGCCGATGGTGACGCCATTGATCGCGCCCTCGATGGCGGTGACGTTGTTTTCCAAAAACTGGATAAAGGCCAAGAGCTCCTGGCGGTGGGTGGTCGCGAAGTGCTGGAACAACGCATACATCTTGGCGTCAAAATCCGCCTCCGGCGTGCTGCGCTGGGGGATCTCGGGAAAGGCCGAGAAGCTTGGAATGCTCATAGGGGCATTCTCCTATTTGAGAGTTTTCAGGATGAGAGGAAAGACGGACTCGCCCGCCACATCGATGGGCTGGCTGTGATCATCCACAAACCCAAGCCCCTCGATGCCGTAGCCCGGCCCGTCGCCAGAGAGATAAAACGCGGTCGCCAACCCATCGACCTCGGCCACAATATCCATGACCCGCTGCGCCTGATGGGTGGGCACCAAAAGCGACAGATCCACCTTGCGGGTGGAGCCGCGCTTCACCAGGATCTCATTGCCAAAGTCGTCATAGCCTTTGCGGCTGTGACTGACGAAGCGAACACTGGGCAGGTTCAACACCCGCCCCAGAAGGTTGTTGCGCCCCAGCACAATATGACCCACCTCGGCCATGGCCCCATTGGCATCAATGGTGATGTCGATGCGGTGCCCGAGATAGCCCGGAAAGCCGTTGACCACCTTTTGACGGGCATAGACCACACCGCCAAAGAACCAGGTATAGGCGCTGACCACATGGCCGGTGTCGGCCATTTCAAAGCGCTGATCGTAAATCCGCAGCGCCCCATCCCAGACCTCGATGCGCAGGCTGCCCGCCGTGAGGCCAAAGAGCGCAATCGCATCGCAATCCTGCGAGGGCACAATGGAATAGGTGATCTCATTGGCCTGCCGCGCCGGGTTGGAGCGGTTCTGATCAAAGGCGCGCCAGCGGTTGGTGACACTGAGCTCAAGCCAGGCACTGCCATCGTCAATGCGCGGATCCCGCTCGCTGTTGTCATCGATGAGGCTTTCATAAATCCGGTGGGTCTGCGTGGAGATCACCCGCGCCCCCGCCGCATAGACGGTTTCGGCCTGCCACTGCGGGTGATCGTCCTCTGGGACATTGGACGCCACCAGCTCCGCCTCGGTGACTTGCATGGGAGAGAGGATATTGAAGTCCATCAGCTCCGCTCCCCCGGCAGCCCCACCTCATCCCATCCATCCAGATGAGTGGCGATGCGATCCACCAGCATGCGCACCACCTGACCCTGCGCCACCACATGGCGGGTCAGCTCTTCCACCCCCTTTGCCAACGGGCGATTGTCCAGCATGGCCACAGACTCGGCATGGCTGTGAATGCGCGAGGGGCCGGTGGTCTCGATCTCCCAGCCGCGCTCGCCGACAATGCGCGCACCACCCCGATGCGCGCCGCCCCGGGCAAAGGCCGGAATGCCGCCCAGCTCGCGCACCTGGGCGCGCAACTGCTCCAGCGCCTTGCTGCTTTTGGCGTGGCGTTTGTTATAGGCGGCGATCTGATCCTCCAGCCCGCCATCGGCCCAGAAGGCTTTTTTCCAACCGGCCAGATCCGCGCCAGATCCATAAGAGACCCAATCCGCATCATATTGAATGCGACCGGTCTCAGGATCCACATGCAGCTCTGCATCGCGGTTGCCACTGCGGCGCAGCGAGACGCCGGTGCGCTGTTCTAGTGCGGCGATCTGAGCAATGAGGCCCGAGGCCTCGCTGCGATCCTCCAGCCCCAGTGCCAAACCACGCCCCTGCGCCTGCAGTTTGGCGAGCTGCTGCTCGGCCTCCCGCGCGGCGCGATCCGCATCCACCGCATCGCGCAGCTCCGCCAGCATGCCCCGCAGCCGCTCCATCGGCTCCACCAGCTCGCCGGTGCTTTCGACAAGATCGGCAAAGACATCATCTGCCTCCAGCACCACGCCGCCACCAAAGGTGAGCCGCCCGCTGCCTTCGCCACTGCCGATGAGATTGGCAATCTCAGTGAGCTGCGCCACCGTATCCGCCCCTTCGCCGGTGAGTGCCACATTGATGCGGCGCGACAGATTGGCGGATTTGGTCAGCACCAGGGCGCGGGTCTCTGGGTCAAGATCCTGCGCCAGATCCAGACGCAGGCTGCGCCGCAGATCCGCCGCCGTGGTCAGCGCCAGCGTGCGGGTGGCCTCATCCAGATCCGATCCCAGCACCAGATCCAGCGTTGCCACATGCTGTGAGAGCGCATGGGTGGCAATCCAGCGATCCGCTGCGGTCAGATCATCCCGACGAATGATGAAGTCCAATGTGGTGCGTATGCCGGTGTCGGCCTGTTCGACCAAGGCGCGCAGCCAGTCCGGGGCGCTGTCATCCAGTGTCACCGCCACATCCAGCGCGCCCACCAGATCCTCATAGCTGAAGGCCTCAGCGCTCTCGATGGCATCCTGCAGTGCTGCAAGCGAGCTCTCAAAGGCGGCCACCGTGCCATCCCAATCCTGCGCCAGCTCCTGCACGCCTTCGCTCAGCTCAGCCACCTGATCGCCGGTGAGGCTTTCCAACTGCAAGAACGTCCCCAGCGATGTGAGGAGCTCGATCTGCTGCTCATAAAGCCCTGCCAGCACCTCATCATTGCCCGCTTCCAGCTCGGCAATCCCCGCCGCAAAAGCGAGGCGACCCTGCACCTCGGCGGCAATGCGGCGATAATCAAGCTCCGTGCTGGCCGTCTCGCGCGCCCGGCGCAGGAAGGCGCGGGCCAGCTCCGGCAGGTCCGCCGCCGCCGCCATATCCCCCGCCTGCACCTTGGCAAAGGCCGCATCCATCCGCGCGCGCAGGATCGCCTCGGTCTGCCCACCACTGGCCGCCGTGAGCTCCGTGTTGACCAGATCCGCCACAAAGCCGCGCAGGCTCTCTGCGGTGCGCCGCCAGGCCTGTGCCGCATCGCGCGCCTCGGTCACCATCTGCTGTGCGGCCTCGATCTGCACCCCAATCTCGCCGCCGATCTCTTGCGCCAGCCCCGCCAGCTCTGCGGTGAAGGCCCCGACCTTGGGCAGAACATCGCCAAGCGCGCCCGACAGGCGCAGCAGATCCGCATAAAGCGCCTGGCCGCCCTGCGTGGTCAGATCGAGACTTTCCACCAGGGCGCGAAAGCCATCGCGCGAACTGGGCATGGCAATCCCGAGCGCCTCAAACTCTTCCTGCAGGCGGCGCATCAAGACCTCGCTGCGCTCCGCCTCGGTGTAAAAGCCGCTAAAGTAGCTGGAGATCGCCACCGAGAAGGCATCAGAGCCGCCAAAGGCCTCAAGAAGATCAGAGGCCAGATCGGCCCCCTCAAGCGAGACATCAAACTCGGCCCGGCCCAACAGATCCATGGCGTCATTGACGCGGGTCAGACTGCCTGAGAGGCGCGAGAGGGTTTGTGTGGCGCTCTCACCGATCTTGGCAAATTCCTCCGTGCCCAACAGCAGCTCTGCCATCTGATCGCTGGCATTCTCCATATGGGCGGCGAGCTCGCGCTGGATGTCCTCCTGGCTTTTGCCGTTGGTGATGATCTCAAAGCTGGCGCCACGGAAGTCTTTCAGCGCCTCAATGGAAAGACCGAGAGAGCCGCCCATGTCCTCAAGGTGATCGCGCAGGGAGCCAAACTGCAAATCAAGGGCGCGGTCCAGCTCCGGATCCAGACCGCGATACTTGGTCTTGTTGCTGCGGAACCAGCCGCCTTTGTAAAAGTCAAAGGCGCTGCCCTCAAAGCCCGTGGCCCCAAAAGAGCCGCGGATGCCGGAATGTTTGTATTTGCGGCCAAAGGCCTTTTTGAGAAGCGCCACACCGCCCAGCACAATGCCCACCGCAGGCAGGGCGGCCCCAAGCGCGCCAAAGCCGCCCACGGATCCGGAGAGCAACCCACCGAGATTGGCAAAGCTCGAGCCAAGCCCGCCGCCGGAGAACACCCCGCCGAGAC
>NZ_JAATOX010000013.1 GCF_011806385.1 Phaeobacter sp. HF9A | reverse complement strand
CCCGGATAGCTTGAATGCTTATGGCCCCAGATCAACACCGGCGGGCGGTGCTGCGCCCGGGGCAACCGGGCCAGGCTCTGGGCCAATGCGCCTGCCGCGTCGTGCAGCGCGGCATAGCTCAAATCCCTGGTGGCACTGCGATAGGCAGGCTGCGCAAGTGCCTTGAACCGCGCGTAGAGACGGCCAATCACCACCCCGGGATCGCTATGTTCCTGTGCCAACCGCGCGCTCATGCCGGAACTTTCTCGCTGCGGTCTTCGCTCAGCATGGCGGCGAAGCTGCCAATGGTGGCAAATTGTTCCGGGCGCAGCGCGCTTGGGTCGATCTCCAGCCCCGGCAGCCGCTCTTCCAGCATCATAAAGAGTTCAAGCAGAAGCCCGCTATCAATGCCCAGATCATCTTCGATCCGGCTGGCGGAGGTGATCGTGTCGCTGCTGTCCATGTCCAGAAGCTCTGCGACGGCGGCGATTACGTGGGATTCATATGTCTGTGTCATGGTTTTCTCTGTCCTGTCTTAGGTTGCGGGTTGCAGCGTGGCGGCCTGGCCCGATGCCAGAACGGCGCGGTCGATCTTGCCGTTTTGCGTGCGTGCAAGGCTTGTGTAGGTTTTGATTTTTGCGGGCACCGCCTGCGGATCGAGCCGATCACGGCACCATGTCAGCAACGCCTGAACACTGGTGCCGGTTTCCACATGCGCGACGCAGATCTGCCCGTGAACCGGATCTGCCTCGCCCAGCACACAGGCGGCGGTCACCTCGGGATGGGCGATCAGCGTGGTTTCGACCTCGATCGGCGCTACCTTCTCGCCGCCGATCTTGAGAATGTCATCGGAGCGCCCCACGAAATAAAGGAAACCATCCGCATCAATCCGGCAGGTATCGCCGGTATAGAGCACCCATTCGCCCGCCAGCGGACCGGGCTTCAGCCTTTTTGCGGTGGCCGTCGGGTTCTTCCAGTAGCCCTTCATCACCGTGGCGCCCCGGATCACCAGCTCGCCGGTGGCGTTGCGGTGATGCGCAGTGCCGGCCTCGTCCACCACCCACATTTCAGTGTTGGGAATGGCGATGCCGACACTCATTTTGCGGCCCTCCAGCTCTTCCGGCGGCAGATAGGTGCAACGGTGGCATTCGGTCAGCCCATACATTGAAAAGACGGTCGCCTTGGGCAGCATCGCCTGGAGCCGGTCGATGACGCTTGGATGCAATGCCGCTGCGGTCGAGGACACCAGCCGGATTGCGCCAAGGTCAAACCGATCCGCCAAGGGCGCGATGATCGGCACCATGCTCGGCACGATCGGAAATACCGTCGCCTCAGTGTCCTGGAGACGTTTCAGGGTAAAGAAGGGCTGGCCGAAAGAGGGCTCCGCCTCCACTGCCGCCCCGGTCAAGGCCGCCATGGTCAGCTGATGCAAACCGTAGTCAAAGCTCATCGGAACCGCGACAAAGATGCGATCTTCGGCGCGATATCCGAGGTAGCTTGCAACCGATCGCGCTGCGGAGGTCATGTTGAGATGCGAGAGCATCACCCCTTTGGGATCCCCGGTGGAGCCAGAGGTATAGATGATCACCGCAAGGTCCTGGTCAATCACATCAGGCCGCCGCAGCGGCTGCGCCTCGCCCCGGTCCAGCAGCGCATCCAGCGGGCCCGGCGCGCTTTGCGTCGCTGTTGTCAGCAGCGGGATCTGCTCGGCCAGATCGGCCATGGCGGTGCAGATTTCCTCTGCGGTGTCGCCATCAGCTAGAACCGCGCGGGGCGCACAATTGTCGAGGATATAGGCGAATTTGCGTGCCTTGGTGCTGGGGTTCACCGGCACCGCGACTGCACCGGCGGCCAGAATGCCCCAGAAGCTCGACGCAAAGGCGACCGAATTGGGCATCGACAGGATCACCCGATCTCCGCGGCGCACGCCAAGATCTTCCAGCGCATCGGCAATCCGCGCGGCCGCTGCCGCCAGGCTGCGATAGTCGAACCGACGGGTGGCATCGGCAATCGCCGGCGCATGCGGGCGATTTTGGGCCGCTTCGGCGAGAAAATGGGTCAGCAGTGTTCCTTGAGCATACATTCTGTGGCCTCCGATCTATGTGTGGTGAGGGGGAAAGAGGAAAAATCGGGCGAGGATGGCGGTGGCGGCGTCAGCGAGCAGGCGCCCACATAGCCCCCCATCCCCACCGAGAGCAGGGTCGGCGCTTCGGCCAGGGGCGTCGCCAGCGCCTCGGCCAACAGCAGAAAGGGATCGCAAACGTAGCAATGGCCGACATCGGGCAGCAGGCTGAGCCGGATCCGCGCCTCGTCGAGACTGAACGCGCGGCAAAAATCCTGCCAGGCCAAGCGGTTGACATTGTGCGGCAGCAACAAGCCCTGGCCCTGCCAGTCAAAGCCGGTCAACTCCAGCGCCTCGCCACAGATGCGCTGATGCGCGGCGAAGAATGCGCCGGTTTCCTGCGCCGTGCCGCCGCGACCGGCTGCGAATTCAGGATGGGTGCGCAGCACAATCGGCGAAATCTGCGCGCCACTGGGGTCGAGATCAACCAGCATGCCGCAAAAGGCGTCGCCCATCAGCGTGCAGCCCGGCACATAGCGATCCCCGAGCGGCACACCGATATGGCTGTCTCCGCCCAGCACCAGAACCGCGCGCGCCAGGCCGGAGACCAGCAACGTGCGCGCCAGATCCAGCGCCCAGAACAAGCCGCCGCAATTGTATTGATCCACCTCGTAGCAGCGTGTCACCGAGGCTAGAAATGGCAGCTCTTGGCGCAGCCGATCCATCGGCGAGCGCCCGCGGCCATATTGCAGCGGCTGTCCACGCACATAGATCAGCGCATCGGGCGCCTCGCCGCTATGCGCCGCAGCAAGCCGCGCCACCAGGTCGGAAAATACCCCGTCCAGCGTCTCTCCCGGGCGGGTGGCAGAAACATGCTCCATGCCGAACATGCGCTGGAACACCTTTGCCTCTGCCGGGCTGCCGCCCGCGGCGGCCACGATCTGCGCCGCGGAAATACGGTGATCGGGAATATGTGTGGCAAGCGCAGAGAGTCTCATGACAGATCCTCCCGACGCCGGAAGGCAACCGTGGTCACGCGATCCTCCTCCTGCGACAGCAGAAGCGCATGGCGCGCGAGGCCATCCTGGGCCAGAGCCGCAAAGGGGGCCGAGCACATCCGGCTGGGATCTTGTGCCAGCACCGGCCCCCCGGCAGCCAGCGCTGCACAATGCGCTGGGGCCGCAATCACCGTGGTGTCGCCCCGCGCAATGCCCAGCTCGTCGCAGCGGGCCGCGACCAGCCCTGGCAAGTCGCTTGCATGCAGGCCGCGCCGGGTCTGATAGCCCGCATAGGCAAATTCGCCGATGCCGTCGCGCTCCAGCACCATGACGCAGGCCGCATTCTGCGGCTCCAGGCGCGCGATGGAGGGCGAACGATAAAGCAGGTGTTTCTGATCCATCACCATCACCAGCGCCTTCTTGCGCGTGTCCCGCAGCATCCGCTCGGCGCAATCCAGCGCGTAGAAGGGGGCCGACAACCCCCGGTCGGAGATCGCAAAACCGAACCCATCCACCAAACCCAGCTTGTGCAGGGCGAAATTGGTGACCGAGCTGCCCAGGTGCAAATCCGGGGTCCAATGGGCCAGCAACACCAGATCAATGTCCCCAAGGTTGCAGCGCGCCTGGAGCTGTTCCAGCAAGACATCCGACATCGCCGCAAAGGACGCCCGGTCCGGTGCCGTCAGCCAGGTTGTTACATTGCTGTCCTCGGACCGGGAGTAGGTCAGCCCGTTGGATTGGAAGAACCGCGCATTGTAATCCTCCCAATAGTCCTGCTGGTCGAGCCAATTGGGATCCACCTGCTCCAGCGTCTCAAAGACATCCGCCAGCAGGCTGTCGCGTGAAAGAAAGAGCGTCATGCCCGCACCTCCGCGAGATAGGCGCGGAAGGCCGCCATCAGGTTGATGTTGGAGGTGCCCTCCATATACTCGAACGCCTTGGCGTCGCGCATCTTGCGCCGGAGCAACGCATCACTGAGCATGGCGTCTGGTGCCTCGGCGCCGATGCGGGCCACCAGCGCATCGGAAAACGCCACCGCCTGCACCTTGATCTCGCTGACCCGATGCGCGCGGGGGCGGCCTTGCATATAGTCGTGCAGAACCGCCGCGAGCCGCGACAGCAGCGCCCGATAGCTGCCTTCGGCATCCTCAAAGCCAAGGGCGCCCGCCTGCTTGAGCCGATCCAACATGCCGCGCGCATTGCCCAGGGCCAGGGCCGCCACCACCGGGCGATTGCGCTCGAACACGCCGTTGATCGCCATGAAACCGTCGCGCAGGCCAGCCGTTCCGGCCGCATCGCTGCCCAGCACCATCTCGGGCGTGACCGCGACATCCTTCATGTCGATACGGCAGAGATCCGCCCCGCGCAGCCCGGTTGTCGGCAAGCGGGTGATCTCGACCCGGGATCCGGCCTCTGCCAGATCCAGCATCACCAGCGCCGGCCGCCCGGTGTCGCTGCGGCGGGCAAATACCAGACCGATCTGCGCCCGGGCGATATTGCCGACCAGCATCTTGCTGCCAGAGAGCGACATCCGGCCATCGGCAGCACTGTCGAGCCGGGTCTGGCCCGCCGAGGCGTCAGAGCCGACCTCGGGCTCCGTCACCGCAAAAAATGTGCCCTGCGGCCCGTCACGATAGGCGCGGAAAAACCGCGCGATCTGCGCCTCGCTGCCCGCAGCGAGCACCGCCCCGCCCGACAGCGACGGCCCCGGCAGTGCCATGATGCAGCTCGCATCAAACCGTGCCAGCCGCTCGATGATCGCCACATGGAGATCATAGGGGCAGTCCTCCAGGCCAAGCGAGGTCTCCGACAATGGAAACCCGTTATAGGCGGCGGGCACCCCAATGGTGGTCAGGGCCCGCAGCAGCGGGTTCTGCCACAGAAGCCCCCAGGCGTCGGGGTCGCTTTCCAGCTGCCCGCCGACCTCTTCACAGAGCCCCTTGAGACCCCAAAGCTCATCCAGCATTCCGCTGCCAAAGGGGCCGGGCGTCGCCGGGGCCTGCGCCGCGATATCGTCAGCCGCCGGCAGCAGCTGCGGGGCCTGCGCCCTGAGCCGTTGACGCCAGTCCGGCGCGGCCTGCACCAGCGTAAGCCTGTCACCATCGGCCATCACCTCGGCCGGGGTGCCAAAGCCCAGGAAATTCACCGGCGAATGGCTCGGCCCATAGGCGCCCGACTGGTGAATGCAGATCAGATCACCCGGCTGGGGATCCGCCAGATCGACGCCAGCGGCGATCACATCCATCGGCGTACAGAGCGGCCCGGTCACCGACCAGCGCGCCACCGGCGCGTGCTGCATGGCGGGTGTCTGCGGGATCAGCGAAATCGGGAAATTGCGCCGCATGAAGCCCTGCCCCGCTGCCGCCGCATGCACGTTGGAGCCACCGTCACAGACCGCGAAATGCTCTCCCTTGCTGGTCTTGCGACGCAGCACGCGGGTGCAGAACAGCCCCGCCTCCGCCACCATGAAACGGCCCAGTTCTATGGCAACATGGGTATCGCAGTATTTGTCGCGAAAGGCGGCGATCAGCGGGCGCAACGCGGCGCCGACCTCTTCCAGGTCCAGCGCGGTTTCCTTGTCGGAATAAGGAACGCCGAAACCGCCGCCCACATCGACAAACTCCAGCGGCATCGCCGCCTCGTTGATGATCTCCTCGGCCAGCGCCAGCACCTGCCGGGTATTGGCCGCCAGGGTCTCCGCCGACAGGATCCGCGTGCCCATATACACATGCAGCCCCGCCAGCCGCAGATGCGGCAGCTTCGCCAGCAGCGCCAGCGCCTGGGTCAGGTCCGTTTGCTCGATGCCGAACTGCGTGGCCTTGCCGCTCATGGTCAGCCGCGCGCCGGTGACGGTGAAATCCGGGTTGATGCGCAGCGCCACCGGCTGGTGACGCCCCTCATCGGCGGCAATGCGATCAATATCGCGCAGCTCCTCCAGGGATTCCGCGACGATGGCCTTCAGGCCAAGCTGCACTGCCCGGCGCAGCTCCTCCTGTGACTTGCCCGGCCCGACCATCAGAATGCGAGCGGGCACAACCCCCGCCGCCAGCGCGGTTTCCAGCTCCAGCCGCGAACAGACCTCGGCGCCGGGGCCTTCCTGGGTGAGCGTGCTCACCACCGACAGATTGGGGTTGGCCTTCAGCGAATAGAAGAACTCCGCCTGCGGCAGCGCCGCCCGCAGGGCCGCCACCCGGGCGCGCAGCCGCGCCGCATCATAGAGATAGAACGGCGTGCCCACCTGCTCGGCAACGCGCTGGAGCCGCTGTGCGTCGCTCGGGGAAAGAGTGAAATCCGACATTGCTCAACCCATCATCGCTTGGGGCGCGTGCTGCGCGGCCAGGAAATTCGACAGATCGGCGATGTCGCCGCGACCGCCTTCGGTGCGGACCTGATCCATGAAATCATAGACATCGACGTCGGTGTTCTCGCTCAGGGTGACGATGAACTGCACCAGCTCGATGGAGTTCAGCAGCCCCCCCTGCCCCAGCAGCGGCTCCCCGTTTGCGGCGCGCTGCAGGCGTTGCGGACCCAGACCAACCTCGCTGAGGCTGGCCAGAACGGTGGTGGAATAATTGGTCATCTTGAGTTCTCCTATTGGCAATTTCTGGAACGATGCAGGTTCCGGGTTGAGGACGTGGAGGGAGCGAAAGGGGCGCGTCTCAGCGCACCTCCAGGAACGCGGCAGAGGCGGTCGCGCCAAGCCCGATACTGAACAAGAGCAGCCGGTCGCCGGCACTGAGCCGCCCGCCGCGGGCGGCGGCATCGAGGTTGAGAAAGGGATCCGCGCCAAAGCAATGGCCAAACCGGCCAAGGGTCGAAAGCTCGATCATGCCGGAGGCGAGACCCAGCTTGCACGCGATCTGATACCAGGACGGCGCATTCACATTATGGGGCATCACCCGCGCGATGTCGCTCAGCGCGATCCCGGCGCGCGCCGCTGCCGCCGAGATCGCCTGCGTGGCAAACTCCAGATAGGCTTCGTCAAACCCCTCCAGATAGTTTTCGCCGCGCAGACCGGTGTTGCGCCAGAACTTGGTGGCGTGTTGGCGATGGGTATCCAGCAGCGCATAGGGGCCTTCGGTGTGACCAACCGGCACCGCGACGGCTGCTTCTCCCATGATCGTGGTGTTCTCGATGACCCGGATCGCGGGGTGAAAGGCTTTCTCTCCGATCAGGATCAGACCGGTTTGCCCCTCCTCCAGAAGATCGGCCATCACCCCCAGCATGCTGAGGCCCGTTGCGCAATGGTTCATCGTGGCGCTTTGGCACTCCAGCCCACGCCGCCTGAAAGGGGCCAAAATATCCGACGTCTGACCGTTGAACGGGCTGGTCGAGGGCAGCGTGTGGCAATGCACCACCTGAGCCAGGGTCGCGTCGTGATCGGGGTTGCGCGCCAGCACCGCATCACTGGCGCGGGCGATCATCTCGTCCAGCGGCTCGCCCGCATCGCAATGAAACTGTTCAAAGCCGAAAAAGCGGGAATAGAGCCGCATCTGATCGCGGCTCAGCGATAGCTCCTCCTGGAGGTCGCTCAAGGCTTCCTGCCGCTCGGGATAGGCGATGGCGATATCGAGGATATGAAGCATCAGACTGCGCTTTTCTGGTTGGCGTTGCGGGAGAGGAAAGCCACGACCGCGCCCTGAAGACGTTGATCGGACAGAATGCTGTGATGGTTGCACCGGTCGAGGATGAGTGGCCGCGAGGCGGCAAGCGCCGCGATCTCATGCGCTTCGGCAGGCGGCACCTGCCAGTCGCGCGACGCGTGCACCACCAGCAGCCGGCCCGGAAAACGCCGGTAGACACGGGGACCGACCTGACGCGGATCCTCGCCGTCGCGGCGTCCGTACCAGGACAGAAGCGGCGCCAGCAGATCGGGCGAGGCACCGCTCACCCGCAGATAGCCTTGCAGCATCTTGGCCATCGACAGATGGCCGCAAACCGTGACCAGCCCTTTGCTGTCGAGACCGGCCTCGATGGCCAGGGCCGCCACCAGCGCGCCTGCCGAATGGGCGATCACCGCATCAAAGCTCTGCCCCTCATAGGCCCGCGCCAGCCGCTGTGCCTTTTCCGCGAAACTCAGCCGCTCGGCGTGGTTGTCGCCTTCGCCCGGCAGATCCGGGACGATGACCGCAATGCCAGCGCCCGCCAGGGCCTCGGCCAGTGGCATCACCATCCTGCGATCCGCGTTCCAGCCGTGCAACAGCAGCACCCGGATCGGGCTTGCCCCGTTCAAACTGCGCTGCGCGAGGGGGGCGCCCTGGCGCCAATCCGGCCGCCAGATCCGCTGCCGGATCCGCCCCCCGCCCGGGCGCATGCCTTCAAAGCGGGACAATACCACCCGGGCGCCCCGCTCCGGCGCAAAACGCGCCAGCAGGGCGATTTCCTTTCGTTCCATCCGCCCACGCAGGGCGCGAAAGGCAAACGGCGGGCGGGGGCTGCGGCGGCCGGTCACCGCACCGGTGAGGCAGCGCAGGGTTTCCGCCAGGCACAGACCCGGCAAGGCCAGCTCAAACAGCATCCGCATAGCCTCCGACGGGCTGCGGCGCGCGGCGTCCGAACTGGCGCAACAGCAGCAGCAATTGCAGAACGAAGAGGCCAAAGCTCAGCAGGGCAAACCCGGTCAGGATTTGCAGCACCAGCGCCATGTCGCCCTGGCTCTGCGCCCAAATCAGCGCCACGCAGGTGCCCCCCTCGCAGAGCACGGTGGTCACCAGAACCAGCCCACCGCGTCCCAACTGTTCCAGGATCACCTGCAACATGGCCGCCGCCGGGGTCAGGAAAAAGGTCAGCAGCAGGCCCTGGAACATCAGCTCCGTGGCGTGACGCAGGGCGGCGGATTGGCTCGGCACCAGAAGATCCAGCATTCCGTTCCAATGGGGCAGCGCCGCCGCGGCCAGCGCATAGGCGGCCAGCATGATCGGCACACCATAGGCCAGATAGCGGAACCGCGCCTGCCCCTCGCCAGCCTCGGCCAGCTGATTGACCAGAATGGCGATCGCCGATCCGATCGCGATCGCCGGGATCATGAAGGCAATCCGGTAGCGCAGGACCACAAAGAACGCAGCCGCATTCTCGGACCCGAGGTCGGACAGGATCGGGTAGGCCACCGAGGCGCTGACAAAGCCGACGATGATCGAGGCAAAGACCGGTATGCCAACCCCGGCCAGCAATTGGCGCAACCGGGCGCGGCTGGCCTCGCTGTTCGGCATCTCACCGCCGCGCACCTCCCGCCACAACAGGGTCGCAATGACGGGCAAGGCGATCAGCGGTCCGGCGACATTGGCCAGCAACACCGCGTCAAAGCCCCACCCCAGCCGGTCCGCGAGGAAATACAGCACCCCGAGGTTCACCACCATCAGCAGCGCAAAGGGCAGCAGCCCATGCAGGATCCGCCCCTGCCCGCGCAGGGCCCCGTAGAAAATATCGAAGATCACAAAAGGGATCATCGACAGCACGAACATCGGGAAATGTTCCAGCGTTGTGGCGATCACCGGGTTCGCCACCGGCAGAAAGTGATGCACCGCTTTGCCGACAGCGGCCACGAGACCAAAGATCACCAGCCCGATCGCGCAAAGCTGCAAGGTCACCCGCCAGACCCCGCGACGTGGCCAGTTGTGCCGGGACCGGGCGCTGAACACCTGATTGGTGATCGCCAGCCCCTCCATCAGGGCCAGGACCAGCAGGAAACTCGGCTGCATCAGCGACAGCACATGCAGGGCGCCGGTATCCGTCACCCGGGACAGCAGCGCGACATTTCCGAGGTTGAGCGCAGAGGTGATCGCCGCACCTAGCGCAAAGGGGATAGCCAAGGCGAGGATGCGGCCCAGCGATCTCGGGATCGAGGGTGTCTGCATCGCAGGCTGAATCGTGTTGGCATCACTGGGCATCAGGGGGTCTCCTGTTGAAAGGGCGTGGCAATGGGTCGGTCAAAGGCGGTGTCACGACCAAGCAAGAGGTATCGCAGCGGTGCACGGCTGGGGGTTTCACCAGAAAACAGACGATGAGTCGGATCGTTCAGCACCAGCACCCGCTGGGCCCCCTGTGCGAGCACCCGGGCGAAATCGAGCGCATCGCGCAACGCCCGGCGGCTCTCGACCCGCAGCGCATGCACCGGGCCGCGATAGGCGATCCGCGCCAGCAGCGGCGCCAGGATCGGATTGCGGGTGTCTTCCTGATGGCCCCGATGCAGATAGACCAGCAGCGGCTCTTCACCCAGCGCGCGCAATTGGCGCCAGTGGCTCTCCAGGTCTGCCGGGTGCAAAGCCGTCTCACTGCCGTTGCGAAACAGCGCAACCTGAAGCGGGCACTCCGGCGCGACGTCGTGAAAGGCGCGCCAGGCGTGGGTTCTCGGCCCGCTTTCGGTGCAGTGGCGCGGCTCCGCTCGGAAGGGCAGTGCGCCCGTCGCCAGTACCGAAACTGTCCCAAGGGAGATACGTGCCATTCGCTCACCCCCTCTCTGCAACCGGCGTCAGCGTCGCCCGCAAGAGACCGGAGAGATACTCCAGCCCGTTGACCTCACCTGCGCGAAACCCGTGCCCGCCCATCAGCTTGGCGGCCTGCTGGCCGTGCTGGTCGATCTGGTCGTGCAGCCGCGTTGTCGCGATCTCGCCACCCTGCTCCAGCTCCTCCTGCACCTGCGAGACAAAGGCGCCGCTCTTGGAAAATTGCGCCTTGATCAACGGTTGGTGCAGCAGCCGCTGGCCAAAGGCCTGACGCGGCTCCAGATGCCGGTAGGACAGATCCAGGATGCGCGCCAGAAGCCCCAGCCGCAGCGCGACAAAGACCTGCGCCAGCTCCGGCGACAGCGCCGTGGCGGGCCGCGCCGCCACCCGCGAGAGGCCAAGACCAAAGGCCGCAAGCGCGGGATCGGCACCGCAGCTCTGCGCCTCTTGTGCCCGTTCGGGCTGATCCGGGTCGATCAGCGGCGCATCCGTGCCATGCACCGCATGGGTGCCGGCCAGCAAGTAGCCCTCCTGCCCGGTCAGCGCCAGGCAGGCTTGTTGCAGCGCGGATCGGGGCGCCAGGCAGCGCGCCGCCTGAAAGGCCTGCGCGCCGGGAGAACATGCGCGCGCATCAAGCATCGACCAACCCCTGGGCTGCCAGAAGCTGAGAGTCGATATAGCTGATCAGACCGCTGGCATTGTTGAAATCGGCCTGTCCGATCGCCTCGGGTTCAAAGCGCAGCCCCGGCAGCCGGTCTTCCAGGCTCAGCAGGAATTGCACAAACATATAGCTGTCGAGGTCGAAATCGCGGTCAAAGCGGGTGGTCTCTGTGATCGTACCGACCTCGCGTTCACAGATGTCGCTGAGCGCCTCGGACAGGGTCTTGAGCAGGGTGTTGGTCATGGGAAGGTCCTCATTCAGGTTCAGAAAGGTTGCGGTTGAAAAGACATGTTGCGAAGGTGACGCCGGTGCCGGCGGCCAGCATCAGCACCTGGCTCTCTTTGCGCCCCGCCGCCTCAAAGGCCGCGAGATTGGCAAAACCATCGGAACAATAGGCGTGACCGGCCTGGGCCAGATCGCCGTGGAAACAGCGGTCCTGCCAGTCAAAGTGACGCAGTATCGCATCGGTGACCGGCCGGTTCAGATTGTGCGGCAGGAAGACCATATCGGCAGCAAGATCGGCGTCGTATCGCGCCAGGCTTTGCTCGATAAATGAAATGATTTCAGGTGCATAACATTCCTGCAACGCCTTGCGATCCGCGCCGCTCATCCGGTCCGGGTTCTGGTGGAACCGGGACAGGTGGCGCAGGTGGCTATTCACCAGATGCCAACGGGCGGGGCCGGCATTGAACAGCGCCGCCGCCGGGATCTCGGCCAAGAGCCCTACCGGCAGGCGGCTCACCGAGGGGTGAAAGGCTTTCTCGCCGGTCAGGATGATCATCGGTTGGCCCTCGGCGAGGCCGCCAAGCCGCGCCACATGCATCTGCACCAGTGCCGAGGCGCAGCTGGTCAGGGTCAGCGCGGATACTTCCCAGTCCTCAAGCCCGTGATCATCGGCCAGGCGGCGCAGCCAGTTGCGGTCGCTCAGCGTGTTATGGGTTTGGGTGCGACAATAGATGAGCCGCCCCGCGGGGGCCTCCGCTGGCAGGGCCGCGACTGCCTGCGCCAGCGCCCCAGCCAGCATATCGCCCAGCGTTTCGTGGCTCTGCGCCACCGCTTGCAATCCGAAAAAACGCTCATACATCAAGGCCGAGCGGGGCGTCAGCCCATGGCTTTCGCCCAGGGCGTCAAGCGGGCGGTGCACGATGCCATGCGTGGGCAAAGCAAGAGAACAGAGAGCGGACAAGGCAGATATCCTTCACGAGAGCGATGCTGGCACCGGCCCGCCGAACCATGGGGATCTTGCCGACGGGGTGTCCTCTATTGGCTATCTGCCGCGCCAATCGCTTGCGTCCTGTTTCAAGAAACAGGACAGACCAGATCGCGTAATTGCACCTCAGAACAGGCTGGGACGCGCGTTCAACATCACGATAAGATTTTGATTTTATGATGTAATATCTTAGATCGCGCCGTTTTGTCCGATGCGGATCAAGGGCCTGCCGATGCGGGATTTCCGGGCGTTGAACGCTGCGACTGCATCCCTTGGAAAGCGCCACGTCCTACATTGCGCAGCGGCGATCCGGTTGCTGGTCCTCGCTGCATCATTCAGGATCAGTCAGGATCTTGCACGACGGGGCGCAGCGCAGCAGCAACGCCGCCCGCATCCCCGTGTCCCGGTCCAGATCCGGGGTCTTGGTCGTTGCACATCACAGGATCAGGAAAAAAGCGGCCTGCCAGAATCGCATGGCAAGACCACAAAAGCGTCAGCGCGCGGTGTGATCCGCGCGCTGGTCTGTTGGTTTATCTGGTTTGGAGGTCGCAGCCGAAGGCCGCGCGGCGGCGGCGTCAGATCACGACAGATGCGCCGTCGCCTCAATCTCCACCAGCGCCTCGTCCTCGACGAGGCCCGCGACCACAACCATGGACATGGCGGGAAAATGCTTGCCAAAGACATCGCGATAGGCGGCGCCGACCTCGGCCTGCCGGGCAAGATATTCGGATTTGTCGATCACGAACCAGGTCAGCCGCGTCACATCCGACACCTGCCCGCCCGCTGCGGTCACGATATCGGCGATGTTTTGCAGGGCCTGCCGCATCTGGCCGACAAAGTCTGTGGCCACGAACTGCTTGTTGCCGTCCCAGCCGATCTGGCCCCCGATATGCAAGGTGCCATCGCTGGTCAGCACGCCGTTGGCATAGCCTTTCGCAGGCAGCCAGCCCTCTGGCTGAATGATTTGGTGGGTCATGATGTGTCCTCTTGTAATTTCTTGCGTATGGCATCGGGCCACGCAGTGGGTTTACCGGCCTGATCGACATTGACCACCGTGGCCTCGGCCTCAAAGCGTGTCTCTTGGCCGCAGGTTGCGTCTATCCGGTAGCTCAGCGACGAGCGCCCGCTCCGCGTCACCGTCAACGCCAGTTGCACGTGATCGCCGTGACGGCTGGGCGCCAGGAACCGGGTTGAAATCTCCGCCGTTGGTACTCCGTTGGTTTGCAACAGCACCTCGAACGGCCAGTCCAGGACCGCGTCGAAGAAATGTTCGACGCAATCGTTGATCATCTCGAAGTAGCGCGGGAAAAACACGATGCCCGCCGGGTCACAGTGTTTGAACAGGATCTTTTGATCAAAGGTGAAACGCACCCCCATGGCTCAGCTCCCCCGCACCTGGGTCCGCGGCAACGTCGCCCTGGCTAATGCCGCCAAAAGCCGGGCGGGCGCGCATCGGTTCAAAAAGCGACCACTCACGTCACAATTCCCCCCTGAGCGCCCAAAGCTCCGGGAACAGCTCAACCCCCAGCATGCGGCGCAGATATTGCACGCCCGAGGTGCCGCCGGTGCCGCGCTTGAAGCCGATCACCCGCTCCACGGTGGTGACGTGGTTAAAGCGCCAGCGGCGGAAGTAATCCTCCAGATCGACCAGCTTTTCGCCCAGCTCGTATAGCGTCCAGTAGCGGTTTACGTCGCGATAGACGGTTGCCCAGGCGGCCTGGATTTCAGGCTGCGCCGTATGCGGGCCGTCCAGTTGGGGCGCGGGCATCGCATCGCGGGTGCCGTAGACGTCGTCAAACAGCCGCCCGACAACATCGTCATAGAAACTGGGACGGGCCAGTTCCGCAGCCAGCCAGTCATGCACCTGCGGCACATGCTCGTGGGGTTGCAACATATTGGCGTTGCGGTTGCCCAACACGAATTCGATCATCCGATACTGGTAGGACTGAAACCCCGAGGAATTGCCGAGGGTCTGGCGAAAATGCGTGTAGTCGGCCGGCGTCATGGTGCGCAGCACGTCCCAGGCATTGTTGAGCTGCTCAAAGATGCGGCTGACGCGGGCCAGCATCTTGAACATGGTCGGCATTTCGCCCAGCCGCAGCGCCTCGCGCGCGGCGGAGAGTTCGTGAATGGCCAGTTTCATCCACAATTCGCTGGTCTGATGCTGGATGATGAACAGCATCTCGTCATGGGCGCTGCTGAGCGGCGCTTGCTGGGACAGGATCTCGTCGATCCTGAGATAATCCCCATAGGACATGGCCCCGTCAAAACTCATGCGGGCGCCGTCCTGTTCGGGGTTGAAGGGTGTGCTGGTCATGACGGATCCCTCAGGCGAAAGCGCTGGATCTTGCCGGTTGCGGTCTTGGGCAGCGTCTTGGCGAACACGATCGAACGGGGATATTTATAGGGGGCGATCGTCGCCTTGACGTGGTCTTGCAGTGTCTTGGCCATTGCCGTGCTGGGCACTTCGGCGGCGCTCAGCACAACATGGGCCTCTACGATCTGGCCGCGCTCCTCGTCGGGCACGCCGATCACCGCACATTCGGCCACCGCGTCATGGGCCAGCAGTGCGGCCTCGACCTCTGGGCCGGCGATATTGTAGCCCGACGACAGGATGATGTCGTCATTGCGGGCGGCAAAGTGGAAATAGCCGTCTTCGTCCTGCACAAAGGTATCGCCGGTGATGTTCCAGCCATCCTGCACATATTCCGCCTGCCGCTCACCAAAGAGATACCGACAACCGGTGGGGCCCCGCACCGCCAGCCGCCCGGGCTCGCCCCGTGGCAGCTCGGCACCATCGGGGCCGACCACCTTGGCCTCGTAGCCGGAGACCGGTTTGCCGGTGCAGGCGGGGCGGTGGTCCTTGAACCGATTGGTGACAAAGATATGCAGCATCTCGGTGGCGCCGATGCCGTCCAGCATGGGCTTGCCGGTCTTGGCCTTCCACGCGTCATACACCGGCCCGGGCAGGGTTTCCCCTGCTGAAACCGCCGCCCGCAAGCTCGACAGATCGGCCCCCTCATCCATCGCCTGCATCATCGCGCGATAGGCGGTCGGCGCGGTGAAACAGACCGTGGCACGGTATTTTTCGATGATCTCGACCATATTCGGCGGAGAGGCGTTCTCCAGCAGGGTCGCCGCCGCCCCAAAGCGCAGCGGGAAAATCGCCAGCCCGCCAAGCCCGAAGGTAAAGGCCAGCGGCGGCGAGCCGACAAAGACATCCTCCGGCGTCACCTCCAGCACCTCGCGGGCGTAGCCGTCGGCGATGATCATCAGATCGCGGTGAAAATGCATTGTGCCCTTGGGGTCGCCGGTCGAACCGGAGGTAAAACCGATCAGCGCCACGTCGTCCTGCGCCGTCTGCACCGCGTCAAAGCGCACGGGTTTCTCCAGCGCCAGCTTGTCAAGCGCGGCATCGTGGTTCGAGGTGCCATCAAAGGCGGTGACCGAGGTCAGCACCGGGCATAGCGCGGCGCAGGCGGTCATTTCCTCCATCAAGCGGCTGTCACAAAGCGCATGGGTGACCTGCGCCTTTTCCACGTATTTCGCCAGCTCCGCGGCGCGCAGCATCGGCATGGTGTTGATCACCACCGCCCCCACTTTGGTGGCGGCAAGCCAGCAGGCCACCATCGCCGGATTGTTGGCCGAACGGATCAGCACACGATTTCCCGGCTTCACGCCCAGATCCTCGACCAGCACATTCGCCAGCCGGTTGGTCCAGTCGCTCAGCTCCTTATAGGTGCGCCGCCGTCCGTTGCCGATCAGGGCGGTGTGATCGCCAAATCCCTTTGCAACCATCGCATCGGTCATCTCGACACCGGCGTTCATCCGGTCGGGATAGTCGAACCCGTCGAGCAGCAGGTCGGGCCAGCTGTCCGGCGGCGGCAGGTTGTCGCGCGCGAAACTGTCCACATGTGCCGATTGTCCAAGCATGCTAGTGTCCTCCCATGGCCGCCTGTGTCTGGCGCGCGATCACCACGCGCTGCACGTCCGATGCGCCTTCGTAGATCCGCAAGGCGCGGATTTCGCGATAGAGCTTCTCCACCGTCTCGCCGGATCTGACCCCGTCGCCACCATGCAGCTGCACGGCGCTGTCGATGACCTTCTGCGCGGCCTCGGTGGAATAGAGCTTGGCCATTGCCGCCTCGCGGGTGACACGCGGCGCGCCCATGTCCTTGGCCCAGGCGGCGCGATAGGTCAGCAACGCCGAGGCATCCACGTCCAGCGCCATATCCGCGATATGCCCCTGCACCATCTGCAAGTCGATCAGCGGCGCACCCTGCACGTGCCGGGAGGTGACACGTGCAAGGGCCTCGTCCAAGGCGCGCCGGGCAAAGCCCAGTGCCGCCGCCGCCACGGTGGAGCGAAACACATCCAGCACCGACATCGCGATCTTGAACCCCTGCCCCGGTGCGCCCAGCATCGCGGATGCAGGCACCCGGCAATCGCTAAAGCGCAAGGTCGCCAGCGGGTGCGGCGCGATGGTCTCCTGCCGCGCGGCAATCTCGAACCCAGAAAGCCCCGCTGGCAGGATAAAGGCCGACATGCCCTTGGCCCCCGGTGCCTCGCCGGTGCGGGCAAAGAGCGTGTAGACATCCGCAATGCCGCCGTTGGAGATCCAGGTCTTTTCGCCATTCAGCACGTAGTCGTCCCCATCGCGCACGGCGGTCATGGTGTTGCTGGCGACGTCGGAACCAGAGCCCGGCTCGGTCAGCGCAAAGGCGGAAATCGCCTTGCCCGCGCGGGTCAGGGGCAGCCATTCGGATTTCTGCGCCTCCGAACCAAAGAGCGAAATCGCCCCGGTGCCCAGACCCTGCATGGCAAAGGCGAAATCGGCCAGCCCGTCATGGCGCGCCAGCGTTTCGCGGATCAGGCAAAGGCTGCGCACGTCCAGCCGGCCATCCATCGCACCGGAATGCGCGGCAAAACCTGCCTCGCCCAGCATCGTGACCAACTGGCGACACGCGGCATCCGTGTCCCTGTGATCGACCGTGCCAAGGTTGGCGGCGGCCCAATCGTCCAGCGTGATCGCCAGTTCGCGGTGCTCAGGCGCGAAGAACGGCCAGTCAAGAAAGCTGCGGTCAGTCATCAGTTGCCCTCGAACACTGGTTTTTCCTTGGCGACAAAGGCGTGATAGGCGCGGTGGAAATCCTGCCCCTGCATGCAGATCGCCTGCGCCTGCGCCTCGGCCTCGATCGCTTGCTCCAGCCCCATTGACCATTCCTGCGCCAGCATGGTCTTGGTCATCATATTGGCAAAACCCGGCCCGGCCGCGATCCGTGCGGCCATGTCCTGCGCGGTGGTCAGCAGATCATCCCGCGCCACCACGCGATTGAAGAAGCCCCAGCGCTCGCCCTCATCCGCCGACATCGCCCGCCCGAGATAGAGCAGCTCCGCCGCGCGGCCCTGGCCGATGATCCGTGGCAGCATTGCACAGGCCCCCATGTCGCAGCCCGCCAGCCCGACCCGGTTGAACAAGAACGCCACCTTGGCCTCCGGCGTTGCCACCCGCAGGTCCGACGCCATGGCGATGATCGCCCCTGCCCCGGCGCAGATCCCGTCCACCGCAGCGATTATGGGCTTGCCGCAGCCAATCATCGCCTTGACCAGATCGCCGGTCATGCGGGTAAAGGCCAACAGCTCTTTCATGTTCATCTTTGTCAGCGGGCCGATAATGTCATGCACATCGCCGCCCGAGCTGAAATTGCCGCCATTGGAGCCAAAGACCACCGCCTTGACCTCGTCATCGTAATGCAGGTCGCGAAACCAGTCGCGCAGCTCCGCGTAGCTGTCAAAAGTCAGCGGGTTCTTGCGGTCGGGACGATCCAGCGCCAGATGCGCGATCCCCTCCTCGATCCGGCATTGAAAATGGGTCACGTCGCTGCGCATGTCAGCCCTCCTCCAGCGTATCAGAGAGGGGGTCGGCCCCCTCCCCCACCCCCGCCACATCATCGGCGTTCAGCCCGGTCAGGATTTCGTCGATCCAGGCTTCGTGACGGCTGGCGTGTTCGGCAAAAACCGCCTGTCCCTTGGGTGTCAGCCGCACCAGATTGGCGCGTCGGTCGTCCGGCACCGCGACCCGCAGGGCTATGCCTTCTTCGGTCAGCTTGTCGACGATGCCGGTGATATTGCCGTTCGAGACCCGCAAGCGCCGCGAAATCTCGCTCATCTTCAGGCCCTCGGGGGTGCGCGCCAGCGCCGACATCACGTCAAAGCGTGGCAGGGTGGTCCCCAGTTCGGCGCGCATCCGGCGGCGCAGCTCCTCTTCGATCAGGCCCGACGTCTTTAGCAGCCTCAGCCAGAGCCGCAGCCGCGATTTCGACAGCGGATCGCCCTGGTCGGTTTCTGCCAGTTTTGGTGTCATATCTCGCCCCCCGCAACCGAGAGCGCATGGCCGTTGACCGAGCGCGCCGCCTCGGAGCTCAGCCATAGCGCGGCGCCCGCCACCTCATCCGGCTGAATGAAGCGCCCTTGCGGATTGCCCGCCACCAGATTGGCCCTTGCGGCGGCCTCGTCCATGCCGGTCTTTTCCATGATATTGTTGATGGAGCGTTCCAGCAGCGGCGTCTCGATGAAACCGGGGCAAATCGCGTTGGCGGTGATCCCGCTGCCGCCCAGCTCCTGCGCCAGCGAGCGGGTCAGCCCGACAACCGCGTGCTTTGCCGCCGCATAGCCCGACACATAGGCGAACCCCTTGAGCCCGGCGGTCGAGGCGACAGCGATCAACCGCCCCCAGCCCTCGGCCTTCATATCCGGCAGACCAGCTTGCCAGACATTGACCACACCGCCAAGGTTGACCGCCAGCATGGATTGCAACTGCTCCGGGGTCATGCGGTGGAAGGGCACGCTTTCGGCGGCGCCGGCATTGGCCACCACGACGCTGACCGGACCATTGAGATCACGCGCCTGACCAAAGGCGGCTCTCACCGCCTCCGGGTCGGTCACATCGCAGCACACCCAGCCGATGAACTTGTGCTGTTTGGCCACCTCGCGCAACGGCGCCTCGCGGCGGCCCATGATGGTAACCTTGGCCCCCGCATGGGCAAAGGCCTCGGCCATGGCGCGGCCCACGCCGGTGCCGCCGCCAGTGACGATGATGTGACGGTTCTCAACGCTCATACCCGGATTGTCTCCGCTTCGCGGTCCGCCAGACGCCAGGCCTGATCGCGACCGGCAAGATAGGGCAGCGGCCAGTCCGGGGCCGCCCGATCCCCGAGGCGCGCGGCCTCGTGCAGGGTCCAGAACGGATCGGCAAGATGCGGACGGCCCCCCGCCACCAAATCGGCACGCCCCGCCATCAGGATCGAATTGGCATGATCGGCCTCAAAGATATTGCCGACGGCCATGGTGGCGATCCCGGCCTCGTTGCGGATGCGATCACTGAAGGGGGTCTGGAACATGCGGCCATAGACCGGCTTGGCCTCGGTGCTGGTCTGGCCGGCGCTGACGTCGATGATATCCGCGCCCGCCTCCGAGAACAGTCGCGCAATCTTGACCGCCTCTTCGGGGGTGACGCCATCCTCGCCCAGCCAGTCATTGGCAGAGATCCGCACCGACATCGGCTTGGCCTCGGGCCAGACCGCACGCATGGCCTGAAACACCTCCAGCGGATAGCGCATGCGGTTTTCAAGGCTGCCGCCATACTCATCCTGGCGCTGGTTCGACGCTGGCGAAATAAAGGACGAAATCAGATAGCCATGCGCCGCGTGAAGCTCGATCATGTCAAAACCGGCGCGATCCGCCATTTCCGCAGAGGCCACAAACTGGTCGCGAATTGCGTCCATCTCCGCACGGCTGATTTCGCGCGGCGCCGGGTTATTGGCAGACCAGGCAATGGCAGAGGCCGAGACGGTCTCCCAGTTGCCGCTCTCCAGCGGCGCATCCATCTGCTGCCAGCCCAGCTGCGTGGAACCCTTGCGCCCCGAATGCCCGATCTGGCAGCAGACCTTGGCGTCGGTCTGATCATGCACAAAATCCGTCAGCCGGCGCCATGCGGCCTCATGCGACGGGTCATAGAGACCCGGACAGCCCGGGGTGATCCGCCCCTCGGCCGAAACGCAGGTCATTTCGGTATAAACCAACCCCGCCCCGCCCTTGGCGCGTTCGCCATAATGCACCAGATGCCAATCGGTGGGGCAGCCATCCTCGGCCTTGTATTGCGCCATCGGCGACACCACGATGCGGTTTTTCAGCGCCATCTCGCGCAGCTGGAACGGCGCGAACATCGGCGCGCGCACCGGCGCATCCTCGGCCACGCCCGCGCGGGTCTGGAACCAGCGCTCGGCGCTTTCCAGCCATTTCGGATCGCGCAGCCGCAGGTTTTCGTGGGAAATCCGCTGCGAACGGGTCAGCAGGGAATAGTTGAACTGCACCGGATCCAGGTCGAGATAACGCTCGACCTGTTCGAACCACTCCAGGCTGTTGCGCGCCGCCGATTGCAGACGCAGCACCTCCAGGCGGCGCTCCTCCTGATAGCGCTCGAAGGCCGCTTCCATCGTCGGTTCGGAATGCAGATAGCTGGCCAGCGAGATCGCACTGTCAAACGCCAGGCGTGACCCCGACCCGATCGAGAAATGCCCGGTCGCCGCCGCATCGCCCATCAGCACCACGTTTTCATAGTGCCAGGTCTCGCAGATCACCCGCGGGAAATTCATCCAGACCGCCGCGCCGCGCAGATGCGCGGCATTGGACATCAGCTCATGCCCGCCCAGGTGGGACGCAAAAATCTGGCGGCAGGTTTCGACGATCTGCTCCTTGGACATGCCCTCGAAGCCCCAGCGCTCCCAAGTGTCCTGCTGGCATTCCACGATGAAGGTCGCGGTGTCGTTGTCGAACTGGTAAACATGGGCCCAGACCCAGCCATGTTCGGTCTTTTCAAAGATAAAGGTAAAGGCCCCATCGAATTTCTGATGAGTGCCGAGCCAGACGAATTTACATTCCCGCACGTCGATATCAGGGCGGAACTCCTCGATATACTCGGAGCGCACGCGCGAATTGATCCCATCCGTCGCAACCACCAGATCATAGTCCTTGCGGAACACTTCGGCGTTGTCGAATTCGGTCTCAAAGCGCAGATCCACGCCCAATTCGCGCGCACGTTCCTGCAACAGGATCAACATCTGCCGCCGCCCGATCCCGGCAAAACCATGGCCGCCCGAGACGGTGCGCACCCCATCATGGATGACCGCGATATCATCCCAATAGGCAAAATGATCGCGGATCGCCTGAGCGCTGACCGGGTCGTTGACCTCCAGGTTTTCGAGCGCGTCATCAGACAGCACCACCCCCCAGCCGAAGGTGTCGTTGGCGCGATTGCGCTCGAACACGACGACCTCATGCGACGGGTCACGCAATTTCATCGAGATAGCGAAATAGAGACCCGCCGGACCTCCTCCGAGACATGCAACACGCATTGTTGGCTCTCCCTGCCGGTAATTCATCCGGGGTCTGGCCCGACCCTTGAGCAAAGCCTAGGTAAGAACCGAATTTACTTCAAGTATAAAATATTCATACCTGAAAGAAACTGCACTCCGCCACACGGTGCCAACAGGCTCTCAATCGGGAACCATTGCAGGAACTCGCTGACCCAATTCATGCAGGGTGATGAGTTTGGCGGGTCACGGGTGTGCGAAGACGTGGCAGACACATGTCCGGGCAGAAAAAAACCCTGCCGCAATGGCAGGGCTTTTTTTCAGTTTCATCAGCTTTTTGCCAATGATCGCAGCATCCAGGCCGCCTGTTCGTGGAAGGCACTTCGCGCGGTGGCCATATCCTCGGTCACCGGATCCTTGCGCTCGCCCGCCAGTTCAATCAGCGCATGCAAGCGATGGGCCAGTTTTTCGTGATCTTTCGCCAGGTCAGCCACCATCGAAGCTGCATCGCCCTGTGCATCAGGGTCTGCCACCCGGGACTGTTCGATCACATCCTCCAACCGGGAAGGCGCCAGATGGCCCAAGGCACGGATCCGCTCTGCCAGCTGATCGGTTGCCGCGAACATATTGCTGTACTGCTCTTCGGTCAGTTTGTGCACGGAATAGAAGAGGGAACCTTCAACATTCCAGTGACAGGCATGGGTCTTGAACACCAGCCGATAGGTGTCGGACAGAACATGTGACAGCGCGTCGGCCAGGGTCGCGGTATCGCGCACGCCGGTCGATACGCTGCTTTCGGACGGGACAACTTTCAGGGCTTCAGCCATTGTGTACTCCTATGTTGCGTTCAGTGAGACAACGCGCGCAGGTCGCGAAGGTTCCGAAAACACAGACCGAATAGGCAGAATAGCGGCGGAACTGCCTGACATGACGCTCCGGCGCCAAAGCAGCTCGGTTGCAGGATGGCGTCGCGCCATACCGCAAAAGACATGAACAGCCCGGCGACAGACCGTGTGGGAGCGACGGACATAATCGTGAGGCGCATTGCCAAGTGATTTTCCGCCGCAGCGACATCCCGCGCGGGCCATGGCCTGGGACAAAGAGGCCAGATCAGTCCTGATCGCGCCCTTTGTCCTCCACCGGTGTCCAGGTCAAGAGCAGCGCATAAGCTGCCCAGGCGCCGACCGCGCCGAACATCAACGCCCAGCCGGGGCTGCCTGTTGCAAGCTCGACCAGCGCCCAGCCCGAAGCCATCACAACCGTCAAAACCCGCCGCCACAGCGGGTTAAAGAACGGGTGGCGCAGGTCAAACATGCGGCTTGGCCGGGGTGGGTCGACCCGCCACCGACAGCCCGGCGGCATTGCACAGCATCGCGATGTGATCATATCCGATCTTCGAATAATCATAGGGCGGCGCCTTGGCCGGGTCCTGTTCGGCCTCGACGACGATCCAGCCTTCATAGCCCATGCCCGCCAGCTTGTTGGTCACGGCGGCGAAATCAACACTGCCCTCGGCATCACCCGGCACCGTAAAGGCCCCGGCAATCACCGCATCCAGAAACGACCAGCCTTCGGCGCGCGCCCGTGCTGCGACATCGGTGCGGACATCCTTATAGTGCACATGCCGGATGCGATCACCCCATTTGTCGAGCGTGCCAAGCACATCCGCCCCGCCAAAGGCCAGATGCCCGGTATCAAAAAGCAGCGTCACCTCGGGCGAGGATCCCGCCATCAGCGCATCCACATCTGCCTGATCCTCGATCATCGAGCCCATGTGGTGGTGATAGGCCAGGGCCATGCCCTCATCCGCCATCCATTTCGCCAGCTCCGAAAGCTTGCCCGCATAGGCGGTGATGTCATCGCGCGAGAGTTTTGGGCGGCGGCCAAGCGGCACCGCCTGATCACCCTGCACCGTGTTCGAGCATTCCGCATAGACAAGGCAGGGGGCGTTCAATGCCGCAAACTGGGTGACCTGTTCGCGCACCGCTTCGATTTCCTCGGCGACCGTGTTTTTCATCAGATTGCCGGAACACCAGCCGCCGCAGAGCGCGATGTCGTAGCGTTCCAGATAGGCCCGCAGCCCCTCGGTGTCGGCGGGCATGCGGCGGCCGCGTTCGACGCCGGTATAGCCGATCTCGCGCGCCTCTTTCAGCGCCTGCTCCATCGTATAGGCGGCGGTCAGCTCTGGCAGGTCGTCGTTTTGCCAGGCGATGGGAGAGATACCAATGTGGATCATGGTCAGTCTTTCTTAATCCGCGCGCTGCTGCGCGGTTTGTTTTACATATTGGGCACGGGCCGCGCGAACCTCTTCGCGTTCGGACACCTCGGGCACCGCCACATCCCACCAGAAGCCACCGGCGCCGGTGCCGGGGTAGGGGTCGGTGTCAATGACGATCACCGTCGGAATGTCGCGTCCGCGCGCCGACTGGATCTGCTCTTCCAGCTCAGCTATCGACGCCGCCTTGACCGCATGAGCCCCCATGGCGCCCGCATGGGCGACAAAGTCGATCTCGGGCTGCGCCTCCACATCGGTCGAGCTGTACAGATTGTTGAACTCCGCGCCGCCGGTGCCCATTTGCAGCCGGTTGATGCAGCCGTATCCGCGGTTGTCGGTCAGCACCACGGTAAAGGGCACCCGGCGCATCACGGCGGTGGCCAGCTCGGAGTTGGCCATCATGTAGGAGCCATCGCCGACAAAGCAGATCACGTCACGATCCGGGTTTGCCTGTTTGATGCCCATCGCACCGGCCACCTCGTAGCCCATGCAGCTATAGCCGTATTCCATGTGATAGCCGCCCTGCCCTGCCCGCCACAGCGTGTGCAGCGCGCCCGGCATGGTGCCCGCGGCGCACATCACCACCGTGTCGGGCAGCGCCTGCCGCTGCACCGCGCCGATCACCTGCGCGTCACTGGGCAGCCCAGAGCCATTGGGCGCCGCCATCACCGCATCTGTTGTCTCGTACCAAGCGGCGCGCGCGGCGCTGTCATGGTCGGGCCAGCGCTGCGCTCCCAGCGCATCGCTGATTTTCTCCAGCGCCACTTTGGCATCGGCAACGAGGCTGATCGCATTGTGTTTGGCGGCGTCGTAGCCGGTGACGTTGATCGAAATCAGCCGCCGTGCGGGATTTGCAAACACCGTCCAGGACCCGGTTGTGAAATCCTGAAAGCGGGTGCCGACGCCAATCACCAGATCCGCCTCGCCGAGCGCCCGGTTGGCCGCATCGCCCCCGGTCACCCCCGCCGGACCCAGATTGCGCGCATCATCCCAGGCAATGGCCGACTTGCCGGCCTGGCTCTCGACAAAGGGGATATTGTGCTGCGCGGCAAAGGCTTGCAGGCGCGCCTCGGCAGCGGAATAAATCACACCGCCCCCCGCAACGATCACCGGACGTTGCGCGGCCTTGATCGCAGCCACGACCTCCGCCAGCTCTGCGGCGTCCGGTTCCGGGCGACGGATGCGCCAGGTCTTGGGCGCAAAGAAGCTCTCCGGGTAGTCAAAGGCTTCGGCCTGGGTGTCCTGACAGAAGGCCAGCGTGACGGGGCCGCATTTGGCTGGGTCGGTCATTGTTTGCAGGGCACGCGGCAGCGCGGTCAGCAGGTGCTCGGGGCGGCTGATCCGGTCGAAATACCGCGACACCGGCCGCAGGCAGTCATTGGCGCTGACCATGGCATCATCGAAATCCTCGATCTGTTGCAGCACCGGATCCGGCGCGCGGTTGGCAAAGACATCACCGGGAATGAACAGCACCGGCAGGCGGTTCACATGCGCCAGCCCCGCCGCAGTCACCATATTCGTGGCGCCCGGCCCGATCGAAGAGGTCACTGCCATCGCCCGTCTGCGCTTGCTTGCCTTGGCATAGGCGATGGCGGCATGGGCCATGGTCTGTTCGTTCTGGCCGCGCAGGGTCGGGAAATCCTCGCGCGCGTGATAAAGCGCCTCGCCCATGCCCGCGACATTGCCATGGCCAAAAATTGCCCAGATGCCTTCGATAAAACGGCTGGGCTCTGCTTGGCCTGCTGTCTCGCCGTCGTCGATCATCTGCACGGAGAGCCATTTCACCATGGCCTGCGCCGCCGTCAGCCTGATTGTTCCGCTCATTGGTTTATTCCTCGTTCAGACGGGCCCCGGCCCGTGCCTTGTCCCAGATCGCGCAGAGCCGCGCATAGCGCCCGGCCATCTGCTCTACGGCCTCTGCATCTGTCATCTCACCCTTCAGCCAGGCGCGCGCCGCATCGCCAAAGATGGTGCGCCCCACCGCAAACCCTTTGACCAGGGGCTGTTTTGCCGCCAGCGCAAAGCTCTCCGCCAGGGCGGCTTCCGGCGCGTCCAGCCCCAGTACCACAATGCCGCGGGTTCGGGGATCGTTGCGCATAATCGCGTCAACCGCCTTCTGCCAGGCGGCATCGGTCTTGAAGGGCTCCAGCTTCCACCAATCGGGATAAACACCGATATCATAGAACTGCTGGATCAGGGTTGCGGTGCTGTCGTCATCCACTGGCGCGACTTTGGAGGGGATCACCTCCAATAGCGTCTCAAGCCCCGCCCGCCGCGCTGCGGTAAACAACCGTTTGACGCGCTCTTCCTGCATCGCGCGGGTCTCGGCGCTATCCTCCGGGTGGCAAAAGACCAGCAGCTTGACCACATTCTCGGCGGCCCATTCCCGCAGGCCACCAAGATCAACGCCAAGCTCGGGTTCAAATTTGATCGGACGCGAGCCGGGCAGCTCGGTCGGGCGACCGATCCACAGCCCACTGCCAGAGGCACGATGCAGCGCCGCGCGGCCAATGCGATTGTCGCATAAAATGCCATAGCCCGGTTTGCCGTCCTGAACCCTTAGCGCCGCATCGAGGCAGAGTTCCTTGAAGGCGCTGCCTTTTTCGGGGGTATAGCCCGCCATTTCCTCCAGCTGCTTGCGGTGATCAAAGGCAAAGCTGCGCAGCGCCTGCCAGTCGCCGCCGGGACGCGTATGGCGGGTGCTGGCCCAATGGACCTGCTCCAGTTCCGCATCATTGCGCAGATCGGGCTGTTTGATGCCGCGCTCAAAGAAGAATTGCAGCTCATCCCAGGTCGGATACGCCGGGGTGCAGCCATGGCGACTGACCGCAAAGGCACCGCAGGCATTGGCGTATTTCAGCGCGGTGGGCCAGTCTTCCCCGTCGAGCCAGCCCTTGAGCAGCCCGGACATGAAGCCATCCCCGGCCCCCAGCACGTTGAAGACCTCGATGGGGAAACCGGGGCCGGTCTGGCCGGCATCAAGGCTCTCGGGGATATCGCCGGTGAAGGCCACGGCCCCCATCGGCCCGCGTTTGCACACCAAGGTCGCGCTTGAGACTGCCCGCACCGCGCGCAGGGCTTTGATCGTGTCGGTAGAGCCACCGGCGATGTGGAATTCCTCTTCTGTGCCGACGATCAGGTCAAACAGATGCAGGGTGGATTGCAGCTTTTCGGTGACCTCGGCGCTCTCGGCAAAGCGGCTCTCGCCATCGCCGTGCCCCAGCACCCCCCAGAGGTTTGGCCGATAGTCGATGTCCAGCGCCGTCTTCACGCCGTTTTCCCGCGCAATGGTCAGCGCCTTCAGCACTGCGGCGCGGGTACGCGGGTGGCTCAGATGGGTGCCGGTGGGCACAACGGAGCGGGCGCTCTTGATGAACTCCGGGTCGATATCCTCTTCGCAGAGCGCCATATCGGCGCAATTCTCGCGATAAAAGATCAGCGGAAACTGCTCTTGGTCGCGAATGCCGAGGATCACCAGCGCGGTCAGTCGCTCGGGGTCGGTTTTGACGCCGCGTGTCTCGACCCCCTCGCGGGCCAGTTGTTCAAGGATGAACCGGCCCATATGTTCCGCGCCAACCCGGCTGATCAGCGCCGATGTCAGCCCCAGCCGCGCCGTCCCGCAGGCGATATTGGTGGGCGAGCCACCGATATATTTGTCAAAGGAGGCCATATCCTCCAGCCGCCCGCCGATCTGCGCGCCGTAGAGATCCACACCGGCCCGGCCGATGGTGATAACATCAAGCGGTTTGGTCATTTTCAAAATCCTCAAGTCTTATGGTCCGCCCCTCTGAGGCCGCCATGGCATGTATGATCCGCTCGATCTTCAGACCTTCGGCAAAATCGGGGCCGCAGGCGGGGCCACCAGCGATGGCACGGCACAGATCGCGCGCCTCGATCACCTTCTGTTCGTTGAAGCCGAAGTTATGCCCGGGGGCCGGGCAGAAGGCGGAAAAATCGGGCTGTTCGGGGCCGGTCAGATGGCGGGTAAACCCGGCTTCTCCTGCGCGATGAACCCAGAGTTCGTTCATGTTTTCCTGATCAAAAACGATGCTGCCGTCGGAGCCGTGAACCTCCCACTGCAAGCGGCATTTGCGCCCCCGCGCCACCCGCGAGGTGGCAAAAGAGCCCTGCGCGCCGCTTTTGAAGCGGATCATCGCCAGCGCGCTGTCTTCGTTTTCGACCGGCTTCATCCCATCCGGCGCGCGCCGCTCGGGGATGGCGATCTGGGTGATCGCGCTGAGGTCTTCGACATCGCCCATCAGTTGCAGCATCTGGCTGACCAGATGGCAGCCCAGATCCCCAAGCGCACCAAGGCCGCCGCCCGCATGGGTCATGCGCCAATGCCAGGGCAGGTCGGGGTCGGCGCTGTAATCCTCGTCATAGACCCCGCGAAAGCTGCGGGGCGTGCCGATCACTCCCTGGCGCAGCATCTCGACCGCGGCCTGAAAGGCGGGCGCGCGGGTGTAGTTGTAGCCCAGAATGGTGACCTGCCGCGGGTGGCGGCTGGCCAGCCGGGCCATGGCGCGGGCATCCGCCAGGGTCAGCGCCATGGGTTTTTCCAGCCACAGGTGCTTTCCCGCCGCCAGCGCCGCCTCGGCGATGGGGCGGTGCAAGCCGTTTGGAACCGTGATCGACAACACATCGACGGCGGGATCCCGCACCGCCTCCTGCCAGTCCGCCGTGGCCCGGGCAAACCCGAATTGCGCGGCAAAGGCGCGGGCCTTGTCCTGCGGCGTGTCGCACAGAAGCTCAAGCCGCGGATGCGCCCCGCCAAAGACCGCCGCAACATTGCGCCAGGCCAGGGCGTGACATTTGCCCATAAACCCGGTGCCGATCAGCGCAACACCCAGTGGTTTTTCCGGCATGATGGTGGTCATCCGCAGCTCCTTTTCCCGCCTGCCGTCACAGCAGGACGGCTTGCCCGCTTTTGGCCGATTGCAGCGCCGCATCCGCCAGTTCCAGCGCCCGCAGCCCGTCCTGCCCGGTTGTCTCGGTCGGCTGGCCCTGCTCCAGCGCCGCGACAAAGGCGGCGATCTCCGCCGCATAGGCCGCCGTGTAGCGCGACATGAAGAAATTCAGCAGCGGCGGCTTGGTGTAGCCCTCGCCATTGGCGATCTCGATATTGGCTTCGCGCTGGTTCATCGCAGAAACCGAACCTTTGGAGCCATGCACCTCGATGCGCTGATCATAGCCATAGCTGGCGCGGCGGCTGTTGGTGATGGTGCATTGCTTGCCCGAGGCGGTGCACAGGATCACATTGACGCTGTCATAATCGCCGAGTTCCTCGATCTTGGGATCGGTCAGCACCGAGGCCTGCGCCATGACGCTTTCCACCTCTTCGCCCAGAAGCCAGCGCGCGACGTCGAAATCATGGATGGTCATATCGCGAAAGATACCGCCCGAGCGGGTGATATAGTCATGCGGCGGCGCGCCCGGATCGCGCGAGGTCAGGGTGACCATCTCGACTTCGCCAATGCGGCCCGCGTCGATGGCGGCCTTGAGCGCGCGGAAATCCGGGTCAAAGCGGCGCTGAAAGCCGACCATGAGCACGCCATCTTCGGCCTCGACCGTCTCGATCACCTGACGCGCCCGCGCCACGTCCAGATCAACAGGCTTTTCACAAAAGACCGCCTTGCCCGCCTTTACGAAGCTTTCGATCAGATCCGCATGGGTGTCGGTCGGGGTGCAGATGATCACCGCGTCGATGTCGTCCGATTGCTCGATCTGCTCGATGCTGCGGATGTCGCAGCCATATTGATCGTGCAGCGCCTGCGCCGCGGCCTCGATCGCATCCGCCACGGCAACAAGCGTCGCGCCGGGCACCTCCGAAATCGCTTTGGCATGCACCTGCCCGATCCGCCCGGCTCCCAGGACTCCAAATCTGACTGTCATTTTCTTTCTCACTCTTGGTCGCCGGCGATGGCCGGGCGGTTCGGCATAAACGGGCAAGCCCGCGATGTGGTCTTGATCGGTCCGTGGCCCGATCTGTCAGGCCGCGTCGGAATATTCCGGTTGGGTCTTGGCGCCGGTGATATAGGCGACGACATCCTCGCCCGTCACCTGCTGATTGCGGATATCGAGGTTGGCGCAGATGCGCCCCCTGCGAAACACCACGATACGGTCGCACAGATCCATCACCTGCCGCATGTTGTGGCTGATCAGGATCAGCGGCTCGCCTTGCTCCTTCAGCGTGCGGATGATGTTTTCCACCTGCGCGGTTTCCTGCACCCCAAGCGCGGCGGTTGGCTCGTCCATGATCGTCAGCTTGCTGTGAAAGGTCGCGGTGCGGGCGATCGCCACACATTGCCGCTGGCCACCGGACATACGTTCGATGGTGCCGCGAATGTTGGGGATTTTCACCCCGGTTTTCTCCAGCGCCTCGATGGTGCGTTCCCGCATCGCCTTGTAATCCAGGATCGAAAACGGCCCCAGCCTGAACTTCACCAGCTCGCGGCCGAGGAACAGATTGTCGGGCACATCCAGCTGATCGGCCAGCGCCAGCGTCTGGAACACGGTTTCGATCCCGGCATTGCGGGCGTCCATCGGGTTTTCAAAATGCACCGGCTTGCCGTCGAATATCACCTCGCCCCGGGTGCGGGTCTCAACCCCGGTGATCTGGCGCACAAAGGTCGATTTCCCGGCGCCATTGTCCCCCATGATCGCCACATGTTCGCCCCGGCGCAGGGTGAAATTCGCATCATTCAGCGCCTGCACGCCGCCGTAATGTTTGGTCAGGTTGCGGGTCTCAAGAATGATATCGCCCAGGGCGGCACTCTTGCCTGTGTTGGTTTGCACGTCGCTTGCCATGATCTTCCTCCCCTAGGACCGTGCGGCGGCACGATGACGGCGCCATTGGTCCAGAACCACGGCTGCCACAATGATCACGCCCTTGACCATTTCCTGGTAATAGGCGTCGAGGCGCAGATAGGTGAAACCCGAGATGATGACCCCAAAGATCAGCGCCCCCAGCACGGTGCCCACAATAGAGCCGCGCCCACCGGCAAGGCTGACACCGCCGATCACGGTCATGGCGATGGCGTCGAGCTCATACATCACGCCCATGCCCGCCTGCGCCGTCAGGTTCTTGGAGGCCAGCACCAGCGCCGACAGCCCCGCGAGCATCCCGGCGATCGTGTAGACCAGCACCTTGTGGCGGTCGACCTTGATGCCCGACATGCGCGCCGCATCCTCGTTGGAGCCGATGGCATAGGTGTGTTTGCCATAGACCGTGTATTTCAGGATCAGGTGGAACAGCAGCGCCAGCCCGACAAATATCACCACCGGCGACCAGCCGGACATGCCGTTCCCGATGCTCGAAAAAGGCTCCGTCGGAAAGGAGATCGGCTGCCCCTTGGACCACCATTTCGCCGCGCCGCGTGCGGTCACCATCATGCCGAGCGTGGCGATAAAGGGTGGAATACGGGTATAAGCGATCAGCAGCCCGTTGATTGCACCCGCGATGATGCCGACGGCAAAGGCCACCGCAATGGGGACCAGCACCGGCAGATCCATCCAGCCCTCGCCAAACACAGCCTTGGGGTTGGGGTTGCCGTTGACCAGCGCCGTCTGGGCAAAGCTCATGGCGATCATCGCCGTCAAGCCGACAACAGAGCCGGGGGACAGATCAATCCCACCCAAGAGGATCACCTGGGTTGAGCCGATGGCGATCATGCCGATAATCGACACCTGAAGGATGATGATCTTCAGACGTGCCATATTCAGAATGGTGCCGTCCCGCGCCGTATTGAAATCAAACAGCAGGCTCTGCCCCTTCATATAGGGCAAGACCTGCCCCAGGACCTCAAAGATAATCACGATCGCGACCAGCGCGATAAGAACGTTCATCTCGTTCGGCCAGGCGCGTTTTTTCGAGTCGAACGTCAACCCGCCAATTCCATGGGACGTCTCGGACATCCTGTCTTCTCCCTTTTTCGCGACCTTGTCTTTGTGATCAAACCGAACGGCGCCGCGTCCGCCCGTTAGACCAATGTCGCGTTTGCCTGCCTGGTCCCTGCCCTCGCGCCGGAACCAGGCGGAGCGGCGCCCAAAGGCACCGCCCATGCGTTTTTATCGACCTCAGTTTTTCGACATATACATGTCGAGCGTCGCGGGGGTGACCAGCTCGAAGGGGATGTAGACCTTCTGCTCCACGTCCTCGCCCCGGGCCAGTTTCAGCGCCGCATCCAGCGCGCCGGCGCCCTGCCCTGCGGCGTTCTGGAACACGGTCACATCCAGATCGCCCGCTTCCATCGCGGCTAGCGCGTCCTGGGTGGCATCGACACCGCCGACAACGATATCCGCCATATCCAGCCCCTGCGCCTTCATTGCCTGAATGGCACCGATCGCCATTTCGTCGTTGTTGGCGATCACCGCGTCAAAGGCTTCGCCGGTGGACAGCCAGTTGGTCATCAGATCCTGTGCTTCGTCGCGCGACCAATTGGCGGTCTGCTGATCGACCACCTCGATAAAGCTGCACATGTCGGTGCCGAGGATGTCCTCGACATCCTTGGTGCGCTGCACGGCCGCCTGGTTCGACAACTCGCCCATCAAGACATAGGCCTTGGCGCCGCCAGATTTGCCCATCGCGCGCAGCATCTTGCAGACCTCAAAGCTCTCGAGCGTGCCGGATTCGATTTCGTTCGACGCTACAAAGGCCTGATTGTCCGGCAGCGAATCCACATTGATCGGCTGGCGGTTCACATAAACAAGCGGAATACCCGCATCGGCGGCCGCCTTGGTCATCGCAGCGGTTGCCGAGGTATCGACGGGGTTCACGATGATCGCATCGACACCCGAGGCCGCGAAGTTGTTGATCTGGTCCAGCTGCTTGGCGACGTCGTTCTGCGCGTCCTCGATCTGGACATCGACACCCTCCATGCCGTCGGCCAGGTCCTGGATCCCGTTGCGCAGCACGGTCAGAAAGTTGTCGTCAAACAGCGCCATCGACACGCCGATGTTTTCGGCCATGGCAGTGGTGGACATGAGCGAAGCCAGGCCCGCCGCAATCAAGGTCTTTTTCATGGTTTTCCTCCCTTTGATGGTGTCCGGCGCACCGTTCCTCTGCCGGAAACCCCCTCCTCAGGGGCCGTTGCGCCTCTGGCTCAGCCTGCGTTCGGCTGAAGCGCGGAAGCGATAAAATCAAACGAGCGCTTGAGCGCCGCATATGGCTCACTCATCGCGTGAACCTCGGGGGCGAAGCATTCAAAGGAAATCGCCCCTTCGTAGCCCGCCGCGCGCAGCGCCTTGATCTGCTCGATATTGCCAAGACGATCATCGGCGTTGACCAGAACGCGATGTTCGTCCTCCATCTGCGCCACGGACGGCGCCGCATCCACAACACCGGACACATGCAGGATGCCGGTCTGCTTGGCGAACATCGCATCCTCTTCGGCCAGCCTGTGATGAAACGTGTCATGCACCAGCTTGTAGTGATCGCCGGCGCCCAGATCCTCGATCACATCGACCAGCTCCGCCTTGGAGCGCAGCGACGAGCGGGCAAATCCCAGCGGCTCTACCAAGGCGACCATATCCGCCGCTTGCAGCATCGGCAGGATTTGCTTGAGCGCGATGCGCAGATTGGCCTGCCGCTCGCCATTGCCGGTTTGCGTGCCGTCATTGCGCGGGATCAGGCTGATGGTTTCCGCTCCCGACGCCTTGGCCGCAGACAAAAGCGCCTCGACCTTGGTGCGGATCTCATCGGACCAGGAGTTGAAGGCGTAGACTTCGCTCAACCCCAACAGGCGCAGGCCCCGGTCCCGCGCCATTGCACCGGCCTCTGCCGCGTCCAGCCCGTCAAACAGCGGACGGCCCAGATCATTGCGCACCTCGACGCCGACACACCCCAGCGCCTGCGCCAGATCCAGAAACGCGGTATAGCCAAGACGGCGGACCGTCATCTGGTTCAACGCTGTTTTCATCCTGACCCTCTCCCCGACACCCTGTTTGGTGTGGGCGGACGCTGCGCCATGTCAGGGGAACGGTCAATTCATCGCCGCGTGGTTTTCGCCAAGAATGACGTTTTTCCGCGCATGCACGGTGACGTATTTACGTCATCACAACATTTCAGACAGCACCAGATGCGGGTCGAGGAAATGCTGCCCGGCGATGCCGTCATCACCTTCCTGAACCGAACGCACCATATGCCCAACAAGATCCGCACAGAGGGCGGGGAGCGGTGTGGTAATCGCCATCAACACATATCCGTCGGCCAGGGCGGCGCTGCTTTCCTTGGTGACCTCATTGACGATCAGCGCCACACGCGGGCTGGCGTGGGCCTCGCGCAGGGCCGCGATCGCGCCCTCCATGCCACCACCGGCGACATAAATCCCCTTTAGATCAGGATGTCTGCCCAGCAGATCCAGCGTCGCCTCATAGGTCAGCTGCCGGGTTTCCAGGTTCACCAGCGTATCGAGAACAGAAAACGACGGCGCGTTTTCCCGCACAAAGGAGCGAAACCCGACCTCGCGCAGATCATGCCCGTGCCAGCGATTGCCGCCGACGAAAATTGCCAGTTTTCCCGGGATTGGCACCGTCTTGGTGATCATCCAGGCGGCAACGCGCCCGATTTTCATATTGTTCATACCAAGATAGTTCCGGCGCACGCCCTGGGCAAAATCATTCAGCAGGGAAAAGACAGGCACGCCTCTTTGCTTCAGATCGCTCACGACCTGCGCCATCAGCTGATGATTGACCGCCGTCGCAGCGATGGCATCGCAATGCGCGAGGCTTTCCAGCCCCTTTGCAAAATCCTCAGGGCTCTGGGAGGAGGCAAAGCGCACAACGGCCCGCCCCCGGATATCCGACCGCGCCGCGACCGCCTGTTCAAGCTCGCGCGCGAAGTTCTGGTAGAACTCCTGGTTTTTCTTGATGAGCAGGAAGCCAAAGGTCATCTCCGGCACTGCGGCATCAAGGTTCCGTTCGATCAATCCGCGCGCGTGATAGCCAAGCTTATGCGCTGCCTGCGCGATCTTGCGCATGGTTTCCTCGCGCACCTTTGCCCGGCCATTGAGCGCGCGATCAACGGTTGTGACGCTGACACCGGCCTCTCGGGCGACATCCTGGGTGGTGGGGCGACGAGCCATGAGAGTCTCCATGACGGTTTTCCATCATTGGGCTACCCCAAACCTTCGTCTTCCGCAATGCCAGCGCAGTGGGGCCCCTCGCCAGTTGCGCCACCCGATGGGCGTCACCTCATGGCCGGATGATCCTGCTGCGCGATTTTGCGGCTCAAATACTCCAGCGGATGCAGCGCGCGCGCACCGGCAAAGCGCTTGACCTGAGAGCGGCAGGAGAACCCGGTCGCCAAGGGGGTTCGGGTCGGATCGGCAATCTCATCCGCCCAATGCATCTCGAACAGCTGTTTTGACATCGCGAGATTGCTTTTCTCATGACCAAAGGTCCCCGCCATGCCGCAACATCCCGTTTCCTGAACAGCGAGGCGCAGCCCCAGCGCGTCAAAGATCGCCTGCCAGCGTGTGGAAACTGCGGGATCGGCGGTGCGCTCGGTGCAATGGGCCAGCAGCACCGCATCTTCAGCCCGCGCCAAACGCGGCAGCCTGATGTCCCCTGCGCGAATTTCCTCCGCCAGAAACCTGTCGATGCTCCAGAGCGTGTCGCAGCGCAGACCCAATTGGGCATAGTCGTCCCCGGCCATGGCAGAAATCGCGGGCTCTATTTCAACAAGCGCATCATACCGCGCGGCATGGCGCATCAGGCTGTTGTAGCGCTGTCTGGCGATGCGCTGGAACCGGTCGCGAAAGCCCAGAACTGCCTCCGCCTTGCCGCTCGCCAATCCTGACAGACGCGTCACGCGGTATCCCAGCGCCTCCAGCACGATCTCGGCGGCCTCGATGACGGAACCATCAAAGGTCGCATTGAAATTATCCGCAACCAGCAGGACGGATTTGCCTGCCCTGTTCACAGCCCGTCGCTTGCGGGCCGGCGCCACATGCGGCAGATCGACAAGGCCGATCCTGTCGCTCAGGGGTCGCATCAGGCGCAGGCCAACATTAAACAGCCCCGGCGCCGTGCGCATCAGCGCGCCGAGCGGTTCCATCATCAACAGCAGGCGATGGCGCAACGGACGGCGGCGGCTGGCGAAATACTGCGCCAGGAATTTCGACTTCATCGCCGGGATATCGACCTTGACCGGGCAACGCGAGGCGCAGGCCTTGCACGAGAGGCAAAGCGCCAAATTCTTGTAAAGCGCCTCTTCCGCCGTGGTCTGCGCCGCCCTGTCGTCACCGTCGCGCAAACGCAACCAGTCGCGCAGGAGCGCGGCACGCCCCTTCGGCGCATAGCGGCGGTCGTTGGTCGCCTTATAGCTCGGGCACATGGCATCCGACACGGTGCGGTTGAAGCAGGCCCCATTGCCGTTGCATTGCACCGCCTTGCCGAAGTCTGACAGATCCTGTGGCGCGATCTGCGCATCCCGGGGGCCGCGAAACGGCACTGCATCGAGAGCAGTCAGCGCCGCTTGCGGCGAGGGGGTCGCGATCTTGCCGGGGTTCAACAGGTTGTCAGGATCAAAGGCCGCCTTGATCTGGCAAAGCGCCTGATAGAGACGATCGCCAAAGACATTCGGCACAAATTCACCCCGGAACCCTTTGCCGTGTTCGCCCCAGAGCACCCCACCATGGGCGCGGGCCAGCGCTTCGACCGCGTCAGAGACATCCCTGATCCGCGCGGCATCTTGCGGCTGACGCATGTTCAGGGCGGGGCGCACATGGATGCAGCCCACATCCGCGTGGCCAAACATTCCATAGGCCAATCCGCGCTGATCCAGAATCTCGCGAAAGCCAGCCACAAAATCCGGCAGATGTTCGACAGGAACGGCCGCATCCTCGACAAAGGGCGTGCCCTGGCGGGTTGGGTCCATACGACCCAAGAGCCCGACGCATTTCGCCCGCAAGGCCCAGACCTGAGAGATGACCTTTGCATCCTCGACGGTATTGGCACTGATCACCGATGCGGGGGCATCCGCCTGGAACGCCTCCAGCCGCGCGATCGCCGCCGCCAGCTCCGCCCGGTCCTGCGCCTGAACCTCGACAAAATTCATGCCCTTCACGGGCCGGTCACCGGAGATATCAAGGATGGGCGCAATATCGGCCCAGACGTCATCGTCCTGTGCCAGCCCCAGGATCTTGTCGTCGATGAATTCCACCGCCGTGGGGTCCGCCTGGGTCAGGCGACCGGCATCCGCCAGCGCGGCAAGCGCATCATCATAGGCCAGAACCAACAGCGCCCGCAGCGGCGCCTTGGGCAGCAATCGCAGTTTCATCCGTTTGGTGAGCGCCAGCGTGCCCTCGGACCCGGCCAGCAGCCGGCTGAGCACCATGCCGCCGTCTGCTGTCATCGCGTCGCGCAGATTGTAGCCGGTCAGCCCCCGGTTCATATCGGGAAAAACCCGCGCGATCTCGTCGCGTTCCTGAGCGCAAATATCCCGCAGGCTGCGGTGCACCCGGCCTGCGATACCGTCTTGCGCGCAGACCTGTTCCAGCTCCGCACCAGTCAGCGGGGCCGCATGCCAGTCGCTGCCGTCCGAGAGCACCACATCCATAGCGAGGATATGATCCGAGGTACGACCAAAGACGCGCGAGCCCTTACCGGAGGCATCCGTCGCCGCCATGCCGCCCAGTGTCGCCTGCGCGGCGGTCGAGACCGTCGGCCCAAAGAACAACCCATGCGCCGCAGCGGCGGTGTTCAACTGCTCCAGAATGACACCGGGCTGCACGATCGCCGTGCGCGCCTCCGGGTCGATCATCTCGATCCGGGTCAGGTATCGCGAACAATCGACCACGATCTGATCGGTCAGCGATTGGCCGTTGGTTCCGGTCCCGCCGCCCCGGGCGGCAAGCGGCAGTTTGCAAATGCTTGCTGCCCGCATGATACGGTTCAGATCGTCGGGTTCGCGGGGGAAGAGCACCGCGCGTGGCACAAGTTCATAGACCGAATTATCGGTGCCGAAGACGCTGCGCATGTCACCGTCTTCGGAAAACGCGCCCCTATAGCCCTGCCGTTCAAGCGCGGCCAGGAACGCCGCAATCGACGCCTGACCGAGCGAGACCTCCCCCGCGCCGTCCATCACGCGACCTTCAAGACGTCCGCAACAAGGTGCCCCTGCCCCAGTATGTCCAGCGCCGCTTTCAGGCTCTCTGCCTCGGTCTTGGCATAGAGCGCCTGCTCGTCAAAGACCTTGGTCTGGATCGCAGCCTCGAAAATCTCCTGGTTGGAGGAAAGGCCGAAGTTGGATTGCTCGTCCGAGCCGAGGTTTGACTGAAAGATCCCGGCGGCGGAGACCGGCAGGAAATCTTCATAGGTCTGCGGATCGGCGATCAGATCGCCCGAGGCAATCAGATCCTCGATCGAGGCAGCCGCCGGTACATTCTGCCCCTTTGCCCCGAAACGGAAATAGGCGAGGTTCTCGCGCCGCAGGGTGGTCAGATCGTCAGGAAAGGCGGCAAATTCCTCGGCCAGGGCCGCCATGTATTCCTCTGCGCGCTCGCCATTGGGGCCAACGGAAACCCGCGCCCGGGTCTTGGCAAGGCAATCGTCATACAGCGCCCGGCCCGCTGGTTTCAGGGCGACGCCGCGCTGTTCGATCTCGCCGAACCGGGCGGTGTGGGTGCCGGAAACGCCGTCAAAGCTCACGTCTTCCTCCAGCGCCTTGAAGGAGGTCTGGCGCAGCAGGATGCTGGCGGCGCGCTGCGGCGGGCCTTCGACGATGGCCTTGGGGGTGATGCCGCGTTCGGGCATGCCTTTCTGCACCGCGTCGATGTCGAGCGTGCGCGGGGTCAGGTGGTTGATATGCGGGCCACGGAAACAGACCACATCGGCGATCAGACGATGCGCCTTCAGAAGCGCCGCATAGGTCTGAGCCGACACCGTGGCGTCGGAATGCCAGCGGAAGGTTTCCAGCGCCTCGGTGACAAATCCCTGCGCCAATGCGGCGGTCAGACCACCCTCGGCCTCGGCCAGGTCCAAAAGCTCCAACGCGCGGTCGGTGACGATCTGACGTTTGGACAGGATGACCTCGGCCTCGCGGGCAAGCTCTTGATCTTCCAGCAGATCAAGCCGGATCAGCGAGCAGAACACCCGAAACGGGTTGCGCGAGAGCGAGGCATCCTCGATCGGGCGGAAGGCGGTGGAATGCACCGGCAAACCGGCGACGGAGAGGTCGTAGTAGCCCACCGGATACATGCCCATCACCGCAAAAATGCGGCGCATATTGTTGATTTCCTCGGCGGTGCCGACGCGGATGGCGCCGTGACGCTCGACGCTCAGGCGGGACAGCTCGCCCGCATCCTCCAGCTGGCGGCGCAGGTCTGGATTGGCGGCCAGCGTCGCCGCGTTCACGTCCTGCACCAGGTCGATCAAGGTGCCGTATTGCGGCACCTCTTCGCGGTACATGTCTGACATCGCGGTGGAAAACAGCGTGCGAATATCGTCGGGATGCATTTTTTCGGACATGGGTCTTCCTTAGGCTCGTTTGGCCGAACTGGTTCGAAGTGGATTGGGGGAGACAGCGTGGGTGAGGGTCGCGCCGAACTCGTAGTAGGCCGCGCGGGGGGCGCGCAGGGACTCGGCATAGGCCGGGACGATATCAAGCGGCAGCGCATCGACCTCGCCAAACAGCAGCGCGCGCGCCGCGCGTTTGCCAAAGACGGTGCCGGGGCCGATGCCGCGCCCCGAATAGCCAAACACGCTGAGCGCATCCGGCCCGATTTCAACGACCTTGGGCAGGTGGTCCGAGGTCATGGCTATGGTGCCTTCCCACTCGTGCTCAAACGGGACGCCGGCAAGCTCGGGATAGATTTGCGCCAGTTTCCGGGCGGCCCAGTTGCGATGGATCGCAGCCCCCGGCGCGTTGAGATTGCCGACACCGCCAACAATAACGCGCCCCGCGCGATCAATGCGCAGCGAACTCATCACCAGCGCCGTGTCCCAGCAGCCTTCGCCGCCGGGCAGGATACGGGCGCGTTGCGCATCACTCAGCGGGGCGGTGGCAAACTGGCAGTAATGGAAGGGCACAAAGGCAGGTTTGGGCGCGCCGGAAAGAGCGCCGATATAGCCGTTGGTCGCCAGCAACAGATGCCGCGCGCGAATGCGCCGCCCGTTGCTCTGGACGTGCCAGCCCTCGTCAGAATGGGAAATCTTCGTAACCGCGGAGCGTTCAAAAACACGCGCCCCGGCAGATAGCGCCGCCCGCGCAAGCCCACGGCAATAGCCCAGCGGCTGGATCGCCCCGGCGCGCGGATCGAAAAGCGCGCCAAAAAACGCCTGCGAGCCGGTCCGTCGGATGGTTTCCTCCCGGTCCAGGAGTTGCAGCGGCGCGCCGCTGGCATTGCCCTGGCGGAACCGCTCCTGAAGATCTTCGACACCCTTTGGCGCATGTGCCAGGTGCAGGGTCCCGTTGCGCGTCGCCTCGCAGTCGATGTTATGCGCCTCGATCAGGCGATAGACCTCATCGGGAGCCACCGACAGCGCGTTGATCAGGCGGGTGCCGGGGCCATCGCCGATCTGTTTCTTGATCACCTCGGGCGGCAGCCAGAGCCCGGCATTGACCAGCCCGACATTGCGCCCCGAGCCGCCGTGCCCGATCGTCTGGGCCTCCAGCAGGACAACATTCGCGCCCGATGTGGCCGCTTCCAGCGCGGCGGAGCAGCCGGTAAAGCCGCCCCCGATCACAACGAGATCCGTCTGGAGATCCTCGCTCAATGCCGGGACCTCCAGTGCGCCGTGATCGCTTGCGCGCCAAAGCGAGGTGTGAGGATCAGATGTCAAATTTTACTCCCTGAGCCAGCGGCAATTCTGCCGAATAGTTCACGGTGCTGGTCTGGCGACGCATGTAGCCCTTCCAGGCGTCCGAGCCGGATTCCCGACCGCCGCCGGTTTCCTTCTCGCCCCCAAAGGCCCCACCGATTTCCGCGCCAGACGGACCGATATTGACGTTGGCGATACCGCAATCCGAGCCGACAGCCGACAGGAAAGTTTCCGCTTCGCGCACATTCAGCGTGAAAATACAGGAGGAAAGCCCCTGCGGCACGTCGTTCTGAAGCTCGATCGCCTCGTCCAGCTCCTCGTAGTCCAGAACATAGAGGATCGGGGCAAAGGTCTCGGTCCGCACGGTTTCGGTCTGAGCCGGCATCTCGACCAGCGCGGGGGCGATATAGGCACCACCCGGAACGCCATCGGTGACGATCGCGCCACCATGCACGGTGCCACCATCGGCGCGGGCCTTGTCAAGCTGGGCCACCATCGCATCGCGCGCGGCCATATCCACCAGCGGCCCGATCAAAGTGCCCTCAGCGCGGGGATCGCCGATCGGCAGGTTGGCATAGGCGCCTTTCAGCTTCTCGATCAGCTCGGCCCGGATGGATTTATGCACGATCAGGCGACGCAGAGTTGTGCAGCGCTGACCGGCAGTGCCGACGGCCGAGAACACAATCGCGCGCACCGCCATGTCGAGGTCAGCAGAGGGCGCCACGATCATCGCGTTGTTGCCGCCAAGCTCCAGGATCGCACGACCCCAGCGCGCGGCGACTTTCGGCCCGACGATACCGCCCATGCGGGTCGATCCCGTCGCCGAGATGATCGGCACGGATTTGGAGGCCACCAGCGCCTCGCCCACTTCGGCACCGCCAATGACAACCTGATGCAGCCCCTCCGGCGCATCATCGCCAAAGCGGGCCAGCGCTTTTTCAAAGATCTTTTCGCAGGCCAGCGCGGTCAGCGGGCTTTTCTCGGAGGGTTTCCAGATCACCGGATCGCCGCAAACAATCGCCAGCGCGGTGTTCCAGGACCAGACCGCAACCGGGAAGTTGAAGGCGGAAATCACGCCAACCGGCCCCATCGGCTGCCAGGTTTCGCGCATAGTGTGGCCGGGACGTTCCGAGGCAATGGTCAAACCATAAAGCTGACGCGACAGGCCGACGGCAAAGTCGCAGATGTCGATCATTTCCTGAACTTCGCCCAGCCCTTCCGAGGTGATCTTGCCGGCCTCCAGCGTCACCAGCGCGCCAAGATCGTCCTTGGCGGCGCGCAACTCCTCGCCGAGAAGCCGCACCAGCTCGCCACGGCGCGGGGCCGGAACCTTGCGCCATTCCTTGAACGCAGCCTGCGATTTGGCGATGATTGCCGGCATGTCGGCGGCGTTTGTCTCGGTGATCTTTGCGACTTCTGCCCCGTCGATGGGCGAGGTCACGGCCAAAGTGCCGCCAGTCAGCTCGGCTGCGCTCAGCCCGTTTGCGGCAAGGATATCTGCGTGTGTCATGTCATTTCTCCAGTTGGGATAGCCGGTCGCCCCTCTTCGCGTTTCCATAAAGGGCAGACCGGTTGCGCGTTCCTGATTGTGTCTGAAAACCGGCATGGACCGGCCTTCACTCTGTGCCGGGCGCAGGCGTGCTACGCGGCGGCACAATATTCGTTGATAAACCGCGTGATGCGGTCGAGCCCCGTGTCAAGCGCGCTCTCTGCATAGGCAAAGGACAGCCGCAGGTGACCGGGCAGACCAAAGGCCCGCCCCGGAACCAGCGCCAGGCCGGCCTTGTCGAGCAAGGCGGCGCAGAATTCGGCGTCCGAGCCAAAACCACCGGCCTTGAGCGCGCCGCTCACGTCGGGAAAGGCGTAAAAGGCGCCATCGGGCTGTGGGCAGGTCACGCCCTCAAGCGCGTTCAACGCCGCCACGACCTTGTCGCGGCGCTGGCGCAGGATGTCGCGACGCTCGTTGAGCAAACCCTGATCCCCGGTCAGCGCCGCCAGCGCCGCCGCTTGTGAAATCGAACAGGCGCCAGAGGTTATCTGCCCCTGCACCGCACCCATGGCCTTGATCATCTCGGCCGGTCCGATGCCCCAGCCGATGCGCCAGCCGGTCATCGAATAGGCCTTGGACACCCCGTTGACGATCAGCACCCGCGCCGCAAGTTCCGGCACCACCTCGGTAAAAGAGCTGAAGGGCACGTAGCTCAGATGGGCGTAAATCTCGTCCACCAGGATCAGAACCTGCGGATGGCGGGCCAGCACCTCGCCAAGCGCCTTCTGCTCTGACGCGGAATAAATCGCGCCCGAGGGGTTGGAGGGCGAATTCAACATCACCCAGCGCGTCGCGGGGGTGATCGCCTGTTCCAATTGCTCCGGCGTGATCTTGAACCCCTGCGCCATCGGGCAGGTCACCACAACCGGCGTGCCACCGGCCATGCGGACGACATCGGAATAGCTGGTCCAATAGGGCGCGGGGATGACCACCTCGTCCCCCGCATCCAGCGTGGCGAGCATGGCGTTGGCGATGACCTGCTTGGCACCGGTCGAGACGATGACATTGGCCCGCGTGACCCCGTTCTGGTCGGCAATCACATCGCGCAGCGCAGGTGTTCCCATCGTTGCCGGATAGCGGGTTTGACCCTCCAGCGCAGCCCTGTGCGCCGCTTCCACCACATGCGGCGGCGTTGGAAAGTCGGGCTCTCCGGTGGACAGGGCCACAACATCCTTGCCCTGCGCGCGCAGCTCGGCGGCGCGTTCCGTCAGTTGCACGATTTCCGAAATCTCCAGCGCCGCGATTCTCTGCGCCCGTCGAAAATTCTGCTGAAGGGTCATGGCATATCCACGTCATGTGTTGTTTTCGCTAGGCTAAGCAATAAAATGCACCAAAAATAGTGATGCTTTGTCACTTAATCTGGAGAAAAACTCACATGATTGCCCCAAGGCGTTTCTTGCCGTCGATCAGTTCATTGCTGGCACTGGAGGCGGTCGAGCGTCTGGGAACTGCAAATGCCGCTGCAGATGATCTGGCGTTGACCCACTCGGCGGTCAGCCGGCAACTCAAGGCGCTGGAAGAGCAGATCGGCGTGTCGCTGTTTTATCGTGGCGGCAAGACGTTACAATTGTCGCCCGCCGGTGTCGCCTATGCCAGATCGGTTCGCGAATGCCTCAATGATCTCGCCCGGGCAAGCCTCACGGTGAAGGCAAGCGGCTCGCGCCCCAACCTCAACCTGGCGATTCTGCCCGCTTTCGGCATGCATTGGCTCGGCCCGCGCCTGAAGAAGTTTGTCGAACAGCACCCAAGCATCCTGATCAACCAAAGCTCGCGCATCATGCCGTTTGACCTCGACCTCGACGAGTTCGACGCCGCGATTCACTTTGGCACCGAAGAATGGCCCGGCGTGCACTACCTGCCGCTCCTGAAAGAACGGGTGATTGCGGTCTGTTCACCGGATCACGCAAAGGGCGCGCCGTTCAGCCCGGAACGCCTTCTGGACGAGCCACTGCTCCACCTCAAAAGCCGCCCCGGTGCCTGGGAGGAATGGTTCAAGGCCCATGGCATTGATGCGGTGAAACTGCGGGGCATGTTGTTTGACCAGTTCGCCAATATCACCGAGGCCAGCGTCGAAGGCTTCGGGATGTCTCTGCTGCCGGAATTCCTGGCCGAGCACGAGTTCAAACGGGGCCGCCTTGTTCCTGCGAGTTCCCGCTACATTGACGTCGAAGGCACCTATTATCTGGTCTGGCCCAGGCACAGGCCAGTTTCGGAACCGCTCCGCGCGCTGCTCGATTGGCTTGGTGGCTGACGCCGCCTTTAGTCCGCCGGAGCAGGTTGCAGGCCTGCTTCGGTTGCGATCCGATCAAAATCGGACAGGCGCGCAAAACTGGCGGGGTTGACCACCCCGAACTTGGATTGATCCGCAACCAAGATCCGGTTCTGCGCCCGGGCCATCGCCGTCTGTTTCAATCCGGCCTCGCGAAAGGTGGTACAGGTGACGCCAAGGGACTCCTCTACCCCCGCCGCCGACATGAACGCATGGTTGATCGCATAGGCATCCAGGGTCGCGTCGTCCTGCGCCGGATAGAAGGACGCCGTCGGTGCGTGATAAACGCCGCCCAGCAGAACCAGCTGAAGATTGGGCTTGCGCACGACCATATCCGCAATGTTCAAAGCGTAACAAATGATCGTCAGCTCCATATCATCCGGGATCAGGTCGATCAGATGCGGCAGGGTGGTGCCGCAGTCGACGAATAATGTCTCTTCCGGCATCAGCAGCGGAACACAGGCGGCGCAGGCCGCGCGTTTGGCGGCCTCGTTCAGTTCCGCGGCCTGCGCCAGCTCGTAGGGCGCGCGCCTTTGCGCCTCCTGTGACAGAACGATATGCCCACCCAAAAACTGAAATGTTTCAGGTGCTTCCCGCATATCTCGGCGAATTGTCATCTCGGAAACATCCAAGAGCTCCGCCGCATCGCGAATATGAATCGAGCCGTTTCGCTCGACCGTGTCCTTCAGCAACAGAAGCCGAGCCTCCTTGCGGGTTGCCGGGGTGCCGCGATGTTCGGGTTGGCGCATGTTTCTCTCCTGCTCAACAGATGTTATAAAAATAACAAAATTGAGTTGCAATCAAAACATTTGCCGGTAGGCTAGAGGCAATCCAACGCGCATCCGATGATGCGCCACATGCGTCACAAAGGGTTTCGCCATGTCACAAACAGCCGCCCTGCCCGAGGTCACGGCACCGGCAGAGGGTCACGCCCGCAATCCCGGGTTGCCGCTCGATTTGTCCCTTGTGGAATCGGTGCGGGTCAACACCTCGGCGTCCGAACGCCGCGCCGCCGCCCTGCCGGGGCGCCGGGCCGTGAAGGGCGACGCCCAGAGCGCCTGGCTGCTGAAGGCGGTGACCTGCATCGACCTGACCACGCTGAATGGCGATGATACCGAGGGCCGGGTGCGGCGGCTCTGCGCCAAGGCCATCCAACCGGTGCGCCCCGACCTCCTGGCGGCGCTTGGCATGCAGGATCACCGGATCACAACCGGCGCGATCTGCGTCTATCACCGTTTTGTTGCCACCGCTGTGGATGCGTTGCAGGGCAGTGGCATTCCCGTCGCCGCCGTTTCCACCGGCTTTCCGGCAGGGCTGTCGCCCCATGCTACCAAACTGGCCGAAATCGAGGCCTCGGTGAAGGATGGCGCAGAAGAGATCGACATCGTCATCACCCGCGAACATGTGCTGACCGGCAATTGGCAGGCGCTTTATGACGAGATGCACGAATATCGCGCCGCCTGTGGCGATGCCCATGTCAAGGCGATCCTGGCCACTGGTGATCTCAAGACCCTGCGCAATGTCGCCAAAGCCAGCCTTGTCTGCATGATGGCCGGGGCCGATTTCATCAAGACCTCGACCGGCAAGGAAGGCGTCAACGCCACGCTGCCGGTGTCGCTGACCATGGTCCGCGCCATACGGCAATATCAGGAGATGACCGGCATCAAGGTCGGCTACAAACCTGCCGGGGGCGTGTCCAAGGCCAAGGACGTTCTGACCTATCTTGCCCTCATGAAAGAGGAGCTGGGCCATGACTGGCTGCAACCTGACCTCTTTCGTATCGGTGCCTCGTCCCTGCTGGGCGATATCGAACGGCAACTCGAACACCGCGTGACGGGCGCCTACAGCGCCGCACGCCGCCACCCGATCGGATAACCCAAGATGACCGTAGCGAGCTTTTTCGACAGCATGGATTACGCCCCGAGCACAGAAGACGACACCAGCGCCCGGCAATGGCTGGCCGCGCATGAGGGGCGCTTTGGCCATTTCATCGGTGGCAGCTTCACCGCCCCCGCCGACGGGTTTGACACCCAGGAACCCGCGACGGGCAAGCGCCTCGCGACCGTCAGCCAGGGCCGCGCGCAGGATGTGGACAGCGCCATCGCCGCGGCCCGCAAGGCGCAGAAATCCTGGGCCGCGCTGCCCGGTCACGAGCGGGCGCTGAAGCTCTATGCCCTGGCGCGGATCATCCAGCGCAACGCGCGGATCTTGTCGGTGGTGGAGGCGCTCGACAATGGCAAGCCGATCCGTGAGGCCCGCGACATCGACATCCCGCTTGCCGCCCGGCATTTCTATCATCACGCCGGTTGGGCGCAGCTTCAGGACAGCGAATTCCCCGGCTATGATCCGGTCGGCGTGATCGGCCAGGTGATCCCGTGGAACTTCCCCTTCCTGATGCTCGCCTGGAAGGTCGCCCCGGCGCTGGCGCTTGGCAACACGGTGGTGCTGAAACCGGCCGAAGCCACGCCGCTCACCGCGCTGCTCTTTGCGGAGCTGGCGCAGGCGGCTGGCCTGCCCGACGGGGTTTTGAACATCGTCACCGGCGATGGTGAAACCGGCGCGCTGATTGCCGCCAATGAGGGGATCGACAAGGTCGCCTTTACCGGCTCCACCGAGGTGGGTCGCAAGATCCGCGAGGCCACCGCTGGCAGTGGTAAATCGCTGACGCTGGAACTGGGCGGCAAATCCCCTTTCATCGTCTGTGACGATGCCGATCTTGATGCCGCGGTCGAGGGGGTCGTGGACGCCATGTGGTTCAACCAGGGGCAGGTCTGCTGTGCGGGTTCGCGCCTGATCGTGCAGGAAGGCGTGGCCGAGGATTTCCACGCTCGCCTTGCCGCACGGATGAAAACGCTGCGCATCGGCGCATCGCTGGACAAGACCATCGACATGGGCGCAATCATCGACAGCACCCAGCGCGACCGGATTGCGGGCATGGTGGATCGTGCCGTCGCCGCAGGGGCAACGCTGGTGCAGGCCGAGATGAGCCCACCCGAGGGCGGCAGCTACTATCCGCCGACCGTGTTGCAAAACATCCCCGCCACCTGCGAAGCGGCGACCGAGGAAATCTTTGGCCCGGTTGCGGTCTCCATGACCTTCCGCACCCCGGCAGAGGCGATACAGCTCGCCAATCACAGCCGCTATGGCCTCGCCGCCAGCATCTGGAGCGAAAACGTCAACCTGGCGCTGGATCTGGCGGCCAAGGTTCAGGCCGGAATCGTCTGGGTCAACTGCACCAATGTCATGGATGCGGGCGTCGGCTTTGGCGGCGTCAAGGAGAGCGGTTTTGGCCGTGAAGGCGGGCGGGAAGGCTGTTTTGACTACCTCAAACCCCGCGCTTTCGCCAAGGCCACGGAGCGTAAACCGGCACAGGCTGCCAAGGCCAAGGGCTTTGCGCTGGATACGGTGGACCGCACCGCGAAATTCTACATCGGCGGCAAGCAGGCCCGCCCAGACGGGGGGCATGCGCAACCGGTTGTGGGCGACAAGGGCGAGGTGCTCGGCGAGGTTGGGGTCGGCAACCGCAAGGACATCCGCAACGCGGTGGAGGCCGCAACCGGCGCCGCAAGCTGGGGCTCCAAGACCCAGCACAACCGCGCTCAGATCCTTTATTACATGGGCGAAAACCTCTCTGCCCGAGCCGAGGAATTTGCGGATCGCCTGCGCGCGCAGACCGGCGTGAAATCCGACAAGGCCCGCGCCGAAGTCGCCGCCGCCGTGTCCCGGCTGTTCAGCTATGGCGCCTGGGCCGACAAATACGAGGGCGTGGTACATATGCCGCCGATGCGCGGGCTGGCGCTGGCGGTGCCCGAGGCCATCGGCGTCGCGGGCGTGATCTGCCCCGAGGAGTCGCCCTTGCTGGGTTTCATCAGCACCACCGCGCCGCTGATTGCCACCGGCAACCGGGTGGTCGCCGTAGCCTCCGAGGCGCATCCGCTTTCGGCGACGGATTTCTATCAGGTGCTGGAAACCTCTGATGTGCCGGCGGGCGTGTTCAACATCGTCACCGGCAGCGCCGAGACCCTGGGCGCGGAGTTGGCCAAGCACAACGGCGTGGACACGGTCTGGGCCTTTGGCTCGCGGCAACTCTCTGAAACGGTAGAAAGATTGTCCACCGGCAACCTCAAACGGGTGTTCACCGATTATGGCCGCGCCTGGGACTGGACCACGCCAGAGGCCGAAGGCGCGTTGTTCCTGCGCCAGGCGACGCAGGTCAAAAACATCTGGGTGCCCTACGGCGAATAATGCCCAGGTGCCATATTGCAGAGGAGCGGAGCACGCCTCTCGGCAAGTTCAGGAAAACCGATCCCGCGCGCTCTGGGCCGCATGACGCATGCCGCGCGCAAACAAGGTGACGTCGATCTCGGTGGCGATGAAACTCGCCCCGAGCGCGCGGCATTGCTGTTGCAGCTCAGCATCCAGCGTCAGAATGCCGGCCGCCTTACCGGAAGCGACGATCCGTGTGATCGCCTCCAGAATGACGCGCCTGACCTCGGGGGCCTCGGCCTGACCAAGATAGCCCATATCCGCCGCAAGATCCGACGGGCCGATAAATACGCCATCGAGCCCCTCCACCGCGAGGATTTCATCCAGCGCCGCAAGCCCCTTTTTGTTCTCCACCTGCGCCAACAGGCAGATTTCTTCGCGCGCGGTGGTGAGATAATCGCCAATCGCAGAGAAATCGGAGGCCCGCGCCAGGGCAGCGCCGACCCCGCGCACCCCATGCGGCGGATAGGTCACCGCATCCACAAGCGCCTGCGCCTGGGCGCCGCTTTCCACCATCGGCACCAGCAGGGTTTGCGCGCCGACATCCAGCAACTGCTTGATCATCCAGGTCTCGCTGATCGGCGGGCGCACGACCGCGGTGCTTGATCGCGCGGCGATCACCTGAAGCTGCGCCGCGATGGATCGCACGTCATTGGGCGCGTGTTCGCCATCGACCAACAGCCAGTCAAACCCGGCGCCGGCGCTGATCTCGGCGATGTACGGATCGGCAAGACCGAGCCAACAGCCCAGTTGCAGCTCGCCCCTGGCGATGGCGTGTTTGAACGGATTTCGGGGTGCAGGCATACTCTGTCCTCAGGCAAAAGAAATGGCAACATCGCCAAACGGGCCAAAATCGGCAGCAATCTGGCTGCCGGGTGGGCATTCGACGGGGCGGATAAAACTGCCGGACAGGATCACCTGACCGGCTTCGATGCTCTGGCCATACTGCGCCATGCGGCGGGCCAGCCAGACGATGCTTTCAACGGGATCATTCAGCACCCCGGCACCCAGGCCGGTTTCTTCGACCACCGCGTCACGGAAGGTGATCGCCCCGACCCAGCGCAGATCAAAGGCATCCACGGCATGACGCTGCGGCCCCAGAACGATGCCGGCATTGGCCGCGTTGTCACTGATGGTGTCAAAGACGCTGCGTGACTTTCCGCTTTTGGCGTCCTGACGCAGGATCCGGGTATCAAGGATCTCGATCGCGGGGGCGACATAATCCGTTGCGGCGATCACCGCGTCGCGGCTCACATCCTCGCCACCCAGCGCGGATTTCATCACAAAGGCGATCTCGGTTTCGATCCGCGGCTGGATAAACCGGCCTGCGGGCACGGTCGCGCCATTGGCAAACAGCATGTCATCAAACAGGATGCCGCTGTCGGGAATGTCGATCTCCAGGGCCGATTGCATCGCCCGGGAGGTCAGCCCGATCTTCCAGCCAATCACCCGCCGCCCCTGCGCAAGCTTGGCCGCGCAGAGCGCGCTTTGAATGGCATAGGCGTCATCCATGCCGATCTCAGGGTGGCGCAGGCTGAGCAGACCGATCTGAGAGCGGCTCTGCTCGGCGGCCAGAAGATCGGCGGCGGCGCGGGCGTGATCGTCGGGGGTCATTGCTGTTCATCCTCGATGGTGTTGCGCAGGGTGCCGATGCCCTCCACCTCGATTTCCACCACATCGCCCGGTTGCAGGTATTGCGGCGGCTCCAGCCGCGCGCCAGATCCTGTCGGCGTGCCAGTGACGATGATATCACCGGGCTGAAGCGTCATGAAGGTCGAGATATATTCGATCTCGCGCCGGATCGGATGCATCATCCGGGCCAGCACATCGTCCTGACGCAGCGCGCCATTCACCCGGGTGATGATCCGCGCCTCGTCCAGTTGCGCCGCATCGGTAAAGGGCACCAGCCAGGGCCCGAGCGAGCCGGAGTTGTCCCAGTTCTTGCCCTGCGTGACGTTGAACTTTGCATGCCGGACCCAATCACGGATGGTGCCCTCGTTGCACAGCGTCAGCGCGGCGATATGATCATAGGCATCGGCCTGCGCGATCCGCCGCCCCTGCTTGCCGATGACGATTGCCACCTCGCCCTCGTAGTCCAGCATGTGGCTTTCCGGCGGGCGGATCAGCGGGCGGTCATGGCCGGTGAACCCGCTGGCAAAACGCGGAAACAGCGACATGAACTTTGGCTGCTCGGAGCCGTCCTTGTATTCCGCATTCCGGTCAGGAAAATTCACCCCGACACACAGAATGCGCCGCGCGTTGGGCAAGACCATCTCATACTGGAAATCTGTATGCGTGACGGGTTTGCCCGCCGCCGCTCTGCCGAGATCTGCCAGACTGCCGGCCTGAACGGCATCAAACAGCGTTGGCCAGTGCGGAAAATCCTCGTTCAGCGCGATCATGCCATCCCCGGCCACGGCCCCGTAACGTGTTTTCCCGCCGGCGGTATAGGTCGCAAAGTTCATTTGATCTGCTCCCAAATATCCTGAACAACGGCACGAACCATCATGACGTCATCACGTGTCGTTTCGAACTGGCCCACCTGAACACGGATGATCTTGCGCCCCTCAAAGGCGCCTTGCGTCAGATAGATCCGCCCGTCGTCATTGATCGCATCGACCAACCTCTGCTGGGTGTAATCATCACCGGGGCAGCGAAAGGAAAACAGGCTTAGGATCGGCTCGGTCACGATTTCAAACCCGTCCAGCCCCCGGATCGCCTCGCAGAGCGCCTGCGCCCAGGTCACGTGATTGCGGATGCGGGCTTGCAGCCCCTCCAGCCCATAGGCGCGGATCAGGAACCACAGCTTCAGCGCACGGAACCGACGCCCCAGCGGAATGGTCCATTCCGAATAATTGGTCACCGCCGCGCCGGTGGTCTTGAGGTACTCCGGTTCAATCTTCAGCGTGTTCAACTGCGCCGTGGCATCGCGCAGGAACTGCACCGAGCAATCAAACTGCGCCCCCAGCCACTTATGCGGGTTAAAGACAATGCTGTCATAGCCCGCCACACCCTGCCAGTACTCGGCGCGGATCTCGGGGCAGATCATCGCCGAGCCCGCCCATGCGGCATCGAGATGGGTATAAAGATCATGTGCTCTGGCAACCTCAAGGATCGGCCCCAGATCATCCGAGGCGCCGACCCCCGTGCCGCCGGTGATCGCAATGACCCCCGCAGGCGTGTAGCCCGCCGCGATATCGGCCCTGATCGCCCGATCCAGCGCCCCCGCGTCCAGGCCATAGCGCGGCCCGGTTCCGGGGAGCTTGACCAGATTGTCCTGCCCGATCCCCGCCACCCAGCAGGCGCGGTCGATCGAGGAATGCACCTGATCGGAACAATAGATCCGCAAGGGGCCCTTGCCCGCCAGCCCTTCGCGGTTGCCGCTATATCCGGTGGCCCGTTCGCGCATGGTCAGCACCGCCGACAGCGTCGCCGAGGAGGCACTGTCCTGAATGACGCCGGTATAGGGTTCCGGCAGCCCCATGGCCTGGCGCAGCCAATCGACCATGACCCCCTCGACCTCGGTCGCGGCGGGCGAGGTCTGCCAGAGCATACATTGCGCGGCGACAGTATTGACAAGCTGTTCCGCCAGCATCGACGGCGGCGTGGCATTGGCCGGAAAATAGGCAAAGAAGCGTGGATGCTGCCAATGGGTCATGCCCGGCATCACGATCTCTTCGAAATCCTTCAGGATCGCGGCCATATCCTCGGGCTCTGCGGGCGGGTGTGCTGGCAGCTGCGCGGCGATCGCGCCGGGCTTGCTCTGTGCTCGCACCGGCCGATCCCGCAGCGTCTTGTGATACTGCGCGCCCCAATCAGCGATGTCCTTGCTCCACTTGGCAAAATCGTCCCAGTCCATGCGCTACTCCGCCTCTATGCCATGTCCACAGATGTGTTTGATCGCCCGCGCCCCATTGCGCCGCCGAAGGGTCGCAGCACGCCTCATGGTGCGATGATCGGGCTGGCCTTGATGTCAGACTCCCGGGTCTTTACGTCAACAAAACCGGAGCCATGGGTGAACCAGCTTTCCGGTGCCGGCGCACCCCAGAGCGTCTGGCGCTGCGGGTCCCGAAGATCCCATTTGATCGGTTCCAGATCCGGGTCAACCGTCTGATAATCCGAGCAATATATCTCGATCCGGTGGCCGTCTGGATCCAGGATATACAGGAAGAACGCATTGGAAATGCCATGTCGGCCCGGGCCGCGTTCGATATTGCCGACATGGCCGGTGGTGGCCATCAGATCAAGCAGGTCGATGATATTGAGCGGCGTCGGCACCCAAAAGGCCACATGATGCATGCGCGGGCCGGTGCCATTGGTAAAGGCCATGTCATGCACGCCACCCTTGCGGTGCATCCAGGCGGCCCAGAGCTTCTTGCTCTCTTCGTCCTCGGTATATTCCGTCACCCGAAATCCGAAATCGGAATAAAACGCAACCGAGGCATCGACGTCGCTGCTGAAGCAATTGAAATGGTCGATGCGCAGCGGCTTGACCCCACGATAGAGCGCATAGCTCTGGTGGATCGGTGCCAGCCGGTCCATCTTGTGATAAAACTCCAGCGGAATGCCCAAGTTGTCAGCCGTCAACAGGCTGCGCCCCTGATAGGGACGATCCACCCAGCGGGTGGGGCGGCCCCTGGATTTGAAATAGACCTCCGCCCGGTCGAGATCCTCTTCATCAAAGGTCTTGAAGCCCAGCACCTCGACCGTTCCCGGCTGATCGGAGGCTTGCAGGACCACCGAGTGGTGGCCGCGTTCCTCCATGGCGCGCAGATAGACATGGCGGTCGTTTTCATCGGTGACCTGAAAGCCGAGGATCTCGGTATAGAACCTCCGCGAGGCCGCCAGGTCGGACACGTTCAGACAAACGTGGCTCAGACGAATGGTATTGAAATCAGGATAAAGATTAGGGGCGGGAACGGGCATGAAGGGCTCCTGTCGGGCGAGGCTTGCGCGCAAATGACCAAGGTGGTGTCAGACCCCCAGGCGGGGGATCTTGTGCTGGCCGGTGGCAAAGGCGATGTTTTTCTGCTCCATATAGAATTCAAAGGACCAGTCGCCGCCGTCGCGGCCGATGCCGCTGGCCTTGACCCCGCCAAAGGGCGTCGGCAGGTGGCGGACGTTTTCGGAATTCACCCAGATCATGCCCGCTTCGAGCCTGTCCGTGACGCGCAGCGCGCGGGTCAGGTCGTTCGTCCAGACATAGCCGGTGAGCCCATAGGGCGTGTCATTGGCAATTTGCAGCGCCTCTTCTTCGGTGCGGAAGGAAATCGAGGTCAGCACCGGGCCAAAGATCTCTTCCTGCGCAATCCGCATCTGGTTGCTGGCGCCGGTGAACAGGGTCGGACGCACGAAATAACCCTCATCGCCAAGAGTGACCCCGCCCGCCGCAACGGTGGCGCCATCCTCGCGGGCGATATCGAAATACCGGGTGACCTTGTCGAAATGCTCTTTGGTCACCAGCGGCCCGATTTCCGTGGCCGGGTCCAGCGGATGGCCGACCTTGATGGCGTTGACGCGCGCGATCAGCTTTGCCTCGAACTCCTCCCGGATACTCTCCTGCACCAGCAGACGGCTGGAGGAGGTGCAACGCTCACCATTGATCGAGTAGATCATGAAGATCACCGCATCCAGCGCGCGCTCCAGATCAGCGTCGTCAAAGACGATCACCGGGTTCTTGCCGCCCAGCTCAAGGTGGTTGCGCTTGAGCGTATCAGCGCCCTGTTTGGTGATCAGGCTGCCGGTGCGGGACTCGCCGACAAAGGCGATGGCCTTGATCTTGGGATGTTCGCAGAGCGCCCGGCCCGCGCCTTCGCCAAAACCGTTGACGGTATTGAGAACCCCCGGCGGCAGCCCCGCCTCCTCGGCGATCTCGACCAGGAGCCGCGCGGTCAGGGGCGAGGCTTCGGCGGGTTTGTGCACCACGGTGCATCCTGCCGCCAACGCCGGGGCGATCTTCCAGGTGGAAAGCATAAAGGGCGTGTTCCAGGGCGTGATCACCCCAACCGGGCCGATGGGCGTGCGGGTGGTGACATTCATCAGCGTTGGCGATTTCAGGTGCTGACCGTCGCGGGCCTGCACCACCTGATCGGCGAAATAGCGGAAGTTTTCCGCCCCGCGCAGCGCCGCCTTGGACATGAACCGATAGGCCTGGCCGGTGTCCCAGCATTCGCATAATGCGATCTCTTCGGCGCGCGCTTCGATCCCTTCGGCAATGCGGATCAGGATCGCCTTGCGCTCCAGCGCCGGCATATCACGCCAGGCACCAAAGGCATCCAGCGCCGCCAGCGCCGCGCGGTCGATGTCGTCCGCCGCGCCCAGTGCCACGTCGCAAATCACACTTCTGTCCACTGGCGAGATCGACTGGAAAACGCCCTGGCTGCCCGCCACATCCTGCCCTGCAATACGGTTTGCCACCCCGCTCTCGCGAAAGCGCGCAAGATATCCGTCCAGGGTTTTCAGCTTCTCGTCCAAGACGCGCATGGCAATCCTCACTTATGGCCCGACAGGCGGGCGTGGATGGGGGTATCTTTCCAGCTGAGTTCCGGGTCGAGCACCCGAATTTCCAGCGAAAGCGCAAAATACGGCGTTGAAAGCGGCTCTTCGAGAAAACTCTGCGCCGCGGCAAAGAGCGCGTTGCCCGCGTCTTTCAGCTGGGCGTGATCGCGTCCCGCCCCGACGCTGAGCGTCATGGCGAGGAAATCGGTTTTTGCATCACCGTCGGCAACAATCGCATGATCGGCCCTATGGGCGCGCACCCGAATGCCTGCGGTTGGGAAATCCGGCGACGCCACAAGCGCCGCATGCATAATCCGACAGAATGCCGCCACATCCACCCGCGAGTCGAGCGATGGCGAATAGTCGATGGATAGATGCGGCATATGTTGTCCTCCCAGGCCAAAATAACATGTTAAATATTCCACCCCCTGTCAATACATAACGTGTTAAATAAATTCACAGCCAAATGCATCCGGGGGGATATAGAAAATCCCGGCCAGCCACGCGCTGCCCGGGATCACATCAGATCAATCACCTGCCGAAAAGGGGCTTAGCTGCGCCCGTCTGCGGCGGCGGCGGCAAGCGCCTCGCGCAGGATCTCACGGTCGCCGATATGATTGGCCAGCAGCAGGATCAGCCGCGCATTGACGGCCATGCTTGCATCATCGGACAGCCCATCATGCACATCGAGAAGCTCTGCGTAGAACCCATCGGGGTCGGTGATATTGGGATCGGTATTCAAAGACATGATCACTCCTTTCCCAAGGCGCGCGCGACTGCGGCGGCAACCTTGTCCGGCTCATAGCCCGGCCAGCGGGCCGCGACATGTTGGTCGGGGCGGATGAGATAGACCGCCGTTTCGGCATCGCCGAGATAGCGCGCGTTGAGCTCTTGCCCCGCCTGCAAGGTCAGCCCGCGCAGGCTCAGCCCCTCGACCTCCTGCATCTGTGGCACCGCGACCCCCAGCCCGAGCAGCATAAAGCCGCCCCCGAGCTGATCCAGCAGATAGCCCGAGTCCAGCGGCGCATCGGGGCAAGGCGCACCGGGGCGCGCCCGCGCCGGGGCATCGGGCAGGGCATCAGGCGTATTCAGCGGCAACCCGTCATAGACGCAGGGCACCGACAGCCGCCCGGAATTCACCAGGGGCCGGGCAAAGGCATGATGTTCCGCCAGATCCAGCACAGCATTGCGGAAGACATGGCTCACCTTGGATTTCGGCGTGATGAAATCGGTGGCGCGGGAGGAGTTCAGAATGTTTTCATCCGCACCATGACAGCGCTCGGCGTCATAGCTGTCCAACAGCGTGTCGGGCGCCTGACCATTCAGCACCAGTCCCAGCTTCCAGCCCAGGTTGTCCACATCCTGCATGCCCGAATTCGCACCACGCGCGCCAAAGGGCGAAACCTGATGCGCGGCATCGCCGGCAAACAACACCCGGCCATGGCGGAACTTCTTCATGCGCCGGCACTGGAACGTGTAGATCGAGGTCCAGACCAGCTCATATTCCACCTCCGGGCCCAACATGGCGGCCAGGCGGCGGCGGATGTTTTCCTCTTTCATCTCCTCGGCGCGGTCGATGTCCCAACCCAGCTGGAAATCAATCCGCCAGACCCCATCGGGCTGCTTGTGCAACAGGGCACTGTCCCCCGATTTGAAGTGGGGTTCGAACCAGAACCAGCGCTCGGAGGGGAATTCCGCCTTCATCGTGATGTCGGCGATCAGGAAGTTGTCCTCAAACACCCGGCCTTCGAAATCCAGCCCCATCATCCGGCGCAGCGGTGACGACGCGC
>NZ_JAATOX010000131.1 GCF_011806385.1 Phaeobacter sp. HF9A | reverse complement strand
TTGACGCGGGACAGGATATGCCTGTCCCCGGCCAACTCCATGGTCACCTCAAGCCAGTCTTTTTCGCCCAAAACCTTCTGATCGTAGTCTGCCAGATACTGCTGCGCGGATTTGCCATCCAATGCGTAATGCCCGGCGCGCAGCGCGCTCTCTGTCAGGTCGCGAATATGCATGCCCGGCTGCACCATTTCGGGGTTCACGTGGCAGAGCTCGCGGTAGGTGTCATTGCAGATCACCAACAGGTTTTCCTCGTCATAAATGGCAAAGCCATCCTTGGAGGCATCCATGGCCGCCGTCATCCGATGCGAGATGCGGTTCAGCTCCAGCGTTTGCTCGGTCTGCACCTTCCACGTGCGGATCATCTGTCGCGACAACACCACAAAAACCATTGCAAGACAAAAGCTTGCGATGGCAGTGACGGTTTGGACCACCTGCACGAGGCGGTCTTCGATGATGTCCAGTTGCGGACGGAAGGAGAGGCTCAGTTTCCGCAACTTCCGCATTGAATCGGTCAGCTGCAAATTGCGCACAAAGGGGCTGCTCTCTCCGACAACGTAGACGGCATCCGGGCTCTTGAGCGGCGCGAGGATGTTCATCGCGGCATCGGTTTCCTTGATCGCCGCCTCGCAGATCTTCAGCGCCTCCCCGGCTCCGAGCAGCAGAAATGCGTTCCGTTCGGTCATGGAGAGATTATCAAGGCACCAGCGCGCCTGTTCTCCTGCCAGGAGCACCAACTGCTCCAGTTCCGCGGCCTCCTTGGGCCGCAGAACGGGGGTCTGTCCCAGCAGGGTCAGGATGTCCTGCGTGGTTTCCAGATGAACCAGATTGCGGGCGCGGTATTCATTGGCCAGCATGAGATAGCGATAGCCAATAAACGACATCCCGGTCAGAACCGCCAGGATCAGCGCAAAAAGAGCAAGTGTCCGTCCAAGCCGCATCGGCGAAGCCTCCCGGCAATGTCAATCGTCAACCAGTCCCCAAAACCTAGGGAGGTTTGATTTCTCAATGCCTAACCGGTCCGCGCCTTCTGGTTTTTTGGTTAACTCCGCCGATGCGACACTCCTGCGTTCGGGATACAATCACAGGGCCACATGCCCGGCTTAGACGCCGATATAGCGCTGGCTCAGCTCTGGCGTCAGCGCCTGCATGGCGCCGCTCCAGACGGTGGTGCCGCGCTCCAGCACCACGGCGCGGTCACAGACCTGCGCCAGCTCGGAGAGGGTCTTGTCGATCACCAGGATCGACATTTCGGTGTCCTGTTTCAGCCGGTTCAGGGCCGCCCAGATCTCCTGCCGGATGATGGGGGCCAGCCCCTCCGTCGCCTCGTCCAGGATCAGCAGGCGCGGGTTGGTCATCAACGCGCGGCCGATCGCCAGCATCTGCTGCTCACCCCCCGACAGTGAGGCAGAGAGCTGCCCCTCGCGTTCGCCCAGGCGCGGGAACAGCGCGGTGACTTTGCGCATGTCCCAATCGCCGGGGCGGCTGGTGGCGCGCAGGTTTTCAGCCACCGTGAGGTCGCGAAAGCAGCGCCGCCCCTCGGGCACCAGACCGATGCCCAGACGCGCCGCCTTGTAGCTGGGCAGGCGCTGCAAATCCTGGCCTGCGAACTGCAAGCTGCCCTGCGCCGCGATCATCCGGCAGATCGCCTTGACGGTGGTGGATTTGCCCATGCCATTGCGCCCCATCAGGGCGACGACCTCGCCCGCGGCGATTTCCAGATCAACGCCGAACAATGCCTGGCTGACGCCGTAAGAGGCCGTGAGGCCTTGGATTTTCAACAGGCTCATGCCGGATCCCCCAGATAGGCCGCGCGCACCTCCGGATCGGAGCGGATCTCCGCCACGCTGCCGCTGGCGATCACGGTGCCGTAAACCAGAACGCTGATCCGATCCGCCAGGGCAAAGACCGCGTCCATATCATGTTCCACCAAGAGGATCGGTGCCTGCTGTCGCAGGCCATCAAGAAAGCCGGTCATCTCCTTGGATCCTGCCGCGCCAAGCCCCGCCATGGGTTCATCCATCACAAAGGCCCTGGGCGAGAGCGTCAGGGCCAGCGCCACCTCCAGCTGGCGGCGTTCGCCGTGGCTGAGGTCGGCGCAGCGCTTGGCCCGGGCATCCGCCAGGCCGACCCGCTCCAGCGCCGCCTCGGCCCTTTGGCGCAGGCTCTTGTCGCCCAGCGCCGAGGCCCAGAACCGCCAGGGGCGCGCACTGGCCCCAAGGGCGCCAAGAATCGCGTTTTCAAGCACCGTGTCCTCCATCGCCAGCGCCGAGATCTGGAAGGTTCGGCCCAGTCCCGCCCGTGCCCGCTGCGCCGGAGTGAGGGCGGTGACATCCCGCCCCATCAGCTCCACCCGCCCCGCATCCGGCGTGAGCGCGCCGCAGATCTGGCCGATCAGGGTCGATTTGCCCGCACCGTTGGGGCCGATAATGGCGTGGATCTCGCCCGGGCGCAGGGTGATCGAAATGTCCGAACTGGCCTTCAGCGCACCGAAGGATTTCGAAATACCATGGGTTGCAAGAACCGGATCAGTCATGGCGCAACTCCCGTCCTGCGATCAGCCCGGTGAGGCCGCCGCGTGCAAACATGACCACCGCCAGAAGGATCAGGCCGAGGAAGATATGCCAGAATTCGGTCAGCCCGCCGAGGAAATGCTCCAGCGCGACAAAGGCCACCGCGCCGGCGACCGGACCAAACAGCCGCCCCACCCCGCCCAGGATCACCAGCACCATGAGCTCGCCCGACAATTGCCAGCTGAACATGGTCGGGCTGACAAAGCGGTTGAGGTCGGCATAAAGCGCCCCGGCCAGCCCGGTGATCACGCCCGAGATCACAAAGGCCACCAGCTTGAGCCGCATGGGATCAAGCCCCACCGCCTGCGCGGAATCCAGCGCCAGGCCAAAAGGCGCCCGCCGCAGCCGCGCCGAGAGCAGCAGCACCAGCAGAAGCACCACAAGGCAGAGCCCGTAGAACTGGATCGGCACCAGCGTGTTGAGGCCGGGAAAATCGTTCCTGACATAGATCGACATGCCATCCTCGCCGCCATAGGCGCTCCAGGAGATGGCGAAGTAGTAAAACATCTGCCCAAAGGCGAGCGTAATCATGATGAAATAGGCCCCGGTGGTGCGCAGGCTCAGCACCCCGATGACCAGCGCCGCCAGCGCCGAGACGATCATGGCCACGATCCAGATCACCGGCATCGACTTGGTTCCCTCGATCACCAGCGGCCAGTCCATCAGGCTGCTGTAGCTCTGGGCGTGATAGGCAAGGATGCCCATGGCATAGCCGCCAATCCCGAAAAAGACCGCGTGCCCAAGGCTCACGAGCCCGCCGATGCCCAGCGCGATATTGAGCCCGGCCGCAGCAAGGGCAAGGATCACCGCGCGGGTCGCCAGCGTGATGGTGAAAGGCTCATCCGCGATCACCGCCCAGGCGGGCACGGCAATGAGACCCAGCAAAAGCGCTGCGTTGAAAAGTGTTTCTCTGTTCATGCGCGGGCTCCGAACAGGCCAGAGGGTCGCCAGATCAGCACCAGGCTCATCAGGATGTAGATCGACATCGAGGCAATGGCGGAACCGGCAGAGGTTGCAGGTGCTGCCTCCATGAAGAGCTTCAGCACTTCGGGCAGGAAGATCCCGACCAATGTGTCGGTCAGCCCCACCAGCAGCGCGCCGATAAAGGCCCCCTTGATGGAGCCAATGCCGCCGATCACGATCACCACAAAGGCGAGGATCAGCACCGGCTCGCCCATGCCAACCTGCACCGACTGGATCGCGCCGACCAATGCGCCCGCCAGCCCGGCCAGGGCCGCGCCCAGGGCAAAGACCAGCGTATAAAGCTTGGAGATATCCACCCCCAGCGCCGCGATCATCTCGCGGTCATTCTCGCCTGCGCGGATCTGGATGCCGAGCCTTGTGCGCTCGATCAACAGCCAGAGCCCCGCCGCCACCAGAAGCCCCGCACCAATCAGCGCCAGACGATAGAGCGGATATTGAATGCCCCCCGGCAGGGTGACGGGACCAGAGAGCGCCTCGGGGATATCAAGAAACAGCGGAAAGGAGCCAAAGAGCCAGCGCGTGCCCTCGGAAAAGATCAGGATCAGCGCGAATGTCGCCAGCACCTGATCCAGATGGTCGCTGTCATAAAGCCTGCGGATCACCGTGACCTCGATCACCGCGCCCAGGAGCGCCGCCGCCGCCAGCGCTGCCATCAGCGCCAGCACAAAGGATCCGGTCAGCCCCGCCACCGCGGCGGCGGCAAAGGCCCCCACCATATAGAGCGAGCCATGCGCCAGGTTGATCAGCCCCATGACGCCAAAGATAAGTGTCAGCCCCGCGGCCATCAAAAACAGCATGACGCCGAACTGAACGCCGTTCAGCAGCTGCTCGAAAATCAGAATTGTGGACATATGTGCCTTCTTTCAGAGGGGTCCCGGCCCGCCTATCGCGGACCGGGAAGGCCACTTACATTTTGCACGCATCCACATAGGCGTTGGAATGATCCTCCAGCGCGGTATCGACGATCTTGTTGGTGAAGATATCACCTTCCTTGATCACCTCGCGCACATAGACGTTCTGGATCGGGTGGTTGTTCGCCGCAAAGGAGAAATCGCCCCGCACGGAGGCAAAATCAGCCGCCTTCAGCGCCGCAGCGAAGGCCGCGTCATCGTTGATATCGGCCTTGTCGATGGCCGAGAGCAAGAGGTTTGCGGTGTCATAGCCCTGTGCTGCATAGATCGACGGCAGCCGGTCGTATTTCTGCTCAAACGCGGTCACAAAGGCCGTATTGGCCGCATTGTCGAGATCCTTGGACCAGGTGGAGGCGTTCTTGACGCCCAGTGCCGCCTCACCCACCGCTTGCAGGATGCCCTGATCAAAGCTGAAGGCCGGGCCCACGACGGGAAGGTCCACACCGCTGTCGGCATATTGCTTCAGGAAGGAAATCCCCATGCCGCCGGGCAGGAAGAAGAACACGCTATCCGCCCCCGAGGCGCGGATTTGCGCGATTTCGGCGGCATAGTCGGTCTGGCCCAGCTTGGTATAGACCTCGCCCGCCAGGTCGCCTTTGTAATAGCGTTTGAAACCATTGAGACTGTCGTGGCCGGCGGGATAATTCGGCGCCAGGATAAAGGTGTTCTTGAAACCCGCCTTGGTGGCATAGGCGCCTGCGCCCTCATGCAGGTTGTCGTTCTGATAGGAGACCGCGAAATAATTGGGGTTGCAGCCCTTGCCAGCCAATTGCGCCGGGGCCGCGTTGGTCGAAAGGTAGAACAGCCCCTGCGCCGTGGTCGCCGGCACCACCGCCATGGCGAGGTTGGACCAGACGATACCGGTCAGCACATCGACCTTTTCCGACTGGATCATCTTGTCGGCCAGCTGCACCGCGATATCGGGTTTGCGCTGATCGTCCTCGATCACCACCTCGACATCATCGCGACCGGCCTCTTCGATCGCCAGCATAAAACCGTCACGGGTGTCGATGCCAAGGCTGGCGCCGCCGCCGGACAGGGTGGTGATCATCCCCACTTTGATATCCGCCATGGCCGCAGTTGCCGCCAGAGTCGCCGCCGCAGAGGCCAACACGAGCTTCTTCATTCCCAAACTCCCTGTTTTTTTATCTTACATGTAAAATATCTACCCCAGCTTCGGCCATCGGTCCACTCCCCAGTCACCCAAAGTGTGAAACTTTGCAGCCCGAAGCCTGCTGCGCCTGCCTCAGAAATCGAGGCCAAGATCGACGGTGCGCGCGGAATGGGTCAGCGCCCCGGAGGAGATATAATCGACGCCAGTGGCGGCAATCGCGGCGACGGTCTCGCGCCGCACATTGCCGCTGGCCTCCAGCGCCAGACGGCCTGCGTTGATCGTCACTGCCTCGCGCAGTTGATCCGGCGTCATGTTATCCAGCAGCACAACCGAGGCGCCGCCCACCGCCAGCACCTCTTGCAGCTGCTCAAGCGTGTCCACCTCGATCTCCACCGCCATCATATGGCTGGCATGGGCCTTGGTGGCCTCCAGCACCGCCCGGATGCCACCCGCGGCGGCGATGTGGTTGTCCTTGATCAGGATCGCATCCGAGAGCGAATAGCGGTGGTTGAAGCCGCCCCCATGCAGCACCGCCAGTTTTTCCACCATGCGAAGCCCCGGCGTGGTCTTGCGGGTGCAGGTGACGCGGGCCCTGGTGCCTTTGGTTTCGGCCACCATGGCGGCGGTCAGCGTGGCGATGCCGGTCGAACGTCCGGCAAAGTTCAGCGCCACCCGCTCGCCCATCAGGATCGAGGCCGCTTTGCCGTTGATCTCCATCAGCACATCGCCGGGTGCGCAGGGCGCGCCGTCCCTGACAAGCGGTGTCACCTCAAGGCTCGGGTCCACAAGGCGGAACGCCAGCGCCGCCACCTGCATGCCAGAGATCACCGCCGCCTCGCGCGCGCGCAGGCGGGCGGAATAACGCACCTCATCGGGGATCACCGCGCGGGTGGTCACATCGCCATAGGCGCCCAGATCCTCCATCAGTGCGGATCTTACCAGCGGCTCCAGGATCAGGTCGGGAAGTGTGGCAAAGCTCATGGGGATGGGGTCTCCGGTTGGGCAAGGATTTTGTCCCGCAGCGCCTCGGCCTGCGCCCAGGTCAATCGCGAGCGTTGCGCGAGCGCGGCGGAGGTCGCGGGGAAGTCGGATCGTTCATGGGCGCCGCGGCTCTCTTCACGCAGAAGCGCGGCGGCGGCGATCAGCGTCGCCGTGGTGCAGATGTTTTGCAGATTTTCGCAGGCCGGTTGCCGCGCCGCCAGGGCCGCGATCTCGCGCAGGGCGGTTTGCAGCCCCGTCGCATCGCGCAGCACGCCGACATGTTGGGTCATGGCGCGGCGCAGTTGGGCCACCGTCTCGGGGTTCGGGGTCTCGCCGCCGGGGTGCAGATCCAGCGTGATCTCCTCTGCCTGTTGCGCCATGCCGCTCTGTGCGGCAATATCCTGCGCCGCGCGGCGGGCATAGACCAGCGCCTCCAGAAGCCCGTTGGAGGCCAGACGGTTGGCACCATGCAGACCCGTCGAGGCGCATTCACCGCAGGCCCAGAGCCCGGGCAGAGAGCTGCGCCCGTCGAGATCAGTGGCAATGCCGCCCATGTGGTAATGCGCGGCGGCGGCGACAGGGATGGTTTGCGTTGCCGGGTCGATGCCATTGCGCAGGCAGGCCGCACTGACCGCCGGGAACTGTTCGGTGATCGACGCGCCCAGCGCCGCGCGGGTATCCAGCACCGGGCGCTGGCCCGCCTGGCCTTGCGCAAAGATCGCCCGCGCCACCACATCGCGCGGTGCCAGTTCCGCGTCGGGGTGCTCTGCCAGCATGAACCGCTCGCCGGCCGCATTGAGCAGGATCGCCCCCTCGCCGCGCAGCGCTTCGGTGGCCAGGGGCGCCGGGTCCTCGCCCACATCCATGGCGGTGGGGTGGAACTGCACAAACTCCGCATCCGCCACCTCGGCGCCCGCCCGCGCCGCCATGCCCAGCACCTGGCCACGAATGCGCGGCGGATTGGTCGTGATCGCATAGAGACCCGCACTGCCGCCCCCCGCCATCAAATGCGCCGCACCACAGAGCAGCACCGGAGCGGAGCCCTCGGGCGTGGAGGAGACCAGCCGCACGCCGGTGACGCGGCCCTTGGTGACCTCCAGCCCCTCGGCCATCACCCCTTCGATCACCTGAATCGACGGGGTGGCGCGGACGCGTTCGATTAGGGCGCGCATGATCTCTGCCCCGGCCTGATCGCCCTTCACCCGCACCACACGGGCAAAACTATGCGCCGCCTCGCGCGACATCACATAGCCGCCGTCACTGGTGCGATCAAAGGGCGCGCCCAGCGTGGTGAGGTCGAGAATATGCGCGCGGGCTTCTTCAGTGACCAGCTTGGCCACAGCCGCATCCACCGTGCCCGCGCCCGCCAGTTCGGTATCGCGGGCATGGGCTGCCGGGCTGTCGCGGCCATCCATTGCCGCCGCCACCCCGCCCTGCGCCCAGGCAGAGCTTGCGCCCTGCCCGAGGGGATCGGGGGAGATCATCACCACCGGGCGCGGCGCCAGCGTCAGCGCCGCATACAGCGCGCCAAGCCCGGCGCCGACAATGATGATACGGTCGGTTGTGACCCGTTCGCTCACCTGATCAGAGGCCCAGCTTGCGGGACAGATCAATCATCGCCTGCACCGACTGACGGGCCTTGGCGGCGACCACCGGGTCAACCTCCACCTGCCCCTGCATCGAGTGCAGCGACCAGAGCACCTTCTCCAGGGTGATTTTCTTCATGTAGGGGCACATGTTGCAGGGGCCGACAAATTCGACCTCCGGCAGCGCGTCGGCAATATTGGAGGCCATCGAGCATTCGGTGATCAACAGCGCCTTTTCGGGTTTTTCATCGGTCACATATTTCAGAATGCCGCTGGTGGAGCCGCTGAAGTCGGCCTCGGCGACCACATCCGGCGGGCATTCGGGATGCGCGATCAGCCTCGTGCCGGGGTTCCATTCGCGGAAATCGCGCAGGTCCTTGGCGGTATATTGCTCGTGCACGATGCAGGAGCCCTCCCACCAGACCACATTCTTATGCGGCACGTCGCGGGCGACGTTTTGCGCCAGATACTGATCCGGCGTCATGATCACCGTGTCGCTCTCCATCGCGCCGACGATCTGGGCGGCGTTGGAGGAGGTGCAGCAGATATCCGATGCCGCCTTCACCTCGGCGGTGGTGTTCACATAAGAGACCACCGGCGCGCCGGGATAGCGGCGGCGCATCTCGGCGACGCCCTCGGCGGTGATGCTTTCGGCCAGGCTGCACCCGGCGTCCATATCGGGCATAAGCACGGTCTTGTCGGGGCTGAGGATCTTTGACGTCTCGGCCATGAAATGCACGCCGCATTGCACGATCACATCGGCCTCCACCTCGGTGGCCTTGATCGCCAGTTGCAGGCTGTCGCCGACAAAATCGGAAATCCCGTGAAAGATCTCTGGCGTCATGTAGTTGTGGCCAAGTATGACGGCGTTGTGCTCTGCTTTCAGCGCGTTGATCGCCTTGACGTAGGGCGCGTAGATGGCCCAGTCGGCAGGCGGAACCACCCGGGACATGCGCCCATAAATCTCCGACATGGAGGCAGCAAGGTCCGGGTTGGGAGCAAGGTCATAATGCTCGGACAATGCGGTCCGCAGCACAGGAAGGTCGAGCGACATGGCTGGGTGTTCCCCTCGTCTGGTCGCGTGCCGCGTGCAGACCATGGCGGCACTATAATGTCGGACGCGCGGAAACCTGCCGCAGACGTCCCGTCAAGCCTCGCAGGTCGCAATGCGAGTATGCGCGCCTGTGCATAGCGGGCCGTGAATATCGGTGCAAGCACTGTGGGCGCTACCATAGAGAAAGGGCGCGCAAATGCTCAGACCACCTCGACCAGCAGCGGCGAAAAGGGGTCGCAGCGCAGCTCCATGACATCGCCGCGCTGGACCGGCCCGACCCCCGCCGGCGTGCCGGTCAGGATCACATCCCCCGCCGCCAGGGTGTAATACCGCGACAGATGCGCGATGATTTCGGGCACTTTCCAGATCATCTGGTTGAGATCCCCGCTCTGGCGGATCTCGCCATTGACCGAGAGGGTGATCGCGCCGTCCTGTGGATGCCCCACCTCGGAAACCGGCGAGAGCGGCCCGACGGGGGCGGAATGTTCAAAGGATTTGCCAACCTCCCACGGGCGCCCCGCCGCCTTGGCCACGCCCTGCAAATCGCGCCGCGTCATATCCAGCGCCAGCCCATAGCCCCAGACATGGCCCAGCGCGTCGGCCTCTGCAATGTCGCGCCCGCCGGACGCGAGGGCGACCAGCAGCTCTGCCTCGTGGTGCACGTCACGGCTCATCACCGGATAGGGAAAACGCCCCGAGGCATCGAGCGCGTCCGGCGCCTTTTGAAAGAAGAACGGCGGCTCGCGATCCGGGTCATGCCCCATCTCCACCGCATGGGCGGCATAGTTGCGCCCAATGCAATAGACCCGCCGCACCGGAAACGCCCCCTGCCCTGCCAGCACCGGAATCGCCGCCTGTGGGGGTTCTGGGATCACAAAATTCGACATGGCTGCGTCTTCCTCCGTCTTTGCGCGACCGGGACCGGGCCGCATGCTCGCTGATAGCGCGTTCCCATGCCCCGACCAAGCCCCCGCGCCCGCAACGCGCCCCTATGCATCCGCGCATGATAGCCCCCGACAATCGCCCATCACAGTTTCGCAAAAAAAACAGGCAGAACGCACAACATAGTAAATTTTAAAGAGAATTCTCTGCTTCACCATTTGCCCACCCCCCGGAACGACCTAAGCTCAGTGCATGGCCTATTTTGCAAAGAGGCATTTCATGCATCGGCTACTGGTTTTCAGCGATCTGGATGGCAGTTTGCTGGATCACGACACCTATGATTTCGCCCCCGCCCTTCCCGCGATCGACGCCATCAAGGCCCGCGGCGGCCTGTTGATCCTCGCCAGCTCCAAAACCGCGTCTGAAATGCGCCCGCTGCACCAGGCCCTGGACCTCGGCGCGGCCCCGATGATCGTTGAGAACGGCGCCGCCTGCGTCCCCGCCAGCGGGGTGACCAACAAGGATGCGGATTACCGCGCAATCCGACAGGTGCTGCAAACCCTGCACGCGCCGTTTCGCGGCTTCGGCGATATGAGCGCGGCCGAGGTCCAGCGCCTCACAGGGTTATCGCGGGAGGAGGCCCAGCGCGCCAAGGCGCGACAATTCAGCGAACCGGGGCTCTGGCAGGGGGATGCGCGTCAGCGCGCCACATTCCTCGCAGCGCTGGCCCGGCGCGGCATCTCGGCCCGGCAAGGCGGGCGTTTCCTGACGCTCTCCTTCGGGGCCACCAAGGCCTGCCAGATGGAGACGGTGAAACAGCGCCACGCGCCCTGCGTCACCATTGCCCTTGGCGATGCGCCCAAC
>NZ_JAATOX010000130.1 GCF_011806385.1 Phaeobacter sp. HF9A | reverse complement strand
CAGGCAAGGAAGATATAGGAGGTGCCCAGAAGCGATATGAACAGCCGATCTCCCCGGGTTGTGGTGAGGCCGAGGACACCCTTGCGGGCATCGCCGCCGGGGGTGCGGATTTCCAGTGCGATCAGCACGCCGATGGCGGAGAAGATCCCGATGAAGACAAGGGCGGTGGGCCAGGTCCAGGCCATCCAGCTCAGCATATCAAACCCTCCCCATCGCGAAGCCCTTCGCGATGTAGTTGCGGACAAAGTAAATCACGATGGCGCCCGGAATGATGGTCAGGGTGCCGGCGGCGGCCAAGAGGCCCAGCTCGTAGCCAGCCGAAGACGCCGTCTTGGTCATGGTGGCAGCGATGGGTTTTGCGGCCACGGCGGTCAGGGTCTTGGCCAGCAAGAGCTCCACCCAGGAGAACATGAAGCAGAAGAAGGCCGCGACGCCGACACCGGCCTTGATGGCGGGAAGGAAGATCGACACGAAGAAGCGCGGGAAGGAATAGCCGTCCACATATGCCGTCTCATCAAGCTCCTTTGGAACGCCGCCCATGAAACCTTCCAGGATCCAGACCGCGAGGGGGATGTTGAAGAGGCAATGCGCCAGCGCCACCGCGAGGTGGGTGTCAAAGAGCCCAACCGCGGAATAGAGCTGAAAGAACGGCAACGCAAAAACCGCCGCCGGGGCCATGCGGTTGGTGAGCAGCCAGAAGAACAGCTGCTTGTCGCCCAGAAAGCGATAGCGCGAAAACGCGTAGGCCGCGGGCAGGGCCACCGCGACCGAGATCACGGTGTTGATCGACACATAGAGGATCGAGTTGATATAGCCCCAGTACCAGGTCGGATCGGTAAAGATCACCCGGTAGTTTTCCAGGGTAAAGGTCTGCGGAAACAGTGAAAACCCGGACAGGATCTCATTGGTGGTCTTGAAGCTCATCGCCACCAGCCAATAGATCGGCAGCATGAGGAACAGGATATAGACGATGGGGACGATGGAACGTTTCTGCATCTGATCCCTCCCTTAGTTCAGGTCGTCTTTGGTCATCAGCGTGTAGAACAGCCAGGAGACCAGAAGCGTGATTGCAAAATAGATGAGCGACATGGCAGCGGCAGGGCCGAGGTCGAACTGCCCCAGTGCGATTTTCACCAGATCGATCGACAGAAGCGTGGTGGAGTTTCCGGGACCACCACCGGTGAGCACGAAGGGTTCGGTGTAGATGTTGAAACTGTCCATGAACCGCAACAGAATGGCGATGGTCAGGACGGTTTTCATCTTCGGCAGCTGAATGTAGCGAAACACCGACCAGTTGGAGGCGCCGTCGATCTTGGCGGCCTGATAATAGGCGTCCGGGATCGACACGAGGCCCGCATAGGACAGAAGCACTACCAGCGAGGTCCAGTGCCAGACGTCCATGGTGACGATGGTCACCCAGGCCGCGATCGGGTCTTGGGTCATGTCATAGTTCAGGCCCAGCGTGTGGTTCAGGAAATAGCCCAGAAGGCCGATATCGGGCAGGGTGAAGATGTTCCACATCGCTCCCACCACGTTCCAGGGGATCAGCATCGGCAGCGCCATCAGCACCAGGCAGACCGGCACCCAGATCCCCTTGCGCGGCATCGACAGCGCAATGGCGATGCCCAGCGGCACCTCGATCACAAGGATCAGGAAGGTAAACAGAAACTGCCGACCCAGCGCCGCGTGAAAGCGGTCCGAGCGCAGGATCTGTTCGAACCAGTCCAGCCCCTGCCAGAAGAACACATTGTCGCCGAAGGTCTCCTGAACGGAGTAGTTGACGACGGTCATCATCGGGATGAGGGCGTTGAAGGCCACCAGCAGGAGCACCGGCAGCACAAAGAACCAGGCTTTTTGGTTTTCGGTTTTCATGCGTTCTGCTCCGGTTCGGTGGCGAGCCAGCCGTCCACGTAGAGACGGGTCTGCTCTTTGCGAAAATCAAGATGGACCTCGGCGCCTTTTTCCGGGGCGGCGCCTTCGATCACGGCGTTGACCTTGTGGCCAAGGCAGCTGCATTCGACGACAATATGGCGCCCAACGTCCGAGACTTTGGTCACCGTGGCGGGCAGGCCAGTGTCGTTGAGCGCGACAAATTCGGGACGGATGCCGATCTCGGTGCGGCCAGTGAGCTGTCCTGATCCGGTGTCGCGCAGCGGGCCTTCGAGCGGGATCGGATGGCCTTCGATGCGCGCGTCACCGTCAACCGTGCAGGGCAGGATATTCATGCCGGGCGAGCCGATGAAATGGCCGACAAACGTATGGGTCGGACGTTCAAACAGCTCTACCGGGGTGCCGATCTGCACCACTTCGCCCTGCTGCATCACCACCACCTGATCGGCAAAGGTCAGCGCTTCGGTCTGGTCGTGGGTGACGTAGATCATGGTTGCGCGCACCCTTTGGTGCAGCTCCTTGAGCTTGGAGCGCAGTTTCCATTTCAGATGCGGGTCAATCACGGTGAGCGGTTCGTCGAACATCACCACATTGACGTCCTCGCGCACGAGACCCCGCCCCATGGAGATCTTCTGCTTGTTGTCAGGTGACAACCCGGCGGCTTTCTGGTGCAGCATCTCGGTGACCTCTAACATCTCGGCAATCGCCATGACGCGCTTTTCCACCGTGGCCTCGTCGCGGCCGCGATTGCGCAGCGGGAAGGCGAGGTTGTCGTAGACGGTCATGGTGTCGTAGATCACCGGGAACTGGAACACCTGCGCGATATTGCGCTGATCCGGCGGCAGGCGGGTGACGTCCTTGCCGTCAAACAGGATCTGGCCCTCGGAGGGCACCAGCAGGCCGGAAATGATATTGAGCAGGGTGGATTTGCCGCAGCCCGACGGGCCAAGCAGCGCATAGGCGCCGCCGTCATTCCAGTCGAGGTCGATTTCCTTCAGCGCGTAGTCGCTGTCGGATCTGGGGTTGGACAGGTAGCTGTGCCGCAGTTTGGACAGGGTAATCTTGGCCATCGTTTTGCCTCACGCCACGCGGGAGCCGTCGGGGGCAAAGACATAGGCCGCCCGGGGATCCATATAAAAATCATGCAGCTCGCCGACCTTGTAAGGGTGCACCCCGTGACAGAGCGAAACCCAGGAGGCGTCGGTGCCGGAGACAGCGAGATCGAAATGCGCCGAGCTCTCGGAACCGGAGAGTTCGGTCACCTGCACCCGGCCGCTGAGCTTGACCAGACCCGCCTCCTGCGCGACCGGCAGCACGTGGTGAGGACGGATGGCGATGGTATAATCCCCATCCCGCAGATCTGCCGCGGCGCCGCTGAGCGTCCAGCGCACATCCGGGCCAAGCAGCGCCTCGTGCCCCTGTTTGGTGATCGTGGCGGTATTGATCGGCGGGTCGGAAAACACCCGCGCGGCGGCGACGTTTTCCGGGTTGCGATAGATCTCGGCGGTGGGGCCGAACTGGGTGACGCGACCATCGCGCATCAGCGCGGTCTTGCCGCCCAGCAGCAGCGCCTCTTCTGGTTCCGATGTGGCATAGACCACCACCGCGCCGCGCCCGGCAAAAAGCTCGGGCAATTGGTCGCGCAGCTCTTCGCGCAGTTTGTAGTCCAGGTTGGCAAGGGGTTCATCCAGGAACACCGCGCGGCTTTCCTTGGCAATCGCACGGGCCAGGGCGCAGCGCTGCTGCTGACCGCCCGAGAGCTCATGCGGGCGGCGGTGCAGCATCGGGGTCAGCTGCATGATCTTGGCCGCATCCTGCACCCGGTCATCCAGTTCCGACCTGGCCATGCCTGCAACCTTCAGCGGGGAGGCAATATTGTCGTAGACGGTCATATGCGGGTAGTTGATGAAAAACTGATGCACGAGGCTGATGTTGCGCTTTTGCGTGCTGAGGCAGGTCACGTCTTGACCATCCATCAGAACCGCGCCTGACGCGATGGGGTCCAGCCCGGCCATCATTTTGATCAGAGAGGTTTTTCCTGACCCGGTCGCGCCCAGAAGAACGTTGAAGTGACCGGGGACCAGGGTGAGCGAGGTTTCCTTGATGTGGAGCACGCCGCCGACGCGTTTGGTCACGGATCTGAGTTCAAGTGACATGGTGGTTTTGGAACTTTCCGGCCCGGTGCACATCCAACGCGGTGGCACTGCGGGCAATGGTGATGTGTGAAAGGGCCCCGACCCAGGCCAGGGATGGTGAACATCGGCTGGCGTCAAGGTCGGGTCAGGTGGAGCCGGGCCCGAAGATCAGGCCCGGCACGTCAGGGAAGGATCCCTGAGGAGAGGTTAGTTCTGCGCCCAGCGGGCGACCAGCTCGTCATAGTTCACGGTCTGGCCCTGGGGCTTTTCGTTCTCCAGCTTCGGCTTGGCGCCGCCATTGGCGTACCACCACTCCGCGTCTTTTTCCTCGTTCAGGCGCGGGCCACAGCCGCCGTAGACATTGGCCTGCTCGTCTGCGCGCTGCATCCGGGCCATGGTGATGTCCATTTCCTGCGCCAGACGATCCATCGCCTCTTGCGGGGTGAAGGCACCGGAGTTCACGTCACCGATTTGCTGCCACCAGATCTGTGCCAGTTTCGGATAATCCGGCACGTTGATGCCGGTCGGCGACCATGCGGTGCGGTCAGGCGAGCGGTAGAATTCCACCAGGCCACCCAGTTTCGGCGAGCGCTCGGTGAAGCTTTCGTGCCGCACGGAGCTGTCGCGGATGAAGGTCAGGCCCACGTGGGATTTCTTCACGTCCACGGTCTTGGAGACCACGAACTGAGCATAGAGCCATGCGGCCTGTGCGCGGTCCAGCGGGGTGGAGTTGAGGAAGGTCCAGGAGCCCACGTCTTGATAGCCGACCTTCTGGCCTTCTTCCCAATAGGGGCCATGCGGCGAGGGGGCCATACGCCACAGCGGGGTGCCGCTGTCATCGACGGTGTTGTTGCCTTCGGATTTCGGCTTCACCATGTCGGCGGTGAAGGCGGTATACCAGAAGATCTGCTGTGCCACATTGCCTTGCGCCAGCGCCGGCAGCGACTGGTAGAAGTCATAAGACGCCGCACCCGGAGGGGCGTATTTGCGCAGCCATTCGTCCCATTTGCGGATCGCATAGACCGCCGCCGGACCGTTTGCCGCGCCGCCACGGGTGACGCTTGCGCCTTCGGGGTTACAGGAGCCCGCTTCCATGCGGATGCCCCATTCGTCGATCGGCACGCCGTTGGGTTCACCCTTGGAGCCCGCACCGGCCATGGAGAGCCAGGCATCGGTCATCCGCCAGCCAAGATCCGGCGCGCGTTTGCCGTAATCCATGTGGCCATAGATGGTGGTGCCGTCGATTTCCTTCACATCCTCGGAGAAGAACTCGGCGATGTCCTCATAGGCCGACCAGTTGACCGGAACGCCCAGCTCGTAGCCGTATTTCTCCTTGAAGGCCGCCTTCAGGTCTTCGCGGTCGAACCAGTCCTTGCGGAACCAGTAGAGGTTGGCAAATTGCTGGTCGGGCAGCTGGTAGAGATCGCCATCCGGGCCGGTGGTGAACTGGGTGCCCATGAAGTCGTCAAGGTCGAGACCGGGGTTGGTCACATCCTTGAAGTCACCCGCCATCATGTCGGTCAGGTTGTAGGCCAGTTGCAGCCGCGAGTGGGTGCCGATCAGGTCGGAATCGTTGACATAGGCGTCATAGAGGTTCCGCTTGGTCTGCATCTGGGTCTGCACGGCCTGAACGACCTCGCCTTCGCCCAGGATCTGGTGGTTCACCTTGATGCCGGTGATTTCCTCGAATGCCTTGGTCAGCACCTCGGATTCATAGCTGTGCGTGGGGATGCCCTCGGACAGCACGTTGATTTCCATGCCCGCATAGGGCTGCGCTGCCTCGATGAACCATTGCATCTCGGCCAGCTGTTCGTCCTTGGTCAGGACCGAGGGCTGGAACTCCTCGTCAATCCATTTCCGGGCGGCTGCCTCGTCGGCATACGAACCCGTTGCCGCGATCACAGCACTGGCTGCAACTGCGGTCAAAAGATACTTCCGCATCTTTCTCCTCCCTAAAGTCTGTAAGGTCGGATGATTATTGCTCATCCAACTGCGCTTGAGTTTCACTGTGCGGGGAAAATTGTCAAACTAATTTTTTAGTAATTGTTTTATATATTGATATTAAACGATATTTTTTGTGGTGCGCGATCTCTCAGGTTGTCAAGAGTTACATGGTATCGCGCGCTGCAACGCGTCAAAAGGGTCAGTATATTTGACCTATCAGGCTGAACGTTTTGGGATATCGGGCGGGGGCGATTCCAGCTAAGAGAGCGGTCATGACTGATCATAGCTCCTTTGAAATTTTTCTGATCGCCCCGCCGGGACTGGAACAGCCCCTTTTTGCTGAGGCCAGCGCATTGGGGTTTGCCAATGTGCGGCAGATCCCCGGTGGCGTCAGCTTTGACGGCGGCTGGCCCGACGTCTGGCGCGCCAATCTGATGCTGCGCGGCGCGACGCGGGTCCTGGCGCGGATCGGCTCGTTCCGGGCCTTTCACCTGGCGCAGCTGGACAAACGGGCGCGCAAATTTCCCTGGGGCGAGGTGCTGCGCGCCGATGTGCCGGTCAAGGTCGAGGTGGTCACCAACAAGAAATCCAAGATCTATCACGCCGGGGCCGCCACCCAGCGGATCGAGCGCGCCATCAGCGAAGAACTCGGCGCGCCCATCTCTGCCGAGGCGGAGGTCACCATCAAGCTGCGGATTGACGACAATACCTGTATCTTCAGCGTCGATACTTCGGGCGAGGGGCTGCACAAGCGTGGCCACAAGGTTGCCGTGGGCAAGGCGCCGATGCGAGAGACCATGGCCGCGCTCTGCCTGCGCGCCTGCGGGTATGACGGGCAGGAGCCGGTGCTGGATCCGATGTGCGGCTCTGGCACTTTTGTGATCGAGGCGGCGGAAATCGCCCGCGGCCTTGCGCCTGGACGCAGCCGGTCCTTTGCCTTTCAGTCGCTGGCGAATTTTGATGCCGAGGGCTGGCAAGCCGTTCAAGCCGCTGCGCCGGCCCCACGAGAGACATCGCTGTCGTTTTTTGGATCGGATCGCAATACCGGCGCGGTGGAGATGAGCGCGCAGAACGCCGAACGCGCCGGGGTGGCCGACCTCTGTACCTTCACTCATGCCGCTGTCAGCGATCTACAGCGGCCGGATGGGCCGCCGGGGCTGGTGATGGTGAACCCGCCATATGGGGCGCGTATCGGCAACAAGAAACAGCTCTTTGCCGTGTACGGCGCGCTGGGCGAGGTGCTGAAATCGCGGTTCTCCGGCTGGCGCGTGGGGATCATTACCAGCGACACGCAGCTGGCCCGCGCAACCGGCCTGCCATTCCTGCCGCTGGAGGCACCGATTGCCCATGGCGGGCTGAAGGTCCGTTTGTTCCGCACCAATCCGCTCCCCTGACGCAAGAGGGCAGGGCGGCAAGAAAAAGGGGCGCATCTCTGCGCCCCGTTCTGTTTTGGAACCTTGATCCGTTGATCAGGCGCATTCCAGCATGTCGTCTTCTTCCATCTGCTCTTCAGGCTGGTCATCCTCCGGGATGTCCTGGTTCATCAGGGCGAGAAGATCTTCAAGGCAGGTGCTGCTGCTGGTGTCTTCACCGCTGTCCTCGGCGACGGTCACCTCTTCCTCGACCCCACCGGTCAGCAGTTCCGGGTTGTCATCGTCCACGCCGGTCACAACCGCGACCTCGCTCAGATCCAGATCCTCCAGCGTCAGCGGGCCATTGTCGGACCACAGCGTGATATAGGCCTGGTTGACGGTTTCACTGCCGGCGGAGGTGCTGTCGAGCTGCATGCCGACGTCAAACGGCACAGAGATGGTGGTGCCATTGGCCAGCGTGTCGACGTTGTCCACGTCAACCTCGGCTTCGCCATTCAGGCCGCCAAGATGGACATTCAGCCCCTCAGCGACGCTCTCGTCGGTCAGGTTCAGGAAGATACCGTCGATATCGGGGGCGTTGTCCCAATCGGTGGGATCAAACTTGAGGATCAGCTTGCCATTCTCCGTTTCCTCAACCTGCACGGTCAGGTCATCGTTGTCCCCGACGGTAAAGGTCACTTGGGTCGGATCTTCCGGTTCTTCTTCCTCGTTGTCGTCGTCATTGTCACACCAGTGCTCCCAGTCCTTCCAGTCGCCCCAGTTGCACCAGTCGTTGTCATCCTCTTCCTCATCGTCAGAGGAATCCCAGCAATCATACCAGTTGCTGCTCCAGTCGCCGGAATGAGAGCTACTCCAGCTGCTATCCCAGCCGCTGCCCCAGCAATCGCCAGAGCCGGACCAGGCGTCATAGTTCCATCCGCCATTGCCCCAGCTGCTATAGCTGCCGCCGCAGCTCCAGTTGCCGCCAAAGCTGTAGGAGCTTCCCCAAGAGGAACCGCCCCCCCAGGAAGATCCCCCCCAAGAGGAGCTTCCCCAGGACGAGCCGCCCCAGGAGGAGCCTCCGCCGCCGTAAGATCCGCCCCAACTAAAAGAACCCCATGTCATGACCAGTCATCCCCATATGCCATTTTCAGAATACATCACCCGGGTCGCCGACGGTGGTTCCCCTCAGCAGCGGCGCAGGGCGCATGAGGACAGTATAAAAAGAGCGTGGTGTTGCCTTAGTTTTTTCTTAATTTTTCTTTAATTAAGCCTTTCACGCGCAATTGCGGGCGACAATGCTGCGCGCATTGCTCGAATTGTTTCCATTTTGCATGGCTGGTCGAGCGGAGGGGAGACAGGCTGCTGAGTCGCGCCTCCTTGAACAGTCAGGATGAATGGGGCCGGGCCTAGGGCTGTGGCCTGCGGGCATAGGCGCGGGCCAAACCGGTCAGGAGCATACGGGTCTCGTCGGTTTCGGTCACCGGCACATATTGCGCGCGCAGCGCTGCCAGGTAGGGCGCGGCGAGCGGCTTGGGGCCAATGACCGCAAGGTTCTGGCCCAGCCAATATGCGCGGGAGGCGGCCAGCTCCGCGCCCAGGGCCGCGCCCCAGCTTTCGCTGCGCGCGCCGTGGGCGTCCAACGCGCCGGCTGCCCATTTTGCCCGCGTTTCCGCCAGGCGCAGCGCCAGGGTTTCGGGTTGTGACAAGACGTCCTGCGCCGCATTGGCCAGGGCCTCCGCGTTTGGCGCCTGGTCTAGATAGGGCACCGGGCAAAGCGCCTGCACCATGGGAGCGGTCGCAAAGCTGGCGAAGCTCACCACTTCTTCGGCGCTGATCAGGGCCCAATGGGTGGCCTGAAACCCCGGCAGGCAAATCACACCGTCCCAATCCTTGTTCAGGCTGAGGAACCCGTCGATGTGACAGGCCGCGCCCTCCATGCGGCCAAAGGGGCGCGTTTGGCTCAGGCTGGCAACGCGCCACACCGCGGCAGCGGGGTCTTTTGTCACGGCAAGCGTGGCGGGTTTTGCGGGGACCGCGTGTGCCTCGCCGTCCGGGGCGCCTGCCATCACCAGGTCGGCGCCGGGTATCAGCGTCCGCGCGTCCTCCACCGTATCAACCTGGATCGCTTCGCCCCTCGGCGTCGAACCGGCCATCCGCCAGGCGCGGGGCGGGCAATGTTGCGCGTCAAACGCAATCCATGTGGGCATTGTGGGATCAGACATCGGAGACCTCATCGGTTGAACGGACGCACGCCACCCTGATGCCGTGATTTTTGACGAAACTCAATAAAAAGGCCCCGTGATCCTTCGGTCACAAAAGCTATACTTTTGAAATCGGTAATTAGACCAACGGGAACAATCACAACCACGAGTTTAAAGCTAAGTTGGCAATCAATCTGATTTGGAACGCAGTTAGCGCCACCAGAAGGGGGAAACGGCCGGAGTTGACGCGGTTGTGATGTGTTTCGGACAGAGCTTGCGTAGATTTTTTGCGCAAGAGGCTTGGCCTTTATGTCGAAAATTGAAATTGACCAAGTCCCATCGAAGTAAGTAGAGCACTGTTCGACCAAAGCCAAACAGGTGGCGAGCAGGCGTGATGAAGAGTGTCGGATGTTTCCGGCGTTGCCGTCGCAGCCCAGCAATCGGGTCGGCAGGACGCCGTGGGAGGTAGAATAATCATGAAGGATGTATTCGCGCCCAACGGCGGTGCCTTTGTTGAAAAATTGACGGAGTATCTGGCGGGGCGGGGAATAGAGCTTGTCCCGGCTCTGGATCAGAAAATTTCCGTGACCGAAGGGTTCGCCGAAGCGGTGTCGTCGCTTCATGTTCATGATCACGCCCTGGTGTTCGAGGTTGCCGAAGCCCTGAGCGACGCACCGGATATCGGGCTGGACTTTGCGGCGTCCTGCGATCTGCGGGTGGGCGGGCTGATCGGCTATGCGATCCGGGCGTCAGCCACGGTTGGCGCTGCGCTGCAAACGCTGGCCCGGCTGAGCGATGTGTTTATGCTGGCGCCGCCCGTAAACACGCCAGACGCGGAGACCGCCCCGGAGGATCTGGTGGGGCTCAGCTGGGATTACGGCACGCAAGGAAAGCTGAACCTGCGACATTGGAGCGAGTTCTCCGCCGCGCTCCTGCTGCGCAATCTGCGCGAGCTGAGCGGAGCGCAGCTTCGCCCGGTGTCGGTGGACTTCATGCATGCTGCACCGCCGAGCCAGACCCTTGCCGCATCGGCCCTGATGGCGGTGCCGCGCTATCGGGCGCCGGTAAACAGGCTGGTCTTTCGCGCGCAGGATCTCAAACACCCTTTGTCGAGCGCGGATCCGGGATTGTTCTGTCTGCTGATTGAACATGCCAACCTTATCCGGGAAAGCGCAGACCCAAGCGGCAACCCGCTGTCGATCACGGTTGAGCGGCTGATCATGGATGGCATGGCGGATGGCGAGGCAAGCCTTGCGGGCGTCGCCGAGGCGCTCGGCATTAGCCAGCGTACCCTGTCGCGCAAGCTCTCCGCCGAGGGGACCAGTTTTTTCGCCATTCTGGAGGGGGTGCGCAAGTCGCTCTCTCTGCGCTACCTGCAACAGAACGAAAAAACCCTGTCGGAGATTTCCTTCCTGATGGGGTATTCCAGCCTGAGCAGTTTCAACGATGCCTTTCGGCGCTGGACCGGGCAAAGCCCGGGTCTCTACCGAAACAGCCACAGAAAATCTGCTTAGGCTCAGAACCCACCCCGCGATCTGATGTCTGCACGTGTCGCCGCTTTGCCGATGCC
>NZ_JAATOX010000129.1 GCF_011806385.1 Phaeobacter sp. HF9A | reverse complement strand
AGCCGCGCCTGAAAGGCGCGGCTGCCGCCCCACCGCGATGCGCAAAGCGCAGCGCAATCCCTCGGGCGCGCCGCTTAGGTCAGCGAGGCGCAGAAGGTCTGGATCCGGGTGCAGGCTTCAGTCAGCGCCTCGTCCGAGGTGGCGTAGCTGACACGGAAGTTGGGCGAGAGACCGAAGGCGGCGCCAAAGACCACGGCGACATTGGCCTCTTCCAGCAGCGCCGAGGCGAAATCCTCGTCTGTTTCAATCCGCGTCCCCGCAGGCGTGGTCTTGCCGATCAGCCCGGCGATCGAAGGGTAGACGTAAAACGCCCCCTCCGGCACCGGGCAGGTGACGCCCTCGATCTGCGACAGCATGGAGACCACCAGATTGCGGCGGCGCACGAAGATCTCGTTGTTGGTCGCCAGGTAGTCCTGCGGCCCATTCAGCGCCTCCAGCGCGGCATATTGGCTGACGGAGCAGGGGTTGGAGGTCGATTGCGACTGGATCTTGCGCATCGCGGTGATCAGCTCCTGGGGACCTGCGGCATAGCCGATGCGCCAGCCGGTCATCGCATAGGCCTTGGAGACGCCATTGCAGGTCAGCGTGCGATCATAGAGCGCCGGTTCCACCTCTGCCGGGGTGCAGAAGGTGAAATCATCATAGGCAAGATGTTCATACATATCATCGGTCATCACCCAGACATGGGGATGGCGCAGCAGCACATCGGTGAGCGCCTTCAGCTCGTCGCGGGTGTATCCGGCGCCGGTGGGGTTGGAGGGCGAGTTGAAGATCAGCCATTTTGTCTTGGGCGTGATCGCGGCCTCCAGCTGATCTGGGGTCAGCTTGAAGCGGTTTTCCAGCGTTGCCTCCACCGCGACCGGCGTGCCCCCGGCCAGCAGCACCATATCGGGATAGCTGACCCAATAGGGCGCGGGGATGATCACCTCATCGCCCGGGTTCAGTGTCGCCATCAGCGCATTATAGAGCGTCTGCTTGCCGCCGGAATTCACCGTGACCTGGGCCGGAACATAGCCCAAGCCATTGTCGCGTTTGAATTTATCACAGATCGCCTGTTTCAGCTCGGCAATGCCATCCACGGCGGTGTATTTGGTTTTGCCGGCCTGGATGGCGGCGATGGCGGCATCCTTGATGTTCTGTGGCGTGTCAAAATCGGGCTCGCCCGCGCCAAGGCCGATGACATCGCGCCCCGCCGCCTTGAGCTCGCTTGCCTTGTTGGTGACGGCGATGGTTGGCGAAGGTTTAACGCGAGAAAGTGTCGCAGACAGAAAGGACATGTCGGGCCTCGGTTTGAATGTCGGATGGAAACCTCTTAGGGTGCGCATGAACGGCAATCAAGTCATCCTGAAGGAGAGACACATGACCGAGACAACTACAGACTGGTATGGCCCCGACGCGGCAACCTTTGGCGACCGCGTCGCCGCAGCGCGCGAAAAAGCAGGCATGTCCCAGGGCCAGCTGGCCCGTCGCATCGGTGTCAAGAAATCGACCCTTGTGGGCTGGGAGCAGGATCTGTCCGAGCCGCGCGCCAACCGTCTGTCGACGCTGTCGGGCCTGTTGAATGTCTCCATGAGCTGGCTTTTGACCGGCGAAGGCGACGAGCTGTCGGCCCCGAGCGCAGACACGCTGGGCGAAAGCATGGCCGATATCGCCCGCGAGCTGCGCGCGCTGCGCGAGGATCTGCGCAGCCAGGCAGAGCGCGCCGGACGGCTGGAAAAGGCGCTGCGCCGGCTGGCCGCGGATCAGGAACCGGCATGATGGAGGAGAGCCGCGAGACCCGGATCAAGCGGTTGTCCATGCGCTCCATGCGCCGTGGCATCAAGGAGATGGATATCCTCCTCTCCGGCTATGCCACGGCGAATCTGGCCGCGATGGACGCGGAAAAGATGGACCTCTATGACCATCTTTTACGGGAAAATGACCAAGATCTTTACCAATGGGTAACGGGTCAGGTCCCGGCGCCGGAGGGCTTTCGCGAGTTGATCGGTGAAATCGCTCGAACATATGAAAAATAAAAGAGAAAAGCGGTTTAACGCATTTTCAGGAAATTCCCGTCACATTGTTCATGAAGCCATTTCGATTCGGAGATGCTCATGAGTATGGAACGACCAATCAGCCAGCTGGACCGCAAAGGGTTCATGACTGGTTACCTTGACGCCCTGGCGCTGGTGGAGCGACTTCACCGCCTGTTGCTTGACGTGATCAAGGATGAGTTTGAACGTGTGGGTGTCCTTGACATCAACGCGGTGCAGGCTCTGTTGCTGTTCAACATTGGCGACAATGAGGTAACCGCGGGCGAGCTGAAATCCCGCGGGTATTACCAGGGCAGCAATGTCAGCTACAATCTGAAGAAGCTGGTGGAGATGGGCTATATGCACCATCAGCGCTGCGAGATCGACCGTCGGTCGGTGCGCGTGCGCCTCACCCCTCGGGGCCGGGAAATCCGTGACGTTGTTGCGTCGCTGTTTTCGCGTCACGCCGAGGGCCTGGAGACCAAAGGCGTGATCAGCGCCGAAGGGATCGAGGATATCACCGGCTCCCTCAAACGTATGGAGCGCTACTGGTCTGACCAGATTCGCTACATCTACTAAGCGCCGCTTTTTGGGTCAGACGACCCGGGAAGTTCCAAGACAGATCCAAGAGGCCCCTGATTGATCGCCAAACCCGCCATAGCCGGACTTAGTCAAGAAAATCAGATACCTTTGAGGAAATGTTAACCCTGTTGATCCTGCCGCAAATCGCGGATTGATGACTGATACGGGGGAGGTTGCAGAAGCAACCGAGGCACCGCCGAAGCCGGAAAATTCGGCAATCCGTTACAATATGCACGCAAGACGTTGCATCTCCTGCTGATCTGGAGTGCTGCGACGGTGACCCTATGGGACACCTGACCGGCGTTTGAGGATGGCGTGTTTGCACGACTGTCTTGAGCGTGGACCGGGGCCGTGATCACAGCCCCGTTCGTTTGCGTGGCCGCCCGGATGTCGCGCCGATCCGGGCCAGGCGCGGATCCGCCCAGTTGGGTTGGGCAAATCCGTCCTCAGGGCTTACCAGTGGCCGGTGTTTTCCATGCTGGCCCAGGGCTCTGCCGGGGCGAGCGGTTCGCCCGCCTGCAACAATTCGACCGAGATATTATCGGGCGAGCGCACAAAGGCCATGTTGCCGTCGCGCGGCGGGCGGTTGATGGTCACGCCATTGTCCATCAGGTGCTGGCAGGTGGCGTAGATATCATCCACCTCATAGGCGAGATGGCCGAAATGACGGCTGTCGGAGGGCAGCTCGTCATCGCCGTCCCAGTTCCAGGTCAGCTCCACCGGGCAGTCCTCTTGCCCCGGAGGCGCCATGAAGATCAGCGAAAACCGGCCGCCTTCGCTGTCATGGCGGCGGGTCTCTTTCAGGCCCAGAAGTTCATAAAATGCCATGGATTTTTCCAGATCTTTCACGCGAACCATCGTGTGCAGATATTTCAGCGGCATGGGGTGCTCCTTTTTGTCAGCAGCCGGAATGGCCTGTCTCGCGCCTAACCTAAGCAGCCGCGCGCGAATGTCGAGGGGGCGGGCGCAAAGCGCTTGGATCTGAGTACGGCGCAGGCTATCACCGAGAAAAACAGCAGGAGGTCTCCCCATGCAGCAGTATCTCGCCGCTTTGCAGCATATCCTCGATCACGGGGTGGAAACCACGGATCGCACCGGCACCGGCACGATCTCCTGTTTTGGCATGCAGCAGCGCTATGATCTGGCCGATGGTTTTCCGCTGGTCACCACCAAGAAGCTGCATCTGCGCTCGATCATCCACGAGCTTCTGTGGTTCGTCTCCGGCGACACCAATATCACATATCTGAAAGAGAACGGTGTTTCGATCTGGGACGAATGGGCGGATGAAAACGGCGATCTGGGGCCGATTTATGGCCATCAATGGCGTCGCTTTCCCCGGCTGGAGCTGGCAGAGGGCACGCTGGGCGATGAGCCACTCTATCGCGCGGGCACGGTGGATCAGATCGCCGATCTGGTGGAGATGATCCGCAAGAGCCCCGACAGCCGGCGGCTGATCGTCTCGGCCTGGAACCCGGCGGATGTGCCCGAGATGGCGCTGCCGCCCTGTCACAGCCTCTGGCAGGTGCGGGTGCTGGGCGGCAAGATGCATTTGCAGCTCTATCAGCGTTCGGCGGATATGTTCCTTGGGGTGCCATTCAACATCGCCTCCTATGCGCTGCTGCTCCAGATGCTGGCGCATGTCTGCGGCTATGAGGCTGGCACATTTGTGCACACAATGGGCGATGCGCATATCTACTCCAACCACATCGAGCAGGTAAAATTGCAGCTGTCGCGCACACCCAAACCGCTGCCACAGATGCGGATCACGCGGGATGTGGAGTCGATCTTTGATTTCAAATTTGAGGATTTCGAGGTCATTGGCTATGATCCCGACCCGACCATCAAGGCTCCGGTCGCGGTCTGAGACCTCCGGCAAGAAGGCAAGAGCATGATTACCCTGATCGTCGCGCGGGCGCGCAATGGCGCCATCGGCAAGGACAATGACATCCCCTGGCACGCGCCGGAGGATCTGAAGGCGTTTCAGCGCGAAACCCTGGGCGGGGCCATTATCATGGGCCGCAACACCTGGGAGTCGCTGCCGTTCAAGCCTTTGAAAAACCGGTTGAATATCGTGGTGTCCTCGAACCCAGATGCCGCGGATCTGGTGGTGCCCTCGATCACGGAGGCCATCGCATTGGCGCGGCGCGAGGGCTATCTGCGGATCTATGGGATCGGCGGCGCGGGGATCTATGGCGCGATGCTGGAGCATGCGGATCGGCTGATGATCACCGAAGTGGATCTGGAGATCGCCGAGGCCGACGCCTATTTTCCCCCCTTTGACGAAAGCGCATGGCGCGTGGTGGCAAACGCGCCACTGCGCGCGGCGGAGCCTGCCTGTGTGCTGCAAGAGTATCTGCGCAAGCCGGTCTGAGGTCAGATTCGGCGCGCGGCGCAGGCGGGGAGGGTCGCAGCTGCGCCCAATCCAGACCAGTCCTGTTCGGGCGCAGCAGAGTTTTTGGGGGAGGGCTTAGAGTGGGCGAATGTCGCTGGCCATCTGACGGCCATCGCGACCCTCGGCCAGCTCGTATCCCACTTTCTGATTGTCCGCGAGGCCGGTCAGGCCTGAGCGTTCGACGGCGGAAATGTGAACAAATACATCTTTGCCGCCTTCTTCGGGTTCAATAAAACCATAGCCCTTGGTGGTGTTGAACCATTTCACGGTGCCGGTTGGCATGTCCCGTGTCTCCTTCTTACTTGCACTTCACTCTGGGCGCGCCCAAAGTACCTTTCACCCACAGGTGCCGAAGTCGATCCGCATCGCTCGGGCTGTGGTCGTCGAGACCCTTGGTTAACAAGGGCCACAATCACTGTGGCACGGGTCAAAAAAAAATCAAAGGAAATCGGTGGGGCTCTACCGTAAATTGTGTGAAACTTTCCTGTTGAGCGAGGAACGGGTATGAAACTCTATGGTTTGAAGACATGCGATACATGCCGCAAGGCGCTGAAATCGCTAGGGGATGTGGACTTCGTCGATGTTCGCAAAGACGGCGTTCCGGGGGCGGTGATTGAGCAGGCATTTGCACAATTCTCGGATAAGTTACTCAATACACGCTCAACCACATGGCGAGGCTTGAGCGAAGATGAGCGTAAAAAAGCACCGCTGGAGCTGCTGGCGGAGCATCCGAGTCTGATGAAACGGCCGCTGATCGAGGCGGATGGGCGGCTCTATCTGGGCTGGACGGATGATGTGAAATCCGCGCTTGGTGTCGCCTGAGCGCGACGGTAGCAGTGCCGACCAACAGGGCGCGCAGTTGCGATACGGCGCGCCCTGTTGTGTGTCAGATGAGAGGCGTCAGGCGGGCAATGTGGCCTGGCGGCGACGCAGGATCGCATCGACCGAAAACGCCCCGGCGCCCTTAATCACCAGCACGCTGAGCACAAAGACCCAGAGCAGGCGCTGATCCATGATGGCGCTGTCAGAGGCGCGGTCGAACCAGGCGCCGAGGGTCTTGGCATCGGTTACCCCATGGCCATAGACGTCGGTCAGGGATTGCAGCACCACAAAGCCGATCATCCCCAGCGCGGCAAGGCGGGTGGCAAGGCCGATCACGATCAGCAGCGGCAGCAGGAATTCCGCATAGGTGCCCGCCACCACCACGGCCCAGTGAAACAGGCCGAGCTGCGAGACATCATAGCCAACGGCCTCCAGCTGTTTGGGAAAGATCTGGCTATAGGCGCCGATCGAGGGCGAGAAGATCCCATCGCCGAGCTTGGTCAGGCCGGAGTTCCAGTAATAGACCAGGAGCACGGCGGCAAAGGTAAAGCGGGCAAACATCGGCAGCAGCCAGCTGCCTGCGCGTTCAACGAGGTCAAATACCATATTGTGTAGGGAAATCAGCACGTTCATGGGCGTTCCTTTGGCAAGACGTCAGTCAGGGCTGCGCCGTTGATCAGCAGCGCCAAGGGGGCGCTGAGGTCGAAATCGGGGGCTTCGGCATAGGCGATATCGGTGGCGGTCGCGAGCGTCTCGCCCGCCTGAAGCGCCGTGATCCAGCTGGCGGCGCCGGGCGGCAGCGGCTGGGGCTGCGGGTCATAATCGGGGCGGGTGATCAGCACGTCTTCGGCGCCGGCCTGCGGTTTGGGGGCGCCATCAAGGCTGTTGTAGCGCCAGATCGAATAGATCGGCCAGGGCGCGCGCAGGAGCGCCATGGCGGGGGCAAACCGCAGGCGGCAGGACATCAGCGCCTCGGGCGGCAAGGCGGCGAGCTGTTCCGCGTCGATCGGCGCGGCGTCGGCGGCGTGGTAGCTGCGGCGCAGGGCCAGCTCCAGCCGCGCCACATCGCCGAGGTAGCCAAGATGCGCAAGCTGCTCCATCCCGTCGAGAAACGCCGGGAAACTCTCGCCATACTGCATCATCAGCGGCGATTTTGGCGGATGGGCCCGCAGATAAAGCCCCGCGAGCCCGTCCATGTTTTCCTTGCCCAGAAGGCGCGCGATCACCGGAAAGCCCTGATGCAGCGCTTCGGTCAGGGAGACGGCGACATTGTTGCGATAGACGCTGAAACGTCGCCCGGCGGCGCGCATTTCGCCGTCCAGGAGCCCTTCGGGCACCGGCAGCTGCGCGTTCAATATGGCGCGGGTGAACTCCTGCTGGCGCGACATCAGGCGGCCTCTCGCGCCTGCGTGAGCGCGGCGGCGGCGCGGGCGGCTTCGGCGGCCAGCACCGGCCAGTCGGGCACATCGGTGTCCCATTCCACCAGCACCGGGCGGGCACCGGAGCGGGTCAGCGTGTCGCGAAGCAGCGCCCAGACCGGATCGACGACCTCGGCGCCGTGACTGTCGATCAGCAGCGGCTTGCCATGGTCGTCTTCGTCCTCGTCATGGCCGCCGACGTGGATTTCCCCCACCAGATCAAGCGGGTAGGCGGCGATGTAGTCCTGCGGGCGATAGCCGAGGTTGGTGGCGGAGACAAAGACGTTGTTGACGTCCAGGAGCAGGCCACAGCCGGTGCGGCGGGCGATTTCATGCAGAAACGCGGGCTCCTCCCAGGTGCTCTCGGCGAAGGCGAGGTAGCTCGACGGGTTTTCCAGCAGCATGCGGCGGCCCAGGAGATCCTGCACCTGATTGATGTGATCACAGACGCGCGCCAGCGTGGCGTCGGTATAGGGCAGCGGCAGCAGGTCGTTGTAGAAATGGCTGTCATGGGTGGACCAGGCCAGATGTTCGGAAAAACTGGCGGGGTTGAGCCAGCTCAGGAGCTGCTTGAGCCGCGCGAGGTGATCCGCATCCAATGGGGATTCGCCGCCGATCGACAGGCCAACACCATGCACCGAGATGGCAAAGCGTTCGGCCAGGTGGCGCAGCTGCGCCAGCGGCCGGCCGCCATCGCCCATGTAGTTCTCGGCGTGGATCTCCAGCCATTGCACCGGGCCGGGCGCGTCCAGAATCTGCTGGAAATGCTGCGGCTTATAGCCAACACCTGCGGCATTGGGCAGCTGGTTCAGGCGGAGCGGGGTGGGGGTGGTAGATGCGGACATGGCGCCTCTCTTCTGGGGCAAACAGGTCTGGCGCAATGAAGGCCGGTGCCGCGCGGCGCAGCATGGAAAGTGCAGCGGGCGCCCCGGTCAGGGCGCCCGGCGTGTTCTGTGCAAGAAAGACCGAAGGTCTTAGGCCGGCTGGTCGCGATCCAGGGCTTCCAGCGCGCCATGGCGCGGGGTGCCATCGGCGGCGGCGGGGATTTCAATATCCGCGCAGGTGCCGGCGTCGACCAGGGTCCAGGCGTTGCCCTGGTAATCCACGGTGGAGGTGCCGGCGCAGGTGGTGCCGGGGCCGGCGGCGCAGTCATTCTGGCCTGCCAGCGAAACGCCATAGCATTTTTCCTTGGCCTGAGCAGAGGCCTGGGTGGTGGCGACGGCGGTCAGCGCAGCGGCAACGGCGCCTGCAACGGCGAGGGTCTTCTGTGTGGTCGACATCGGCGTGTTCTCCTCAAGTCGTGTCTGGGTCTGTAATGACAGCTCTAACCTAACCTTGGTGGCAATGGGAGCAAACTCACGAGAGCGTGTCTCACGCGGGCGTCAGAGGATGTCAGAATGCCGCAGTGATTTTTGTATGTTTGTCCAGGGGGTTAGGTCTGGATGTAACAAAACGGCCCCCGATCGGGAGCCGTTTCTATCAAGATCAATTCGTTTTGTTACAGCAGATCTGGCGGCGTTGCGGCACGCGCGAGCTCTTCTGTAACATTTGCAAGGGTTTCGACCTTGGTCTGTTTTTCCCCCAGTCGCCGCACGGAAACGGTGCGCTCTTCGACTTCGCGGTGACCCACGGCGAGAATGACCGGCACCTTGCCCAGCGAGTGTTCGCGGACCTTGTAGTTGATCTTCTCGTTGCGGATGTCGGCCTCGGCGCGCACGCCAGCGGCGCGCAGGATCTCGACCACCTCGTTGACGTAGTCATCGGCCTCGGAGGTGATGGAAGCGACCACCACCTGACGCGGGGCGAGCCAGAAGGGCAGCTTGCCTGCGTGTTCCTCGATCAGGATGCCGATGAAACGCTCAAAGGAGCCGAGCGTCGCGCGGTGCAGCATCAAGGGGCGGTGCTTGTCGCCGTCCTGACCGACATAGCTGGCGTCCAGACGTTCGGGCAGGTTGGGGTCGATTTGCAGCGTGCCGCATTGCCAGTCGCGGCCGATCGCATCGGTGAGCACGAATTCCAGTTTCGGACCGTAGAAGGCGCCTTCGCCTTCCTGGATCTCATAATCATACCCCGCCGCCTTGATGCCGCTGGCAAGGGCCGCCTCGGCCTGATCCCAGCTTTCTTCAGTGCCGACGCGTTTTTCGGGCCGCGTGGAGAGTTTCACGCGCCATTTGTCAAAGCCGAGGTCGGCATAGACCTTGGCGAGGAAGGAGACGAATTCCTTGGTTTCCGATTCCACCTGATCGGGGGTGCAGAAGATATGGCCATCGTCCTGGGTAAAGCCGCGCACCCGCATGATACCATGCATGGCGCCGGAGGGCTCGTAACGGTTGCAGGAGCCGAATTCGGCCATCCGCAGCGGCAGGTCGCGGTAGGATTTCAGACCCTGGTTGAAGACCTGGATGTGGCAGGGGCAGTTCATCGGCTTGAGCGCGTTCACCGCCTTTTCGCGGGCGTGATCTTCGTCCACCTCAACAATGAACATGTTTTCCTGGTAGTTGTCCCAGTGGCCCGAGGCCTCCCAGAGCTTGCGGTTCACCACCTGTGGGGTGTTGACCTCCACATAGCCGTTTTTGTCCTGCATGCGGCGCATGTAGTCCTGAAGCGTGGTGTAGATGCGCCAGCCGTTGGGGTGCCAGAACACCATGCCGGGGGCTTCTTCCTGCATGTGAAAGAGGTTCATCTCGCGGCCCAGCTTGCGGTGGTCGCGCTTGGCGGCCTCTTCCAGCATGGTGAGATGCGCCTTGAGCTTTTCCTTGCCGGTGAAGGCGACGCCATAGATCCGTTGCAGCATCTGACGGTTGCTGTCGCCGCGCCAATAGGCGCCGGCGATCGACATCAGCTTGAAGGCATCGCCCGGCACCTGGCCGGTGTGCTGGAGGTGCGGGCCGCGGCAAAGATCCTGCCAGTCGCCGTGCCAATACATGCGCAGGGGCTCGTCACCCGGAATGGCATCGATCAGCTCGACTTTATAAGGTTCGTTGTTGTCGGTGTAATGCTGGATCGCACGCGCGCGCTCCCAGACCTCCGTGGTCACCGGTTCGCGTTTGTTGATGATCTCTTTCATCTTCTTTTCGATGGTGCCGAGGTCTTCGGGGGTGAAGGGCTCGGCGCGGTCGAAGTCGTAATACCAGCCGTTTTCAATAACCGGGCCGATGGTGACCTTGGTGTCGGGCCAGATCTCCTGCACGGCGCGGGCCATGATATGGGCGAGGTCGTGGCGGATCAGCTCGTTGGCCTGCGCCTCGTCCTTGAGGGTGTGAATGGCGATTTGCGCATCGCTGTTGATCGGCCACTGGAGGTCCCAGTGCTTCCCGTCGTCGGTTTCTTATATTTCTTTTTTCTCTAGGGAGGGGGAGTTTTCGGCGGCGACCTCTGCGGGGGTTACACCGGCATCGAAGTTGCGTGCGTTGCCATCGGGAAAAGTGAGGGAAATCTGGGCCATGTGCTGGCTCTCCTCGTCGGTTTGGCGCCCACTGAACGCCCGGTTGCGGGTTATATGCGTTTGCGCTGTTTGGCCGAGGGGCGCGGCGAGGTCAAGTGTTTTGCGGCGGCGGGCGAGGGGGCTGCTGGCCGGTGCGAGGGGCGCTGCCCCTCGCGCTCCCCGGGATATTTGTAAAAAGATGAAGGGGTTTGGAGAATCTGCGCAAGCGTGGCATGGATTTGGAAAATCAGGAGTTGGAGGACCATATGGCACCGCAGTATCTGGAGACGGCGCAGGGGCGCAGGATTGCCTATCACAAGACCGAGGGGCAGGGGCCTTGCGTGGTGTTTCTGGGCGGGCTGAAGTCCGACATGGAGGGCACCAAGGCGCTGTTTCTGGAAGAATGGGCGCGGGCGCGGGGGCAGGCGTTTTTGCGGTTTGATTACTCCGGTCACGGCGAAAGTTCGGG
>NZ_JAATOX010000128.1 GCF_011806385.1 Phaeobacter sp. HF9A | reverse complement strand
GCCGCCCCGGTCAAGGGCTGGCTGCTGAGCCTCTATGCGAAGGCGCCGGAGTTCCTCGGCGCGCAGGACGCGGTCAGCACGGTGGTCGAGGGCGGTCGGGTCTTTGCCGAAACCGCTGCGGGCCGTGTCGAGGTGGTCATCGCCTCCGCCACGCAGGCCGCTGATTTCGGCGGGCAGGCCGGGGTCTATGTGGTGGGCACCGGTGCAACCGGGGCGGCGCAGACCTTCATGACCTTGGGCGTGGTCTATTTCGTCGTGATGATGCTCGCGTCCTTTCAGTATCGGGTCCCGGCGAAGGATTGGAAACCTGCGGGCTGGAACCCGAAGCCGGTTGCCTCCGGCATGGTGAGCCAGAACAATGTGCATATCGACCAGGCGCTGAAAACACCGCAGTTCTGGCAGCTTTGGGTCATGCTCTGCTTCAACGTGACCGCCGGGATCGGCGTGATCGGAGTGGCCAAGACCATGATGTCGGAGATTTTCGGCACCGTGATGCCGCTGGTGGTCACCGCCGGTTTTGCCTCGACCTATGTGCTGATGATTTCGGTCTTCAACATGTGCGGTCGCTTCTTCTGGGCCTCGACCTCGGATTATATCGGGCGCAAGGCGACCTATATGTGCTTCTTCGTGCTGGGCACGCTGCTGTACCTGTCGATCCCCTATTTCGCCAGCGCGGTGGCGACCAACCCGGCGATGATCTATCTGATCGGGTTCTACGCTGCGACGATGATCATCTTCTCGATGTATGGCGGCGGCTTTGCGACGATCCCGGCCTATCTGGCGGATATGTTCGGCACCATGCATGTGGGCGGCATTCACGGACGCCTGCTGACGGCCTGGTCCACGGCGGGTGTTCTGGGGCCGCTGGCGATCACCTCCTTGCGGCAGATGTCGGTGACCAGCGCCATTCAGGATCTCGCGGCCAAGGTGGACCCTGCGGCCTTTGCGGCCAAGTTCGGCGCGCCATTGGCGCAGCTCGATCAGCTGGTCGCGGCCAAGACCGTCACCATTGGCAAGCTGATGGAGATCGCGCCTGCGGGCACCATCGACCCGACGCCGTCGCTCTATAACACCACGATGTATTGCATGGCGGCACTGCTGGTTGTGGCCTTCTTTGCCAACCTGCTGATGAAGCCGGTCAAGGAACATCACCACCACGACGAGCCGGAATTGCAAGCGGTTCCCGGCGAATAGAGCCAAGGGCCGGGGCGGCGCCACTGCCCCGGCCGATCCCATCAACAGCTCTGTCCGGCTCCGGTATTGGGGTGGGGCGGGGGTATTTTGACGAAAGATCCGACCATGCTGGACAAGCTGGAAATGTTCATCGCCCTGGCCCGCGAAAGCCATTTTGGCCGCGCGGCGGAGCATCTGAACATCGCGCAACCGACCCTCTCTTCGGGGATCAAGCAATTGGAGGCGCAGCTTGGCGTGCAGCTTGTTCACCGGGGCTCGCGCTTTGGCGGGCTGACGCCGGAGGGGCAGACGGCGCTGGGCTGGGCCAAGCGGATCGTCGATGACGCGCGGCAATTGCGCGACGAGATGCGGATCAGCAAACATGGGCTGACCGGCGAGGTCCGGCTGGCGGTGATCCCAACCGCGCAGACCTGGGCCGGGCATCTCTGCACCGCCTTTCTGGAGCGCCATCCCAACGTGCGCTTCACCATCCTGTCGCGCAATTCGCGCGAGATCCTCCAGATGCTGGAGGATTTTGAGGCCGACGCCGGGATCACCTATCTGGAGAACGAGCCGCTTGGCCGTGTGGAGACCGCCGAGCTTTATGACGAGAACTATATCCTGGTCTGTGCCCGAAGCTCGCCTTTTGCAAACAAGACCACGGTCGCCTGGGCGGAGCTGGAAGACCAGCCCCTGGCGCTCCTGACGCCGGATATGCAGAATCGCCGGATCATCAATCAGCTTTTCGCGCAAAGCGGCATCACGCCCAGAACCTGCATCGAATCCAATTCGATCATCGCCCTGGTGTCCAGCGTCGCGCTGGGGAGCTGGATGACGGTGCTGCCCGAAGCGGTCGCCAGTTTCCTGTCGGGGGGCAAGAACCTTGCGCTGGTGCCGCTCGAGGGGACGCCGCCGCGCCAGAAGGTGGGGTTGATCCTGCCGCATCGCGAGCCGCGCACCCCCTTGCTGGAGGCGCTTTTGACGGCGGCTCAGCGCCTGGTTGAGCCGGTTTGATTGAAAACGCCTATTGGTCTACGGAACAGCGTTATTGATTGCGGCCCCGCCAAATGCGTCAACCGAAGACAAATCGGAGGACGACAGCTATGGCCCCACATGCCACCGCCATCACAATAGAAGACGTCACGCAGATCATTGACGCGCACCGCGCCCTTGAGGGGCCGCTTTTGCCGCTGTTGCACGGCTTGCAGGACGCCTTTGGCTATATTCCCGAATTGGCGCATGCGCCGATCTGCGAGGCCCTGAACATCACCCGCGCCGAACTGCACGGGGTGATCAGCTTCTATCACGACTTTCGCGCGCAGCCCGCTGGCCATCATGTGCTGAAAATCTGCCGCGCCGAGGCCTGCCAGTCGATGGGCGGCAACGCGCTGGCAGAGGCGCTTCTGGCCAAGCTGGGGCTGGACTGGCACGGCACGCTTGCAAACGGCAAGGTTACGGTGGAGTCGGTCTATTGCCTGGGTCTCTGCGCCTGCGCGCCCGCGGCGATGCTGGATGATCAGGTTGTTGGCCGCGTTGATGCGGCGAAACTGGACAAGATGCTGGCGGAGGCAGGCGCATGAAGATTTACGTTCCCATGGACAGCGCCGCCAAGGCGTTGGGAGCCGAGGATGTGGTTGCCGCCCTGCGCGCTGCCGCACCCCAGGCCGAGATCATCCGCACCGGCACCCGCGGCATGATCTGGCTGGAGCCGCTGGTCGAGATCGAGATTGACGGGCTCCGCCACGGTTTTGGCCCGGCAGAGCCCGGTGACGTGGCCGCGATCCTTGACGGCAGCAGCGCCAAGGCGCTTGGCCCGGTCGAGGCGCTGGACTGGATGCAGCGCCAGACCCGGCTGACCTTTGCCCGTGTCGGCGTCGTCGATCCGCTGTCGCTGGCCGATTACGAGGCGCATGGCGGTCTGCTTGGCCTCAAGCGTGCGTTGGCCATGTCGGGGCAGGAGATCGTCGAGGAGGTCAAGACCTCCGGCCTGCGCGGGCGAGGCGGGGCGGGGTTTCCGACCGGCATCAAATGGCAGACCGTGCATGACGCCGAAGCGACGCAGAAATACATTGTCTGCAATGCCGACGAGGGCGACAGCGGCACCTTTGCCGACCGGATGCTGATGGAGGGCGACCCCTTCACCCTGATCGAGGGCATGATCATCGCGGGCCTCGGCGTGGGCGCAACCAAGGGCTATGTCTATCTGCGCTCGGAATATCCCGACGCCATCGCCGTGATGTCCCACGCGGTGGAGATCGCCCGCACCAAGGGCCTCCTGGGCGCTGATGTGCTGGGCTCGGGCCGGGCCTTTGACATGGAGATCCGCAAGGGCGCGGGCGCTTATGTCTGCGGCGAGGAAACCTCGCTGCTCAACAGTCTTGAAGGCAAGCGCGGCGTGGTACGGGCCAAGCCGCCATTGCCCGCGCTGGAGGGCTTTCTTGGCCGTCCGACCGTGGTGAACAACGTGATCTCGCTGGCCACCGTGCCGGTGATTTTCGAGAAAGGCGCGCAAGCCTATGCTGATTTCGGCCTTGGCCGGTCGCGTGGGACGGTGACGCTGCAAATCGCGGGCAATGTCGCCCGTGGGGGCCTTTTTGAGACCGCCTTTGGCATCACGCTGGGCGAGGTTGTCAACGATCTGGGCGGCGGCAGCGCCTCCGGCCATCCGGTCAAGGCGGTGCAGGTCGGAGGGCCGCTGGGCGCCTATATGCCGGTTTCCAAGTTCGACACGCCCTTGGGCTATGAGGAGTTCGATCAGGCGGGTGGTCTGATCGGCCACGCGGGTCTGACCGTCTTTGACGACAGCACCGATATGCTGGGCATGGCGCGTTTTGCGATGGAATTCTGCGCCGTCGAGAGCTGTGGCAAATGCACGCCCTGCCGGATTGGCTCGGTGCGCGGGGTGGAGACCATCGACCGCATTGCCGAAGGCGATCCCACCGCATTGCCACTGCTGACGGACCTCTGCGAGACCATGAAGGACGGCTCGCTCTGTGCGCTGGGCGGGTTCACGCCCTTCCCGGTGATGTCCGCTGTTACCCATTTCCCCGATGATTTCGCCCGCCTGAAGGAGGCCGCAGAATGAAAGATTTCATCCTTCCAGACGACCGCGACATGGGCACCCCCGCCAAGCTGGGCAAGCCCGTCACTCTGACCATCGACGGCTTCGAGGTCACCGTGCCCGAGGGCACATCGGTGATGCGCGCCGCCGCCGAGATCGGCATTTCCGTGCCCAAGCTCTGCGCCTCTGACAACCTGGAGGCCTTTGGCTCCTGCCGCCTCTGTGCGGTGGAGATCGAGGGGAGACGCGGCACGCCGGCCTCCTGCACAACGCCGGTTGCGCCGGGCATGGTGGTGGACACCAATTCCGCCAAGGTCCGCAAGATCCGCAAGGGGGTGATGGAGCTTTATATCTCTGATCACCCGCTGGATTGTCTGACCTGCGCTGCCAATGGCGATTGCGAGCTTCAGGACATGGCGGGCGCCGTGGGCCTGCGCGATGTACGCTACAAGGCGCCGGAGAATGGCGGGCTCGCGAACCATTTCACGGCACGCAACAGCAGCGGCGAGGCCAATCCCGAATGGCTGCCCAAGGACGATAGCAACCCCTATTTCAGCTATGATCCGTCCAAATGCATCGTCTGCAACCGCTGCGTTCGCGCCTGCGAAGAGGTGCAGGGCACCTTTGCCCTGACGATTTCGGGCCGGGGATTTGACAGCCGGGTGTCGGCTGGCAACGCGGGAGATGATTTCCTGTCCTCCGATTGCGTGTCTTGTGGTGCCTGCGTGCAGGCCTGCCCGACGGCGACCTTGCAGGAAAAATCCATCATCGAGATGGGCACGCCGGATCGCGCCGTGGTCACCACCTGCGCCTATTGCGGTGTCGGCTGTTCCTTCAAGGCCGAGATGCAGGGCGACGATCTGGTGCGCATGGTGCCCTACAAGCACGGCAAGGCCAACCGGGGGCATAGCTGCGTCAAGGGGCGCTTTGCCTATGGCTATGCCAATCACAAGGACCGCATCCTGAACCCGATGATCCGCGACACCATCGACGAGCCCTGGCGCGAAGTCAGCTGGGACGAGGCGTTGAGCTTTGCCGCCACCCGCCTGCGCGGGTTGCAGGAGAAACATGGCAAGCAGAGCATCGGCGTCATTACCTCCAGCCGCTGCACCAACGAGGAAACCTTTCTGGTGCAAAAGCTGACCCGCGCGGTCTTTGGCAACAACAACACCGACACCTGCGCGCGGGTGTGCCATTCGCCGACCGGCTATGGGCTGGGGCAGACCTTCGGCACCTCGGCTGGCACGCAGGATTTTGACTCGGTTGAACAGACGGATGTGGTGATTGTCATCGGTGCCAACCCGACCGACGGCCATCCGGTCTTTGCCTCGCGGCTGAAAAAACGCCTGCGCGCCGGGGCCAGGCTGATCGTGATCGACCCGCGCCGCATTGATCTGGTGAAATCGGCCCATATCGAGGCCGCCCACCACCTTGCGCTGACACCGGGCACCAATGTCGCCGTGGTCACCGCGCTGGCACATGTGATCGTGACCGAAGGGCTGATGGATGAGGATTTCATCCGCACCCGCTGCGACTGGGACGAGTTCCAGCTCTATGCGGAGTTCATCTCCGATCCGCGTCACAGCCCCGAAGCGACCCAGCTTCTGACCGGCGTTCCGGCAGAGGAGCTGCGCGCGGCGGCCCGCACCTTTGCCCGGGGTGGCAATGGCGCGATCTATTACGGGCTTGGGGTGACCGAGCACAGCCAGGGCTCCACCACCGTGATGGGCATTGCCAACCTCGCCATGCTGACCGGCAATATCGGCCGCCCCGGCGTCGGTGTGAACCCGCTGCGCGGTCAGAACAATGTGCAGGGCTCTTGTGATATGGGCTCCTTTCCGCACGAACTGCCGGGCTATCGCCATGTGAAACTGCCCGAGGTGCGCGCGATTTTTGAAAACGCCTGGGGGGTGGAGATCGACCCGGAACCCGGCCTGCGCATTCCCAACATGCTGGATGCGGCGGTGGAGGGCAGCTTCAAGGGGCTCTATTGTCAGGGCGAGGATATCCTGCAATCGGACCCCGACACCAAACATGTGGCGGCGGGGCTTGCGGCGATGGACTGTGTCATCGTGCATGACCTTTTCCTTAACGAGACGGCCAATTATGCGCATGTCTTCCTGCCCGGTTCGACCTTCCTGGAAAAGGAGGGCACCTTCACCAATGCCGAGCGCCGCATCAACCGGGTGCGCAAGGTCATGGCCCCCAAGAACGGCTATGCCGATTGGGAGGTGACGCAGCTTCTGGCCAATGCGATGGGCGCGGGCTGGAGCTATACCCATCCGGCGCAGATCATGGCGGAGATTGCCGCCACCACGCCCAGCTTTGCGGGGGTGACCTATGATCTGCTGGAGGAAAAGGGCAGCGTGCAATGGCCCTGCAACGAGGCGCACCCCGAGGGCACGCCCTTGATGCATGTGGATGGTTTTGTGCGCGGCAAGGGGCGGTTCATCGTCACCGAATATGTGGCCACGGATGAAAAGACCGGCCCGCGCTTCCCGCTGCTGCTCACCACCGGGCGGATCCTGTCGCAATACAATGTCGGCGCGCAGACCCGGCGCACCGACAATGTGGTCTGGCATGATGGCGACGTGTTGGAGATCCACCCGCATGATGCTGAGAACCGGGGCCTGAAGGATGGCGACTGGATCCGGCTGGCCTCGCGATCCGGTGAGACGACGCTGAAGGCAAAAGTGACGGATCGGGTCAGCCCCGGCGTGGTCTATACCACCTTCCACCACCCGGACACCCAGGCCAATGTCATCACCACCGATTATTCCGACTGGGCCACCAACTGCCCGGAATACAAGGTGACGGCGGTGCAGGTCTCGCCCTCCAATGGCCCGACCGATTGGCAGGAGGACTATGCCGCCCAGGCAGAACGATCGCGCCGCATCCTGCCCGCGGCAGAATGAGGATGCGCACGCATGTCAGCACCCCGGGGCGGGCACATCGAGCCGAGGGCGCGCGCGACATTCATCGCGCCCTGCCCGAGGAGGTGCCCGTTGCGCTGGTGTTCAATGGCACCACGCAGGCGGTGATGATGGCAACGCCAGGGGACCTTGGGGATTTTCTGCGCGGCTTTGCCCTGACCGAAGCGGTGGTCACCGATCTTGCGCAGATCAGCGAGATCGAAATCGTCGAGCACCCCCAGGGGCTTGAGGCGCGCGCCTGGCTGAGCGAGGACCGGGCGCATGCGATGTTGGCGCGACGGCGCAGCGCCACCGGGCCGATTGGCTGCGGGCTGTGTGGGATCGACAGTCTGGAGCAGGCCGCGCGCCCGGTGCCGCGGGTGCGCTCTGATCTGCGGCTCACGGCGCGCGATGTGGCCGGTGCCAGTGATGCGCTGCGCCCGCATCAGACGTTGCACCAGCTGACCGGTGCTACCCATGCCGCGGGGTTTCTTGTTCCGGGGGCCGGCATCGCCTTTGCCCGCGAGGACGTGGGCCGCCATAATGCGCTCGACAAGCTGATCGGCGCGCTGTTGCATCAGGGGATTGATCCGGCCTCCGGCGCGGTTGTCATGACCTCACGGGTGTCGATCGAGCTGGTGCAGAAATGCGCCCTGGCTGGCATTGCGATCCTGATTGCCGTTTCAGCGCCCACCGCCGCCGCCCTGCGCCTAGCCGAGGAGGCGGGCATCACGCTTGCCGCCTTCGCCCGCAACGGGGCGTTTGACGTTTTCTCCCATCCCCACAGAATTATCGACGAGGCCGTTCATGTCGCCTGACAAAATGATCCGTATGGCAAATCAGATTGCCACTTTTTTCAAGACCCAACCGGGCGAGGACGCACCGGCAAAGGTCGCGGCACATATTGCCGATTTCTGGGAGCCGCGGATGCGGGAACAGCTGCGCAGCTATGCCCAAACCGATGGGACGGGGCTTGATGATATCGTTCTGAAGGCGGTGCCCTTGGTCTGAGCCATCCACAGCGGCTGCGCCCTTCGCAAGGGTCCTAGCCGAAACAATGAGGTTACTCCGGCTGGGAAGTCCAGCGGCGGATCAGGGCCAGGATGACCATGGCGCTGATCGGCCAGAGCGACCAGGGATAGCCGTGCCAGGTGAACAGGTTGACCATCAAGAGGAAGCCGCCGATGGTCCAGGTGCGCATCGGCAGCGAGAGCAGCTCGCTGCGCCCAAACACCGTTTCCGGGTCGCGCAGGGCAATCATTGTCAGCAGCGCCAGAATGGGCCAATGGGCCCAGATGCCGCTGCCGCCAAGAATGTCGATGAGAAACAGGCCTGCGGCCACGATGCCCAGCCGCCGGGTTGTCTTGTCATAGGACAGGCGACGGCCAAACAGCCGGTCGAGACCACGCAGCCGCGTATCATCGTCCGTATCGGGGGCGGCAAACCTGCGGGTAGGGGCATCGGCAAAGGGATCCGGGTCGCTCCAGACCTGGGCGCTTTTGCTGGTGCGCGGGGCCTCCCGGCGGTGCACTTGCGGGCCAAGCCGCGCGGCCGAGCCGGTAGAGACGCGATAGACGGCGACATCCTCGGTCAGGTTCCGGGGGCGCTGCTCGCCAAGATATTCAAACCCGATGCTGAGCTTGTTGCGCACCTGATCATAGACCTGCTGCGAAATCAGCACGCCGCCGGGTTTGGCCATGGTCTGAAGCCGGGCGGCGAGATTCACGCCATCGCCGATCAGGTCGTCGCCATCGCAGATCACATCGCCCAGATGCAGCCCGATGCGAAACCCCAGCCCGCCGTCGCGCGCGGCCAGCTCTTGCTGCACTTCAATGGCGCATTGCACCGCTTCCACCACCGAGGGGAAATCGGCGATCAACCCGTCGCCCGCGGTATTGGCCACGCGTCCGCCGTGGCGATCAATCAGCCGAAAGAACACGTCGCGCGCCGCTTGCAGGTTGGTGAAGGTGCCGACCTCGTCAACGGTCATGGCCGTGCTGAACTGCTCCGCATCGGCGGCCAGAATGGTGGTCAGCTTTCGATTGATACGCGCGTTCATTGCGGGCCCCGGCTCAGGTCTGGCCTTAAAGTGGGCCTTTAGACGCGCGCTTGCAAGTGGGCGAATGCACGCAGGGGGCGATACAGGCCGGTTATTCGCGCGCCAGGAGCCCTCGCCTGCGACACGCGCGGCAGGCGAGGGCATGTGAAGCCTTAGAGCAGCCCGGAGTTTTGCAGCATGGCGCGCATATCGGCCTGCGGGCGCGGGCCGATGTGGCTGATGACCTCGGCGGCGCAGGCGTTGCCGATGCGCGCGCAGGTCTCCAGGTCGCGCCCGGTGGCCAGGCCGAACAGGAAACCGGCGGCGAATTGATCGCCGGCGCCGGTGGCATCGACCGGGGTGACCTTGGTCACCGGCACGTCGATGCGGGTCTCGCCGCTGACCACGGTGACCCCATCGCCAGAACGGGTGCAGACCACCAGCGGGCAGATGGCGGCGGTCTTGGACAGGGCAGCCTCCAGATCGTCGGTTTCAAACAGCGATTTGATCTCGGCCTCATTGCCGATCACGAATTCCAGCTCGGCGATCAGTTTGAGGAAGTCGGCGCGGTGGCGCTCGACGCAGAAGGGATCAGAAATCGCGATGCCCGGCTTGCCGCCGCCCGCGCGACAGTCCCGTGCGGCCTCCATAAAGGCGGTCTTGCCCTTGTCCTTGTCAAAGAGATAGCCCTCAAGGAACATGATCTGGGCCTGACCTGCGACCGTATCGGGCACGTCGTTAGAGCTCAGCTCGGAGGAAATGCCGAGATAGGTGTTCATCGAACGCTCGCCATCGGGCGAGACAAAGATCATCGAGCGCGAGGTGGGCAGCTCGCCCCCGGCGACGGGCGCGTTGACAAAATCGACGCCATCCTCGCGCATCGCCTCGGCGTAGAACCGCCCCAGCGCATCATCATGTACACGACCGATAAAGGCGGCCTCCAGCCCCAGTGCACCGGCGCCCGCGATGGTATTGGCGACCGAGCCGCCGGGGGTCTGCACCCGGTCGGTCATCGCGGCATAGAGCACCTCGCCCCGGTCGCGCTCGATCAATTGCATGATACCCTTCTCGATGCCCATATGCTCGAGGAAGCTGTCATCGCCATGGGAGATCACATCGACAACGGCATTGCCGATGCCAACCAGCTGGTAGGTCTTGGTCATAGGTTCTTTTCCTCGTAGAGGCAGAGATCGCGGATGATGCAGGTGCCGCAGAGCGGTTTGCGGGCCTTGCAGTGATAGCGGCCGTGCAGAATCAGCCAGTGATGGGCGTGCTGCTGGAAATCGACCGGGATATTGTCTTCGATGGCGCGCTCAACGGCGTTCACATCCTTGCCAGGGCAGATGCCGGAGCGGTTGCCGACGCGAAAGATATGGGTGTCCACGGCCTGCGCCGGATAGTGCCACCACATGTTCAGCACCACATTGGCGGTCTTGCGGCCAACGCCCGGCAGGCTTTCAAGCGCGGCGCGGGAGTTTGGCACCTCGCCGCCATAGTGCTCGACCAGAATGCGCGAGAGCTTGATGACGTTCTTGGCCTTGTTGCGATAGAGACCAATGGTTTTGATGTGTTCGATCAGCCCGTCTTCGCCGAGGTCCAGCATCTTTTGCGGCGTGTCGGCGATCTTGAAGAGCTCTTTGGTGGCCTTGTTGACGCCGGCATCCGTGGCCTGCGCCGAGAGGGCGACCGCCACGACCAGCGTGTAGACGTTGACGTGATCGAGCTCGCCCTTGGGTTCGGCTTCGGCGTCCTGAAAGCGGGTGAAGATCTCGCGGATCGTATGATAATCGAGTTGTTTTGCCATCACGGGCCTTTTGCCCGCTTGGCGCGGAGCGCGCAAATCAAAAACGCAGGGAATTTACCGCGAATAGTGAGGTGGGGCGCAAAAAAACGCGTCCGTGTCTGGGGAACGGCGGATCCCAAAGGCCATGCGGCTGCGCCACATGTCAGGTTTTGCGCTGCGCGTTGCGCATCGCGGTGGGGCGGGGGGCCCGCCCTTTAGGCGCGGGCCCC
>NZ_JAATOX010000127.1 GCF_011806385.1 Phaeobacter sp. HF9A | reverse complement strand
CGCATTCATCATCCTTCACGGTAAAGGTCCGATCCGCCGACATTGCAATCGCCTGGTGCGAGGTATCCTCGCAGGCCGCATAGCAGCGACCGCATTTGATGCAATCGTCCTGGCTGATCTTCGCCTTGGTGACATAGTTCAGATCCAGATATTGCCAGTCGGTGACATTCGGCGTCGCCATGCCACGGAAGTCCTCGATCGAAGTATAGCCCTTCTCGTCCATCCAGTCGGACAGGCCGGAGATCATCTCTTCCACCACTTTGAACCCATAGGTCATGGCGGCGGTGCAGACCTGCACATTACCGGCGCCAAGAGCGATGAACTCCGCCGCGTCACGCCAGGTGGTGACGCCGCCAATGGCCGAGATCGGCAGGCCAGCCGTCTGCGGATCGCGGGAGATTTCCGCCACCATATTCATCGCGATCGGCTTTACCGCCGGGCCGCAATAGCCGCCATGGGTGCCCTTGCCGCCAATCATCGGTTCAGGCGACATCGCGTCCAGGTTCACCGAGGTGATGGAATTGATGGTGTTGATCAGGGACACCGCATCGGCCCCGCCGGCATTGGCGGCACGGGCCGGATGGCGAATATCGGTGATATTCGGCGTCAGCTTCACGATCACTGGCTTGTCGTAATACTGCTTGCACCATTCGGTGACCATCTGGATGTATTCCGGCACCTGCCCCACGGCGGAGCCCATGCCACGTTCCGCCATGCCATGCGGGCAGCCGAAGTTCAGCTCGATCCCGTCGCAGCCTGTCTCTGCCACACGCGGCAGGATCGCCTTCCAGGCCGCCTCCTCGCAGGGCACCATGATCGAAGCGATGAGCGCGCGGTCCGGGTAGTCCTTCTTGACCCGGGTCATCTCTTCGAGGTTCACCTCCAGCGGGCGGTCGGTGATCAGCTCGATGTTATTGAGCCCCAGAAGCCGACGATCCGCGCCCCAGATCGCGCCGTAGCGCGGCCCGTTCACATTGACCACCGGAGGGCCTTCGGCGCCGAGCGTCTTCCAGACCACACCGCCCCAACCGGCCTCAAAGGCGCGGCGGACGTTATATTCCTTGTCGGTCGGCGGCGCGGAGGCCAGCCAAAACGGGTTCGGTGATTTGATACCGAGAAAATCTGTCGTAAGATCAGCCATTTGATCTCTCCCTGTTCTGCTAACTGTGCTGCCCCAAAGGGGCGCACAGCGGCTTCAGCCCATCAGGCTCGCGTGGATATCTTCGGCCGCGTCGCGGCCCTCGGCAACGGCGGTCACGGTGAGGTCTTCGCCACCCGAGGCACAATCGCCCCCGGCCCAAACCCCGGCCACGGAGGTACGACCCGTCCCGGAGACCTGGATCTTGCCGCCGACGACCTCAACGCCCTGCGGCGCGCCCTCCAGCGTCTGACCGATCGCCTTGAAGACCTGATCGGCAGCCAGGCGGATGGTTTCGCCGGTGCCTTTGACGCGGCCGTCAACGACCTCGGTATATTCCAGCTCGATTTCGCTGCTGCTGCCCTCGCCGTGAATGGCCTTCGGCATCACATTGAACATCAGCTTTACACCCTTGGAGGCCGCTAGATCCTGTTCGAACCGGCTGGCGCCCATGGCGTCACGCCCGCGGCGATAGGCGATGGTGACATTTTCCGCCCCCAAGAGCTTGGACTGCACAGCGGCATCCACCGCGGTCATGCCGCCACCGATCACCACAACATTGCGGCCCACCGGCAGGGTGCTCAGATCCTTCGCCTGGCGCAGCTCTTCGATGAAATCCACCGCGTCGCGCACGCCGTCCTTGTCCTCGCCCTCGGCGCGCAGGGCGTTCACCCCGGCAAGGCCAATGGACAGGAACACGGCATCAAAATCGGCTTTCAGCCCATCAATCGACAGACCTTTGCCAAAGCCCTTGTCATATTCCACCGTGATCCCGCCGATCTGCATCAGCCAGCTGACTTCACGCGCGGCGAAATCATTGGTGGATTTATAGGCCGCGATGCCGAATTCATTCAGCCCGCCCGCCTTGGATTTATATTCAAACACAGTGACGTCATGGCCCTTCATCGCCAGACGATGTGCCGCCGACAGGCCCGCCGGGCCAGCGCCCACCACGGCGATTTTCTTGCCGGTTGCGGCGGCACGGGTGAAGGGATGCACGCCCTTTTCCATCAGCATATCGGTGGCGTAGCGTTGCAAACGGCCAATCTCCACCGGTTTGCCCTCGGCGACCTCGCGCACGCAGACCTCTTCGCAGAGCGTCTCTGTCGGGCAGACCCGCGCGCACATACCCCCCAGAATATTCTGGTTCAGAATCGTCTTGGCGGCGCTCTCGGCGTGGCCGCCCTGAATTTCGCGAATGAACTGCGGAATGTCGATCGAGGTCGGACAGGCCGTCATGCAGGGCGCATCATAGCAGAAGTAGCAGCGATCCGCTGCCACGGCTGCCTCATGTGCATCAAAGGGCGCGTGAAGGTCCCCGAAGTTCTCGGCGATCTCGGCCGCGGACAAACGCTCGGGCCGGACTCCAGATGCCTGGTGGCTACTCGCCATTGGGTATCTCCCTATTGGTGTTGGGTTGTCTTTTTTTCGTGTTGTTGTCCGGTAGAGTGGCACAGGTTGATTTTTTATCAACTGGTAAAATTTTGAACGGCGCGATTTTTTTCACTCACCGCTTCAGGTATCACGCTCAAGATATTGATTTTATGTTGTTATACGGAACTGATGAAATCGCAGGCAGTTGGTCTTGGCACGACAATTCCATCCGCCAGACACGCAAACGGGGACCTGAGTTCCCCCAGATCCCCGTTCAAACCGGTCAAATCAGCGCGGCGCGTCAGGACATGCCGAGCGCTTCTTTGTACATTTCCAACACCGCTTCTTCTTCGGCGATGTCGTTTTCATCCCGCTTGCGCAGGGCGATGATCTTGCGCAGCACCTTGGTGTCGTAACCGCGCCCCTTGGCTTCGGCCATCACCTCTTTTTGCTGCTCGGCGATCGCTTTTTTCTCTTCGTCTAGCCGCTCGAAACGCTCCACGAACTGACGCAGTTCGCCTGCGGTCACACGGTAGCTGTCACTCTTTTCGTCTTCGGTCATATCCATGGAATGGCACCTTGTGCAAATTGCCTCATTTCTCCGGCTTGTCACCGGTTCAGCCAGAGGGATACAGGGCCACATTCCGCCCCGCAAGGCTGGATATCAGCCGCGCCTCACTTGCGCGGATGCGACCCACAAGGCATAACGAGCGCTGCCGCAAGGCGCAGCCAGAGACAGAAGGAAAGAAAATGGATTATCTCGTCTGGGCGGGGGGCACCCTGTCGATCCTCGGCATGCTGGGCCTATTGTGGTGCGTCGTGACCGTGATGCGCGCCAAACGCAAGGGTCTGTCCGAAGACGCGCTGCGCGCGGTGCTGCAATCTGTGCTGCCCAAGAACCTCGGCGCGTTGCTGCTCTCGGTGCTGGGGCTGATGTTGGTGATTGTCGGGCTGTTTCTGGGCTGATCCCAAACGCCAAAGCGGGTTGAAAGGGCGCGTCAGCATCCGCGCCCCCTGCCCGCCTTCGGCCTATGCTGACCGCCTGACGGATCAGCGCCAGGCAGTTCGGTCAGATCGGCATATTGTCGAACCGGCTTTCAACCATTTCCTCGTTCAGGATTTGCTCCGTCCGGCGCAGATGCGGTGGAATCTCCGCGCCCGCGGCCTTGATCCGGGCAATAATGGCAGAGAACTCCGGCTGCATGCCCAGCCGCAGGGCCTCGGGGGCCTTGCGGATCCGCTCTTCCATCTGACAGGCGCGCTCAATCAACTCACTGGTGGGCATTCGTTACTCTCCTCCCGTTTAACAGCGGCGCGCCCACGCCAAACACCGACGCAACACGACCCGCTCATACTCAGCTTACATCACTCACAGGTTGCAGCAATGACGGAGGTTGGCAATTCTGCAAATTGACGCATCTGCCGGAGATAAGTCTATAAAATAGGCACGCTGCATCACAGCAATATCCACCAACCTCGGATGCAGTCGCAGAATAGGCCGCTCTTGCGCGAGCGCTAACTCGTCCTATGGTTGTTTTACTGGCAATCGACTCCGGTTTCAGATATAAACATATATGCATTTCGGAATGTGTTTAGAATCGGACGGAAGCACAAACCACAACGAGTCGTCGCGACGCATCAATCGGAGGAAACATGCCGACAGAATGGATCATGGGATTGGCCGGCGGGCTGATCATTGGCTGCGCCGGGGCGGTCTACTTGCTGGGAGTCGGCCGGATCATGGGCGCCAGCGGAATCATCGGCGGCCTGGTGGATGGCTCTGGTCGCGACACCGCAGGAGATCGCCTGTTCTTCCTCGCGGGCGTCATTGGCGCGCCCCTCCTTTTATGGCTGGCGCTCGGCTCGCGACCGGAAACACAGGCCAGTGACGCACCGTTGGTATTGATCGCGGCGGGGCTGCTGGTCGGGATCGGCACGCGCCTGGCCAATGGTTGCACCTCAGGCCACGGCGTTTGCGGCATTTCGCGCCTGTCCCCCAGAGGCATCGTGGCAACCTTGATCTACATTGGTGCAGGTGTGCTGGCGATGACGCTGCTGCGCAATATCTGGGGGGTGATCTGATGCTGCGTTCTCTGTTGTCGCTGCTCTCCGGCAGCCTCTTTGGCGTCGGGCTTTTGCTGTCGGGAATGACCGACACCACCAAGGTACAGGGCTGGCTTGATCTGTTTGGCGCCTGGGATCCGACGCTGGCCTTTGTCATGGGCGGCGCGCTGATTCCGATGGCGATCGCCTGGCGCCTGACCCGCAACCGCCATCCCCTGGCGGGCGGAACCTTCCCCGCCCCGCCCACAGCGGAACTGGACCGACGGCTGATCATCGGCTCCGTCCTGTTTGGCTTTGGCTGGGCTTTGGCCGGGCTCTGCCCGGGTCCGGCGCTCGCCTCGCTCAGCTTTGGCGGCTGGCAGGGCGTGACCTTTGTCGCAGCAATGCTGCTCGGCATGTTGGTGGCACCAAAGCTGCGCTTGGTTCTGGACCAGACCGCGGCAAAGTCGTAGAGGTAACATCATGGATCCACGCACGCTCACGCCCCGCTATTCGGTTTCTCCACAGATCTCCGTGGAGGATGTTCCCGCAATCGCAGCCGCCGGTTTTACCACCGTGATCTGCAACCGGCCCGATGCAGAAGTGGCGCCCAGCCATCACGCGGCGACGATTCGCGCCGCTGTGGAGGCCGCAGGGCTGACATTTCACGAGTTGCCCCTCACCCATCAGACGATGACACCCGAGAATGTGGCGCAACACCGCAGCTTTCTTGAGAATGCGGCCGGTCCGGTGCTGGCCTATTGTGCCTCGGGCACGCGCAGCTCTGTGGTTTGGGCGCTTGGACATGCCAGCGATCTGTCGCTGGACGACATCATGACCAAAACACAACAAGCCGGCTATGATCTCTCGGGCCTGCGCCCCACGTTGGAAGCTCTGGCCGCACAAAAAGCCTGAGGGCGCGCGGGCCCTGCCCAACAGGACAGACTAGAATTGAAATGGCCCGTCGGAACCATCCGCGGGCCATTCTACATTCGATATTTGTCTTCAACAGCTTAGAGGGCGACGCTCACGTCGTTGGTCAGGTGCCGGTCTCTGGCAGATCCACCCCGAGCCCCGCCAGTTCAGAGATTTCGGCGGCGGCATCATCCGCATTAAAATCACCCAGATCGTTCATCGGCAGATCGGGCAATTCGCCCATGCCAGCAAAATCGCCCATCGGCAGGTCGCCCCCTTCGAGACCACCGCCCAGATCCATTCCAAGATCTCCGCCGAGGCCACCGCCGAAATCACCACCGCCAAAATCAGTCCCGAGTCCGTCGTCAGGCTCTTGCAGCCCCTGCGCCGCGATGGACAGATCATGCGGCGCATGCTCCAGAGCGGGCATGCGATCCTGGCCGATGCCATCGGCAAAGGCGCCGTTCTGGCTGGGCATGACATGGGTCTGCGAATCGTTCAAGCGCACGGCCCGCGCGCCGTTGATCTGACCCAGACGGCCCTTGGCCACCGCATGCCCATTGATCGCAATAAGGTCGGTTTCATAGAGGTAAGCCTGATCCAGCGGCAGCAGCTCGCCTTTCTTCAGGGCCGCGAACTGGCGCAGCGGCACCCGCATCTTGCACAGAACCGCCGTCAGCTCCGCGCGCATGGAGCCGACACTGGAGCCCAGCCGAGGCCCGCGCACCGCATTGGCATCGTCGTATTGTTCAACCGAGGGTTCCGGCAGCACCAGGCAGATTTCACCCTGCATCTTGCCGCTGGCCAGATCCACATTCAGGTTGATCACCCGGTAGTCATCGGCCTCCATGCCAAGAACGAGGGTGCGCACATCTTCGACCTGAGCGCCAAAGCGGTAGCCCTCAAAGATCCTGAGATCGGTCTGATCCTCCAGCAATGTGGAGACCTTGGCAAAGAGCTTTTCCAGAAATTCCGCAACCATGGCGGCGTCGGTCGGGGTGTAGTTTCGCTCGTCCCCGGCCATGCCGAGCACGCTGCCCATGGTCTGCTGCTGGATCAACGCCGTGACCGCAGCCGCATCAAGGGTCGCCGCGCCGATCCGGCCCTGAGGGCAATCCAGCACCACCAGCAAATGTTTGTCGGACAGATGCGCCGCAAGATCATCCGGCGTGCGGTTGGTTTGGCGGGCGGCGATCACCGCCATCGGCAATTCGCACAGATCCTCTGCGGCGCGGGCCACCGACCTGCGCAACGCCTTCAGCGTCAGGGAACCACCCGTCCCGCTTGTCCCGTCTTTCGAGGCAGCAAGTTTGCGCGCCAGTCCCCCGACCGCGCGCTTGCCATCCTGCGTTTGTTCCGTGTCAGTCATAAAATGAACCTGAGCCTTCCGCACCCGTATGAGATTGGTTCTAGCTCAGCGCTGGTTACCAAGACCTTTACAACTTTCATCGGATTTCTTCTATTTTCGCCATATATGGCAATGTCACCCGAAATGCTGCGCCTGAGGCGCCCGGCAAATAGGCAACATCGCCCCCGAGTCGATGCATGATTTCACGGCAAATTGCCAGCCCAAGCCCCGCACCGCCTGCCCGTTCCGGCGTAACCCTTGAGAATTTCTCGAAAATGACACCTTGGAATTCCGCCGGTATGCCGGTGCCGTTGTCGCGCAGGTCGATATGCAGGGCATCCACCGCCTGCGACACGTCAATTCGCAACTCGGGCCTGTCGGCATCGCAATATTTCTGCGCGTTTGCGATCAGATTGATAAAGACCTGCGCCAAGCGATCAACGTCGGTGTCCAGCTCGATCATCGCCTCCGCTGTCGCGTCGCGATGAACCAACAGCTTTCGATCCGCCCCAGCAAGGGCCGAGGCAAGCGCATGATCCAGCACCTCCGACAGGCCTCGCCGCGATTGGTTCAGCGTCACCTCGCCGCTCTCCAACACGCTGAGATCAAGGAGATCATTCAGCAGTCGCGTCAGTCGCAGCGCCTCGTCATGGATGATGGAGGCATATTTGCGCTGATCCGCGTCGCTCAGGTCGGGCTGGTCGCGCAGAATTTCGGAAAACGCCCGCACCGAGGTCATCGGGGTGCGCAACTCATGACTGACCTGGCTGAGAAAGGCGTCTTTTTGCTCCGAGAGCTGCGTCAGCTTCTGGTTTGTCTCGCGCAGCTTGCGCGCGGTGCGCGAGAGTTCCTGCGACTGCGCTTCCAGACGGCTGGAATATTCCAGAAGTTGCGCCGATTCGTCCGCGACCGCCAACAGATCTTCGACCGAGACCGCTGCCCCGCTGACAATCTGGCCAATCATCGCATGCGCCGCTGCCGCCCCGATCGAAGAGGAAAGCTCGCGCTCCAGTTGCTCCAGAAACTCTGGCGTGGGCTCCGGCAAAGGTCCCGGCCCGCCCTGACGATCCAGCGCGCGCTGAAAGAATGCCTGCGCCTCTTCCGGGCCAAGGATGCGCTGGGACATGACCATCAGATCCTCGCTCTGCGCCACCGATCCGGTCCAGCCGCCGGGGCCTGCGGAATGGTCAAAGACATGTACGAATTGCACCCCTTGCAGGCGCTCCAGCGGGCTCGGGAAGCTGATCACCGACACGATGCAAAAGGCCGCCACATTCAGGCTCATCGACCACAGGACGCAATGCACGATGGGGTCCAACCCCTCGACGCCAAAGAGCGCCTGCGGCCTGAGCCAGCTTAGACCAAAGGGGCCATGCTCCAGCATCTGGGTGGAAAACAGCCCCCCCGCCACCTCGGGCAGAAGCAGCGTATAGGCCCAGAGGCCAAAGCCCACCGCCAGCCCCGCCAGCGCCCCGGCCCTTGTGGCACCACGCCAGAACAGCCCGCCAACCAGCGCCGGCAGGATCTGGGAAATGCCGGAAAAGGAAATCAAGCCGATCGCCGCCAGCGCCGCGCCGCCGCCCGAGATCTGGTAGTAGGCATAGCCAAGCGCCATCACCGCCGCGATCGAGAAGCGCCGCGCCATCAGCACCACCGTGCGCACATCGCCCGAAACCGACGCGCCGCCAAAGGCCCCGGTGGAGCGCAGCCAGATCGGCATCACGATGTGGTTTGACACCATGGTCGAAAGGCTCATCGCCGCCACGATCACCATCGAGGTCGCCGAGGAAAACCCGCCAAGGAAGGAGAGCATCGCCAGCCCGTTCTGCCCCTGCGACAGCGGCAAGGTCAGCACAAAGAGGTCGGGGTTCGCGCCCTCGGGCAGAAGCTCCAGCCCCAGCGCGGCAATTGGTACGACGAAGATCGAGATCAGGAGCAGATACAACGGAAAGGCCCAGGCGGCGGTGCGCAGGTGGCGCTCGTCCTCGTTTTCCACCACCATCACCTGAAACATCCGTGGCAGGCAGACAAAGGCCGCCGCCGCCACGAACGTAATCGCCACCCAGCGGCCGCCCTGCACCTGCCATTGGCCGATGGGCGACTGGTCAATGCGGGTCAGCGCCGCATCGACGCCGCCCGCCAGCCCCCAGACAACGAAAATGCCAACTGCAAGGAGCGCGACGAGCTTTACCACCGCCTCCATCGCCACCGCCATCACCACCCCGTGGTGGCGTTCATTGGCGTTGAGGTTGCGGGTGCCGAAGAGGATCGCAAAACAGGCCAGCCCGGTGGCGATCCAGAACACGGTGCCGGCCTCGTTATAGCTGCGGGTGGGATCGGCCTCGGCGAAAATCGACACCGAGAGGGTGATCGACTGCAATTGCAGCGCGATATAGGGCGTCACCCCGACCACCGCGAGCACGGTCACGCTGATCGCCAGCACGTTGGATTTGCCGTAGCGCGCCGAGAGCAGATCGGCGATCGAACTGATCCGCTGGCTGCGCCCCACCCGCACCAGCTTGCGCAGCCCCCACCACCAGCCGATCATCACCAGCGTCGGGCCGAGGTAGATGGTCACATATTCCATCCCGGAGCGCGCCGCGTAGCCGACCGCGCCGTAAAAAGTCCAGGCTGTACAATAGATTGACAGCGAAAGCGTATAGATCAGCGGAGAACCCATGAACCATGCGCCACGCCCGCGCAGCGCCATGCGGTCGGCCCAGAAGGCCACCGAAAACAGGATCGCCACATAGCCAATGCTGACCAGCGCCAGCAGGTTCAGTGAGGTCATGCGCCTTTCTCCGCGGCGGAGCCTTCTTGCGGCGTATCGCGTTGCGCGTGCTGATTTTGCGCACCTCCGGGCGTTTCCGGCTCCCCGGGCACCGCCCGACCGCCGGTCCAATGCACCGCCCATTGGCGCACCGCACGGGAAAATCCGACGGAAAAGACCACCAGCGCCGCCCAGACCGAAAAGATATAGATCATCGCTCCCGACATGCTGTGATGCGCCGTCTGCGCCGTCTGCGCCGTCTGCGCCGTCTGCGCCGAGGCGTCACTTGCCTCTGGTTGCGGCCACAACAGCGGGATCATGAACAAGAGCGCGCCGATGATGGGGGCCAGCCGGGCAATATCCATCAACCTGCGGCGCCGGTAGGTGCGCCGTTCGACAAAGGGCGTGCGCAGCTCGTCACTGCTGCCGGCGCCGTCAGACCGGATCATCACCCGGCGTCACGCACGGGATCGCGGCCCGCAACAGCCCCGCCCCGCGCCTGCTGCGCCTGCGCATTCAAATCCCGCACCGCGGTCAGGACCTCGGTGTTGGAAAAGGGTTTGGTCATGAAACGAGTCACACCCGCGCGCTCCGCCATTTCGCGATCCTTCACCTGACCGCGCGCCGTCAGCATCAGGATCGGAAGGTCAGCAAAGGCTTGCATCTCTCTGATTTCACGGGTGATTTCCATGCCGCTCTTGCCCGGCAGCATGAGATCGAGAATGACCAGATCCGGTGCTGCGGCCATAATCACCTCCAGCGCATCATGGCCGTCGCCATGCACCTCCACCTGCCAGCCTTCGCGCGACAGCAAGAAGCGGATCGCCTCGGCGATATTGGCTTCGTCTTCAACCAGAACAACGCGTCCCGTCATGGTCCCTCTTCTCCTCCCCTTGCACCACACCGCCAAAAAGAGCGGTTCCCCCGGGTGCCCACGAGATCTTGCACAAAACCATGGCCCCTGTCACCCGACAGTTACATCGGCGCCATCGCCGCGGCGCTGGCATCGCGCAGGATCGAGGGCTCGCGGCGGGCCTCGCAGCCCCGGCGCATGCAGATCCGGCAGCTTGCCCCCACCGGGCGCGAGGTCTCTGCGGGTTGGGCCTCGGGCTGTGGCGCCGGCAGGATCAACATGATGGAGCGCATCACCGGATCGGCGTCAAAGCGTTTGGCTTGCGCCGCCCAGGACACCGCAAAACACTGACTGTCCCGCGCCGCCCGTCCCTGCTGATGCATCAGGCGCTGGATCGGCACCCCCGGCTGCGACAACGCCGCGAACAGCGGCCAGAGCGGACATGACGCGCCAAAGCGCGGCAGGGAAAACCCGCTCACTGCCTTGCGAAACAGGATCGCGCCGGACGCATCGCAGACAACCAGCCCCGCCGGGCGTCCCAGCCGCTCCTCTGGCAAGGCGGCCAGGCGGCGCAGCATCTGGTGGATCTCGACGCCCAATTCCTGGGCCAGCAGATCCGGGCGCAAACCCAGACGCGACAGGGCCTCGGCGAGGATCTCCAGCGGGAGCGCGCGGGCGTCTTCCTGATAATCCGCCAGCGCGCCCTCTGCCAGCTTCTGCGCCGCGCGGCTGTCCAGCTCCGGTGCCTGTTCCACCAACTCGGCC
>NZ_JAATOX010000126.1 GCF_011806385.1 Phaeobacter sp. HF9A | reverse complement strand
GATGACCCCCGCCCAGAAACTGAGAACGGCCGCGTAAATTCTACGACCAAGTCCCCGCAGAAACGGGGGGATTACCCCGCCTCACCGCTGAGGATGGACCGTTTTGCGCGGAAGACGGTATCCGCCGTCAGGCGATTGAGGCACTCGGGGCCGATCTCGGGTACCTCGCTGCCCCTCTGCCCATAACCATCGTCCGCGATGGTTCGCGCAGGGATGGCCATCAACAGCGCTGCGTGCTTCGTCTCCTTAAGGATGATCGCAAACTGGTTCGTGAGGACAGAGTAGCCTGTGCGCGCGTGGACGATGCGGGGATCTTTAAAAGTGAAGCTCTGAAGCAGCGAAGAGACCGCTTGAGGTGTTACCAGCTTTGACTTATCGCGGATGATCCCGGCGCTGGCGTCCTGGCACCATTCTCTGACATCGGTAGAGGTCGATAGCGTCATTGGGATGCGGGTCCGACCCGCGAACTTCCGTGCCGAAGGAAGGTAGTCGGAGGTCGTGACGAACATGCTCTTCTGAGCTGCTTCGACGTCTGCGACGCCATGCAGTGCCGCTACGGCCGCCAGGTCGATCTTGTTTCGAGGAGCGTAGCGCTTGGCCTGAACCAGCGTCAGTATGTCGCCTAGTGGGTCGCGCTGGAGCACGCGGACGTCTATGCCCCCGTCATTCGAGCCCGGGCCTAGCTCGCAAGTAAACCCTTGAGCCTGGAAAATTCGGAATAGTAGCGTCTCAAATTCGCGCCAAGTGAGGCGGTAGAGATCCTCCGGGCGTCTCGCGAAGTACGAATACAATTCTTCATACACGTCCGCGACGTCCGGCTGAACCAGTCCGCATACCCACTGCCAATTCTCACGGTCGAGAAACGGTTGGAAAAACGGACTGTCGTCCTCTGGATATATATGGACGCTGGCACTGTCATTGCGCTCATACCAGAAGCCCTGTCGTTCAAGCAGCTCAAAAAACTCGATGTCGAGACCGTGGAAATCGCCATCGAGCGCGCGTCCGAGGTTGCCGTCGAAGTGCAGGACCGTGACGACGGGGGGCGCCCCAGGCTCTCCGCCGACCCGCTCGGCATAGGACTGGAAGCCGCAGTCGAACCAAAGCTCGTGACGAGTTGCCCACTCTTGTATCGAACGCTGCAGGTCGCTGACCAGCACGTCGAGTTCAGCATCGGACGGTGTCTGGGCTGCGGTACTCGGATCCGACAACTCGTCAGACATCGAATGGTTCCGGGGCGGTTATTTGTTGCATGGCTTTTGCTCTGCCGCATTCGGCTAGACTGTTATCTGCCATTGGTTAGACGTCATTCTCGCCGAATATTAGCCGCTCGTCTACGCAGGTTGCGTGACCTTCAAGGTGATCTGCGATCCGAACCATTCGATCTATCCGTTTCGAAGTTGGATCGCGGACGAGCTAAAAAAATCGCGGAGCACGATTGGCTGGCTGGTTCAGCCTAAAGCAGCAACCCGCACTAGGATCAATGGCTGATTTGGGCCTTATGGTACAAAACCGGTCCTGCCGCCATCCCAGCATAGCATAGGCGCTTTCCGTGCATCGCCGCCCTAAAGATCTAGCGAAGCATCAGTAAGAGGGGGGGGGCGAACCGGATACTCGCGGCTTGCCCACAATCATCCGGTTCGCGGTGATTGGGTCAGTTTATGACGTAAAAGCCAATTTCGTCTGACGTTCTACAAGGGGGGAGTGGCGGACCGAGGAGGATTCGAACCCCCGACCCCTTGATTCGTAGTCAAGTACTCTATCCAGCTGAGCTATCGGTCCACTAAGCGCGGGGTTTAGTGCTCTGCGGGCAGGGGTGCAAGCAGAAAACGCGTTGGGTTTATAAAATTGTCACATCAGCAGGCGTGCCACCGCAAGGCGGCTACCATCTTGGCCATGCGTGGCGCGTCAGAGCAGTAGTGAGGCTCTGGCGGTTCCCAAAAGGGGGGGCGGTTTTTCCCGTGGTCCGAAGCCCGTTTGCGGTTCGGGCCGACATCGTGGAGGCAAGCGCCGTCAGAGCTCACTTGCCCATGGTGGGTTGGCGCCCGGGCGTGCAACGGTGATTGCGGCGACTTTTGCTCCGTACGCAAGAGCCTGCTGCAGCGCGTCAGGCGAGAGACATCTCAATGCGGGTTTGCTCAGCAGGCCGAGTTCGTCCAGCCGGGCCATTGCTCCTGCGTTGAATGTGTCACCCGCGCCAACAGTGTCGGCCACGATCGCGGGTTCTGCGGGGACTTCTACACTTTGTCCATCGGGCAACAGCCCCAAAGCGCCCTCTGCACCGCGGGTGACCAAGACGACGGACGGCCCCATTGCCTGGAGCGCGTTTGCCTGGGCTATTGGGTCTTGTTCTTCGGGAATGATCCAGGCCAGATCTTCATCCGACACTTTGACAAGATCCGCGCGAGATAGCATTTCCATCAATCTTGCACGATATCGCTGCGGATCGGAGGCGAAGCCGGGGCGGATATTGGGGTCCATGATGATTGCACGGGTCTTATGCGCCCTCGCAAGCACCTCTTGATAGGTATCCGCGCAGGGTTCACAAGCCAGGCTGATGCCGCCAAAGAACAGGGCCGACACGTCATCGCTGAGGTCAGGTATCGCGGCGGTCCCAAGCAGCCGGCCCGCTGTGTTTTCGTCATAGAACGCGTATTTCGCGTGTCCGTCTTCCAGTTTGACAAAGGCCAGGGTTGTCGGGCGATCAGAGAGGGCGAGATAGCGATCCTCAACATGGCTGGCCTTTAACGCGGCCTGAAGTTGTGTGCCAAAAAGGTCGGTTGAGATGCCACTGAACAGGCTAACCGGGCGGCCCAGGCGGCCCAGAGCGATTGCGGTATTGAAGACCGCGCCCCCTGCATGGGGCACATAGGCCTCTACGCCTGTTCCCGTTTCTTCGGGGATCATATCAATCAATGCTTCACCACAGCAAAGGATCATCGTGCCACACTCTCAACCAATGGGGTGGGGGCGATTTGCCATCCCCGTCCAGAAGACGCCGCTCTGCGTCTCGTTCATGAGGGCGCTAGCATTTTTCAACTTCTCTGACAAATTATTCTTTCCGCCCGCGCGCCCATCCTTCGCCGCGATCAGGGTCTCAGGTTTCGCGTTGCATCCGGTCAGGCGGCGCGCGCGGGGGGCTTTTGGACGTTGTCGCTTTTGCTGAGTACAAAATCAGCGACAAGAGAGGCCAGTCGTCCGGCGCGTGTGGCTATATCTCCCGAGGCTGTTCGCGTGGCTTCTGCGACGGCGGTGTTTTGGCTGGCGAGGTTGTTGAGAATCCCCATGGCCTCGCTCAGGCTGTGGAGCGCTGAAACCTGCGTTTCGGAGGCGCGCGAAATGCGATTGAGGACATCATCAACATTGGTAATTTCTTCGGAGATTTCTGTGAGCGCCGAGCCCGCACGGTCCACCAAGCCCACGCCATCCCGCACCTGCTGTCCGCTTTCCTCGATCAGGGCCTTGATTTCCAGCGCAGCTGCGCTGGAGCGTTGTGCCAGAGCGCGAACTTCGGAGGCCACCACCGCAAATCCGCGTCCGGCTTCCCCAGCGCGGGCGGCTTCTACACCAGCGTTCAACGCCAGAAGGTTTGTCTGAAAAGAGATATCCTCGATCAGGGACAGAATGTTCGAGATCTTCTCTGAGGAGGCCTGAATGCGCCCCATCGCATCCACCGCCTCGCGAACCACGCCGCTGGACCTGTGTGCGCGTTCTCGCGCACTGCCGGCCATATGCGCTGCGGACAGGATGTCCTTGCCGAAGACGTCAACTTCACCCGATAGCGTCTCAACCCGAGCTGTCGTTTCCTGAATGGTTCCCACCTGTTCGGTGGTGCGCGCGGCCAGATCCAGCGCAGAGCTCTTCATGGCGGCTGAGGCGCGATCCAGATCCTCGACCGTATTGGCAATCGAGGACAATACCCCCCGCAGCCTTTCAGAGGCAGTATTAAAATCGCTGCGGATCTTGTCGTATTCGGGGTCCAGAGGGGTGTCGAAGTGGGACGTGAGGTCTGCCTCTGCGAGGGCGGCGAGCCCTTCGGTGACGAGATCCACAACCCGGCCATGTTTTGCGTTCAGCGCGGCCTCGTCAGATGCTTTTAGGTCCTCGGCAGCCTGCCGCATGGCCAAGGTTTCCTGCTTGAAGCTATGAATCGCGCTGGCCATACGGCTGATTTCGTCCCGTCCGGTCGTGCCTGGAATTGGAATGTCAAAATTTCCTTTGCTGAACCCATCGACCACTCTCGTCAGGCGTTTAATGCGGAAAATCATGCGTTCGAAATTCAGAAGCGCGAAGAGCGTCACCAGAACACCCGCGCCACCACCAATCAAGAGCAGGGTACGATAGGCGTGCTCGGCATTGTTTGTGATCTGGCTCGAAAGCTGGCTTATTTCTTGACCCAGTGCCACTTCCCGCTCTCGCAGAAGCTCGATCCAGGCGGTTGAAATGCGGAACCACTCCTGGGCCGTCAGATCGCCGAATTCTGCGTCCTCATATCCAGAGATTATGCTGTTTCGCGCGTCTGCCAAGGCTTGATATTGCGGCTGGCTGTGCAGCTCCTCCATCCAGCCCGGAACCGCGATCAGATGCTTCGCCTCTGTCAGAAGCGCATGCTGGCTAACACCAAGCGAAACGAAGCGATCATGCACCTTCAAATTGAAACCGCCGCCGAGCCCCGTTGCGCCCATTGCCCGCTCAAGGCCGGCACGCTCCTTGGCGCCGCCAATCATGGTCCGTGCCAGCAGCAACGCCTGCTGGCGGGCTGTCGCATTCTCCTGGTCTCGCGGTCTGGCCTGGTCCAGAAGGCCGTTGATCATCGACGTGTAATATCCTGCCATCTGCGGCACCGTCAGTGTCAGCGTGTCGACCTGACTGCGCATGTCACTGCGTTTTGATAGCTCGGACATGGATGCGTCGAAGGCCGCGGCGTCAAGCCTGCGCAGCCGTTCGGCGCTGAGCTGCATCGCGTCCAATGCGCGTTCAGTGGCGCGCCTCTGTTGCGCCAATTCGTCGGGAAAGTTCTTGCCCTTTGAAGAAATAAACCCGGCAGAGTATCCGCGTTCTTTTTGAAGTTCATGAACCAGGTCATTCAGCAGTGTTGACGTTTCAATCGTTGCAGACGCGGTGACTGCCTGAGTCCTCTGCATCCGTTGAAATTCTACGTCCTGAGAGATGAAGTATGCTGCCAGAGCAAGCAGAGGTCCAATGACCAGAAACATTATCACGCGAAGATACATCAGCTGTCCAAGCCCTATTGGTGCCATTAGCGGTCAGGATTGGTTTGGAGATTTAAAAAACTGTGTTCAGTGCGTAAACGCTTCATAAAACAGTGAAAATCATCCGAGGAATTGTTTTTCATGCCTAAGTATTGAGCGTTTTAGGTCGCCGACCGTGACGGTTCGGTTCATGGCGTTTCGGATCGCCAAACCCTGCGGTGCCGGGCTCTGCTTGGGGTCGTGCGGCCAATTAACGGAAATTTTCCAACGGTTGGGTATCTCTGGGGCAGTGTAACTTGTCCTTTGCTGAACCTCTTGCGGGGTGAAGCAAGGCTGCTGTGGATGATTCTGACCAATGCCAAAGATTGATCATGATAGTTTGGATACGCATGTCTTGATCGGCGCGGCGGATGCGTCTTTGCCGGAGGCGAGCGAAGCGCAGGAGCTTGACCTCTATGACCCCTGGGATCCTGACTTCATTCCCGAGGAGGAAGAAGAGGAGGAGGACGAGGGGCTGATCTCTGACATCCTGAATGGTCTCGGGAATGGCCATGGTCAAGGCAATGCAAATGGTCATGGAAACGGCAATGCAAATGGTCATCACAAGCTGGTAATCGGCCATGATGGCGATGACGATCTGACCGGGTCAAATGATGACGATACCATGCTCGGCGGCGGCGGCAATGACCATGCCTCAGGTGGCGATGGCAATGATACGCTGATCGGCGACGAGAGCATCGACATGGGTCAGGACGCCACGCCGCTGTTCCTGAGCGTTGAGAACCTGGTGAGCCAGACCTATTACGGTGACTGCGCACAGGCAGGAGATTCCGCGATCTATCGCGACGTCGCTTTCCTGGAGGATGGCAGATCCGTCTGGGGGCGTTTGGTGCTGGTCGGCACCTCTGATCCGAGGATGACGGTTGATCTCTCTGGCGGGCGCGGTTCGGAAATCCTGCTGGATGGCTATGGTTACGGCGACACCGCTGAATTTCGGCTGGAATTCTTCGACCCCACGACGGGCGAGGAACTGTTCATCAACTCCACCGGCACCTTCAACGACATTGACCAGAACTATCGCGAATATGATGTCGAGGCCGTGTCGCTCGATGCCAGTGAATACACCGCTTTCGGGACCTCGTCGGATACCTCGCTCAATGTAACGACAGAGGGGGGCATCGTGCGCGCCTCTGGCACCGAACAGAACGAGTTCTACGACGAGGATGCTCAGTTCTCGGCGCAGTTCGAAGGGCGCAGCTTTATCAACTTTACCCTGGAGTCCCGCGATTCGCCCTCGGGGTTCACGCTGTCCGGCGATTTGATCGAAGATGCGGTCTACACGCCGATTCCCCAGGGGGACGATACGCTGGAAGGCGGCGCCGGTGCCGATGTGATCTTCGGCGAAGGGGGCAATGACCTGCTGGACGGCGGCGAAGGCGACGACAGTATTGATGGCGGCGATGGTGACGACGTCATGATTGGCGGCACCGGCTCTGACACGATGATCGGTGGCTTGGGCGGCGATACCATGTCGGGCGGCGACGGCGACGATTACATCGACGGCGGCGAGGGCGACGACAGCCTCAGCACCGGTCTTGGAAACGATACGCTGATCGGCGGCGCCGGCAATGATACGCTGCACAACTCCGCGGGGGATGACAGCCTCGTTGGCGGGGTGGGCGATGACAGCATCGTCGCCACCGAGGGCAACGACACGCTTGAGGGCGGCGACGGCAACGATACCCTTTACGCTGGCGTCGACAACGACAGCCTGGATGGCGGCACCGGCGATGACAGCATGTTCGGCGAGGACGGCGATGACAGCATCTCCGGCGGCACCGGTTTCGACTACATCGAGGGCGGCGCCGGCAACGATACCATCGACGGCGGGGATGATGACGACACCATTTCGGGTGGCGATGGCGATGACCTCATTTATGGCGGCGCTGGCGACGACGTTCTGACCACTGGCATCGGCAACGACACGCTGTACGGGGGCGAGGGCAACGACACGCTGCACAACTCCAGCGGCGACGACAGCCTGGTTGGCGGCACCGGCAATGACAGCATCACGGCCACCGATGGTTTTGACACGCTGGAAGGCGGTGACGGTGATGACACCATGTATGGTGGCAACGACGACGATCTGCTGGTGGGCGGCACCGGCGATGACCAGATGTACGGCGAATCCGGTGCCGATACATTTGTGCTCGAGGATAACTTTGGCAATGACACCATCGTCGGCGGCGAGGCTGGCGTCGATATGGACGTCATCGACATGTCCGGGCTCACCGGGCCGGTTTCGGTCACCTATACCGGCGATGAGGCGGGCTTTATTACCGACGGCACATATACCGTTACCTTCTCCGAGATCGAGCGCCTTACCCTGACGGATCAGGGCGATGTGGTGGATGCCAGTGCCGACAGCGTTGGGGTCAACATTGATGCAGGTGCCGGGGCCGATACCATTCAGGGCGGCAGCGGAGACGACAGCCTGACGGGCGGGACCGGGGATGACCAGTTCCTGCTGACCCAATCCGGCGGTGCGGATCGCATTGCCGATTTTGATCTCGCCGATGACGATTCCGACGGCTTCTACAATGACCAGATTGACGTCTCAGCGCTGACGGGCGGCTCCGGCGCGGATGGCGCGGTGCAGACCATTGATGTGACCACTTCCGACGATGGCTTTGGCAATACGTTGCTGACTTTCCCGGAGGGAGAACAACTGGTGCTGGAGGGGATCGACCCCAGCCAGATGACGACCCATGCGCAGCTTTTTGCGGCCGGCATCCCTTGTTTCACCGCAGGCGCTCTGGTGGAAACGGCCCGGGGTCCGCGCCCGGTCGAGGATATCCGCGTCGGGGATTTGGTGCAGACGGCGGACAACGGGCTGCAACCGGTGGTCTGGATCGGGCAACGGGAGCTGAGCACGCAAGAGCTGCTTCGGAACCCGCATCTACGCCCGGTCCTGCTGCGCGCCGGGAGCGAGCTTGGCAATACGCGACGCATGTGGGTGTCACCGCAGCACCGCTTTGTTCTACCGGCGGAACTGACCAAGGCTTGCGGGAGCGACCAGGAAAGTTTCATTCGGGCCCGGCTCTTGGCGGATCTGTCGCCGCAGAATGCCCGGATCGACGAGAGCTGCACGCCGTTGTGCTACATCCACCTGATGACAGAGGCGCATCAGGTGATCTTTGCAGATGGCTGCGCCACGGAAACTTATTGGCCGGGGCCGGACGCCCTGCGCAGCCTGTCTCATCGGGACCGGCAGGAGCTGTTCTCGCTGTTTCCTGCATTGCTACGGGCTGCGGATCTCTATGGCACGGCCGGGCGGGCGCTGGTGCAATCGCAATACAGCCCTCTGGCGCGCAAGGATCTGCGTCGCAAAGACCTCCGGCAGGACCCCCTAGTCGGCCGCGGCCCGGTTCTGGAGCAGCGTTTCGCAGGCCTGGGTAATATGGGTTCGGGTTAGCTCCGCCGCCCGATCCGCATCGCCATCGGCGCAGGCCTGCCAGATCGCAAGATGCTCGGCGTTGGATTTTGCCATGTTGCCGGAGCGGATCAGCGCAGCGCGAAGGTATCGGTCAACCCGGTCCATGGCCTTGTCGATCGCGTCCTCGTGGAAGGGCATGCCGGACGCCCGGTAGAGGCTTTCGTGAAAGGCACGGTTCAGATCACCCCAAGGGATCGGATCGCTTGTTTCATCCAGCTCGCGAAAAAAGGACTTGGCTTCGGCGAGGATCTTCTGATCCATATGTGGCACAGCGCGGCGGATGACCTCTGGTTCGATCAGGGCGCGATAGTCAAAGATTTCGCGCATTTCATCCATATCCAGCCCGGCCACAACCGCGCCCTTGAAACGCTGCGAGCTTGCCAGGCCTTTTTCCTCCAGACGCGAAATCGCCTCGCGGACGGGAATGCGGCTGGTGTTGAACTGGCGCGCAATATCGTCTTGCCGCAGGGGGGTGCCTTCTTCCAGCTCGCCTTCGATAATGGCTTTGCGCAGCGCATCAAACACAAGCGACGCGGCCGAGGCGGTTGGGGAAGGGCGATCAGGGGGCAATGTCATGGCGATGGTCTCCTCCGTTGCTCATACCGAGGAAGCGGATGTGGTGCAAAACCTTTGCGTGGGGCGCGTGCGAATGGGCGCACCGCTTAGCGCGAAGATACCATGAATTCGCCGTTGAGAGCCGACAATGCGGTGTCTGAGCTTCCGCGCTGGGCCATGCGCTCCAGGTTGACGATGGTGGAGAGCATGATGCGGTCATGGCTCCAGTCGCTGGGGCGTTGGATCAAAAAGGCGGTGATCACCACGGCGCAGGCGATCAGGCCGGAAATTCCGGTCCAGAGCAGGCCCTGCCGCCCCTGCGGTGGCAGTTCGGTCGCGGCGATGATCCGGCGGGCCAGTAGCGGTGCGCTATGGATCTCGCGCCGGTTCAGAAGCGCCACGGAGGGGCTGCGGGAACTGAGGAAAATCGGGGTTTCACGGGCCCGTTCAGACGCCCGGATCAGGCATTCGCAATAGCTGCGCAGGTCAAAACGGCCCTGCGCGCCAAGGGTCTGATCGCAGGCGAATTCGCGCACCATGCGCATATCGCGACGCCAGAGGTAATAGGCCGGGTTCCAGAACAGCAGCGGGCGCAGGCATTCCATCAAAAAGGCGATTTCAACGTCTTTCTGGCGGAAATGTTGCAGCTCATGGGCCAGGGTCACCCGCAAGTCGCGGGGATCGGCGAGCAAGGCCGTGGGCAGCACCACATAGCGCCGCCACAGACCGCGGGTGGAATAGGCGACGGCGGTGTCATCGCTGAGCAGCAGATCGACGCGACCGATGCGTTTCCAGAGATAGGCGGCGGCAAGCGCCCGGCGCAGGCGCAGAATGGCGGCGCCCAGCAACAGCGCAGAAAGCGCCGCGCCGCTGATCAAAAGGGCGGCGACGATCTGGCTCCAGGTGGTGCTGCCACCGCTGATGTCGCGCACCAGGTCTTCGCGCAGGCCGATCAAGGATTCAAAATGCGTGGCGGACATGTTTACATTGCCCTGAAGATACTGCGAGACCAGCACATCCGACAGGGTCGGCGCATGGCCAAGACCGCTGAGGTGCAGGAGCAGCACCAGAACCGGCGTCGCCGCAAGCAGCACCGTCATCCCGTTCAGCAGCCTGAGCTGAGGCCCATAGGCGGTGGCGAGGGAGGTCCGTCGCAGACCCGCACGCGCGGCGAGCCACAGGAGCGCGCCGGCGAGAACCAGGAGGTTCAGGTCGATATAGGTGTTCAGAAGCGCATCAGCTTTCATTGTCCCCCAGCCTTTCATTGAGAAGGGCACGCATTTCTTCGAGCATGGCATCGGTGATGTCCTCGTCATCGACCAGCCGGGCCACGAGGGCCGCCGGCGCGCCGTTGAAGAGTTTGCTCGACAGGTTTTTGAGCGACGTTTTTTGATAGTCCGCCTTGGGAATGGCCGGGCAATAGACAAGCGAACGGTCCACCCGCTCACTGGTCAGAAAGCCTTTTTGTTCCATGATCTTGAGGACCGTGGCCACAGATGTATAGGCGCGCTCTTGTCGCTTGTTCAGCTCGGCGAGGATGTCACGCACGGAACCTTGGCCCATATCCCAGACCACGGTCATGAACTCCAGTTCGACCTCGGTCAGCAGTGAGTGGTCCTGTTTCTTGCGCATATGTCCAAGCTTTGCTGTTGTTTGTCGCGACCGGGGAGACGTCGCGCTGATCTGTCTGGGATCACAGAAGATGCTAGGGGATTTTTTCGCCTGCGAAAACTATTTTTTTAGAAGATGCGCAGAGCCGCTGCGCAGGTTTTCAAATTGTGCGCTTCCGCGCGCCTATTCTTCGCGGGGGGAGGGGTGATGGATCTGTCTTTCCTGGGCATTTGGCGCAGCGGTTGCATGATTTTATCGCTGAGATGGTCCTGAGGGGCAGGTTTGCCCTCAGGACCGCTGTTGAGTTTGCTACTGGTGCGCGTCAAGGGCAAGCCACCCTTCGGGCGGAGCCTTCGG
>NZ_JAATOX010000125.1 GCF_011806385.1 Phaeobacter sp. HF9A | reverse complement strand
TGATCTGTCACTGGCGTGCGACCAAAGCCCAGCCCGCCGGGCTGGCGTTTTTGCAGCTTGGCGATTTCCCGCGGCAGCGCCTTGCGGTCGACGAATTCCAGAAGATGCAGCCGGTGCTGGCAGGCCACCGCCACCATGGCGCCGAGCGGCGTCTCGATCCAATCCGCTAGGAGCGCTGCGTCCTTGCGAAAGGCCCCCGGTGCCAGCCCCACCAGCCGCGCAAAAGCGGCGCGAAAGGCGCTGGCGCTCTCAAACCCCGCATCAATCTGCGCCGCGATCACCTTCTCTCCGGCGCTGAGCGTGGTGAAGCCATCGCGCAACCGCCGCTGCCGGGCCATTTCCAGGAATGTCATGCCAAACTGGCGCTTGAAGGCGCGGCGCGCGGTGGAGGGGTCCAGCCCCATGGCCAGCAGATCCTCCTCGCGCCAGCGATAGGAGGGGCGGGCGTCCAGCGCCGCCAGCAGTTTGCGCACCATCGGATCATTGCCCGCCGCCTCCAGCGGGTGGCAGCGTTTGCAGGCGCGAAACCCGGCCTCGATACAGGCGCCGGGGGTTTCAAAGAACTGGCAGTTCTCGAACTTGGGTTTGCGCGCCGGACAGGTCAGCCGGCAGAATATCCCGGTGGAGGAGACCCCGACATAGGCGCGCCCGTCATAGGCGCTGTCCCGCGCCAGAAGCGCCGCGTAGAGGGTTTCGGAATCAGGCAGGTCAAACATCATCATGGCATCACCCTAGCCTGTCCGACCGCCCCCTGCCGCCGAAATTCGGGCGTTTATTCCCGCGCGCAAAGCCCCACGCAAAAGGGCCGCCCCAAACGGAGCGACCCCTGTCAAATCCCTGAGCACCTGTGCCCGGATTATTTCTGTTCCAGCGCCGACAGACCCTTCAGGATGTCGATCGCATAGGCCAGTTGGTAATCCTCCTCGCGCAGCTCAGCGGCTTTTTCGGCCTTTTCGCGATCCGCTTCGATCTGGCGGATTTCATCCTCGGAGAGGCTGTCGTTGTTCAGACGTCCCCGCAGATCCGCTTCGGAGCGCTGGCGGAAGGCATTGCTTGCGGGCTCTTCTTCCTCTGCGTCGGGGCGACGGCTGGGCTGTTGCACCACGATATCGGGAGAGACGCCCAGCGCCTGGATCGAGCGACCCGAGGGCGTGTAGTAGCGCGCCGTGGTCAGACGCATGGCGCCGTCACCACGCAGCGGCATCACCGTCTGCACCGAGCCTTTGCCAAAGCTCTTGGTGCCGACAACGATGGCGCGGCGGTGATCCTGAAGCGCACCGGCGACGATTTCCGAGGCAGAGGCAGAGCCGCCGTTGATCAGCACCACGATGGGTTTGCCATTCACCAGGTCACCCGCGGTGGCGTTGAAACGCTCGCCATCCTCGGGGTTGCGGCCACGGGTGGAGACGATCTCGCCGCTTTCCAGGAAGCTGTCGGCAACGCTGATCGCCTGATTGAGCAGACCGCCGGGGTTGTTGCGCAGATCCAGCACGATGCCGTTGACGTTGTCCATCCCGCCGAGTTCCTCGACCTGTTTCGCGAGGTTTTCCTCCAGGTTGGGGGTGGTCTGTTCATTAAAGGTGGTCACCCGCAGCACCACCGAATCACCCACGTTGCGGCCGCGCACGGCGGTCAGCTGGATGGTGTCGCGAATGATGGAGATATCAAAGGGTTCGTCCTCGCCCTCGCGCACCACGGTGATGATGATTTCGGACCCGACCGGGCCGCGCATCAGTTCCACCGCCTCGTCGAGCGACAGGCCGAGCAGGCTCTCGCCGTCCACATGGGTGATGAAGTCGCCCGCCTCGACGCCGGCCTCATCCGCCGGGGTGCCATCCATCGGCGAGACCACTTTGACAAAGCCGTCTTCCTGGGTGACCTCGATGCCAAGACCGCCGAATTCGCCCCGGGTCTGCACCCGCATCTTGGCGGCGTCATCGGGGGAAAGATAGCTGGAGTGCGGATCAAGCGATTGCAGCATGCCGCCGATGGCGGCTTCGATCAGCTCGGTCTCGTCCACCTCTTCGACATATTGCGCGCGGATGCGTTCAAAAATATCGCCGAACAGGTCGAGCTGCTCATACACGTTTGCCTCACTGCTTTCCTGCGCCAGGAGCGGTGCGGCCACATAGGTCGTCGCCACCACGCCGGCAAAGGTCCCGGCCAGGGCCGCCATCGCAAATTTCTTCATCTCTTGCCTATCCACCTTGCCCGACCCGGAACCATGTCTCGGGGTCCACGGGACTGTTTTCCATTCTGACCTCTATATAGAGCGTTTCTGTCCGGTCAGTTCCACCCCCTTCACCGCTAAGTGACAGAATTGCGCCTGTCGATGCCGTTTCTCCCCCCATCAGGCCCACCGGCGTGCCCTCGGGGATCACCTGCCCGGCGCTGCCAAAGACCTCGGCGAGGCCGGAGAGGATAAACAGCGTATCCGGTTGCGGTTCCAGAATGACCACATTGCCAAGATCGAGCAGCGGGCCAAGATAGCGGATCGTCGCAGCGGTGGGGCTGGTGACCAGCGCCCGGGGACGGGTGGCAACCAGGATACCGGCCCGCGCCACCCCGGCCGCGTCGCGCTCGCCATAGCCGCGCAGCACCAGACCCTCCACCGGCAAGGAGAGGTCGCCGCGCCGCTCGGAAATATCGCCGCTGGTGGTATCGACGCCATTGGCCTCGGCGATCAGCGCCAGCCCATCGGCAAAGCCGGTCAGCGTCTCGGTCGAGGAGATCAGGATCGCGGTCTGCACCGGATCCTCGGTGAAACGCTGCGGCAGGTCCTGGCGGTCAGCAATCGCGGTGGAGAGCGCCGCGCGCGCCTCCTGCACGCCGCGCAGCTTATGCGCCGCGTTCTGCTGCAACAGGCGCAGGTCGCGCACCTCTTGCAGATCATTGCGCAGGGCCTCGGCGCGGGCCTGCACCCCCGGTGTGACCTCCGCCAGCATCATCGCCGAACGCGCCGCGCCCAAGGGGCCGGAAGGGTGCAGCATCAGCACCGGCGGGGTTGAGGTCTCGATGGTGATGATCACGCCAAGCAGATCCGCCACCTCATCCTCGCGCGCCTTGAGCTGGGTGGTAAGCTGGGTTTCCCGCCGCGCCACCCGGCGCAGCCCGTCACGCATCGCCTGCAAGCCCGCCTCATAGGCGCGCACAGTTTCTGTCAGCGCCGTCACCCGGTCGTTTGCGCTCTTGGCCTGATCCAGACGCAGGGCCGCCGCCTCAAGCGCCGCCGCGGCCGATGCCGCCGCCTCTCCCGGGTCGGAACTGGCCGCATACGCCCCGCTCCCTGTCTGCGCGGCGAGGCCGAGGCAGACCAGCAGCACTCTCAAAAGCCTCATGCCAGCAGGCTTTCCCCGGTCATCTCGGAAGGTTGCTCCAACCCCATCAGTGCCAGCAGGGTTGGCGCCAGATCCGCAAGCCGCCCGTCGCGCAGGCTGGCCCCCTCCGGCCCGCCGACCAGCGCCACCGGCACCAGATTGGTGGTATGGGCGGTATGGGCGCCGCCGGTTTCCGGGTCCACCATGAGCTCGCAATTGCCGTGGTCGGCGGTGACGATCATCGCGCCGCCTGCGGCCTTCAGCGCCGCAACCACCGCGCCAAGCCCCTGATCCACCGCCTCGCAGGCCTTGATCGCCGCGTCCAGATCACCGGTATGGCCCACCATGTCGGGGTTGGCGTAATTGGTGACGATGAGGTCATAGCCCTCCTCGATCGCCTCGACAAATTTTGCGGTCACCTCGGGCGCCGACATTTCCGGCTGTAGATCATAGGTCGCCACCTTGGGCGATTGCGGCATGTAGCGGTCCTCGCCCTCCTCCGGCACTTCCTTGCCGCCGTTGAGGAAGAAGGTCACATGCGGGTATTTCTCGGTTTCGGCCAGACGGAACTGGCGCTTGCCCTGTTTGGCGACCCATTCGCCCAACGTGTTAACGATTTTGCGCTTGGGATAGGCGGTGGTCATATAGGCGTTGTGGCCTTCGGAATATTCCACCATGCCCAGGAGCCCTGCCAGCGCGGGCCGGGCGCCGGTGTCAAATTCGCTGAACCCCGGCTCGCCGATCGCCCGCAGGATCTCGCGCGCGCGGTCGGCCCGGAAATTGAGGCAGAAGACCCCGTCGCCGTCTTTGATGCCATCAAAGCCCTCGATCACCGTGGCCTTGACGAATTCATCCAGCTCATCGCGCCCATAGGCGGCCTCGACGGCCTCACGCGCGCTGGTGGCGGTGAACTGCCCCGCACCCTGCACCATCGCCGCATAGGCCTGAGAGACCCGCTCCCAGCGGTTGTCGCGATCCATCGCAAAATAGCGCCCGGTCACCGTGGCGATGCGCGCGCCCTCTCCCAGCCCCGCCTCGATCTGCTCCAGATAGGAGAGTGCCGATTTCGGCGCCACGTCGCGGCCATCGGTCACCGCATGCAGCCAGACCGGCACGCCGGCATCCCGGATCGCCTTCACCGCGGCGAGGATATGGGTCACATGGCCATGTACACCGCCGTCGGACACCAGCCCCATCAGATGCGCCGCACCGCCGCTGGCCTTCAACTCGGCGATGAAGGCTTGCAGCGCGTCGTTGTCAAAAAAGGAGCCATCCTCGATGGCGAGGTCGATCTGCCCCAGATCCATCGCCACCACCCGACCGGCGCCGATATTGGTGTGGCCCACCTCGGAATTGCCCATCTGCCCCGTGGGCAGCCCCACATCCGGCCCATGGGTAATGAGGCGCGCGGTGGGGCATTCCGCCATGATCGCATCCAAAGTCGGCGTCCTGGCCAGATAGGGCGCATTGGCCGGCCCCGGCGCGGCACTGCCCCAGCCATCAAGGATACACAGAACAACGGGTTTGGGTGCGGACATCTCTCGTCTCCGATGAAGGGCCTTTGCGCGCTGTTCTACAGGCTTCGCAGCGGATGCGAAACCACCCAAGCCCCGTCACGCGTCGTTTTGCCAGCCAAAGCGGCGCGTCCATCGGCTCACCTGCGGCACGCTCCCGCCGCGCGCGCCGCCCGGCAACCTTGCGCTGGCGGCACCGGGGCACAACGCCCCCGTTCCGCGCCACATCCAGCGCACCGCAGGTGCGCTGCCGGGCCCAACGGGAGGGGTGGCATTTTCAATGCCGTCCCGACGGGCGGGAGCGCCCCCTGCCGTGCTGCGAAACCGCAATAATCGGGTCGCCGCGGGGCCGCGGGGCTTGCTAGGCCCGGCCAGACGCAACCCCAACAGGACCACGCCCATGCCCCATATCATCGCCATGCCAACAGAAACCGTTCGCGCCTATCAGGCCGGTCAGCCCGATGCCCATGGTCAGGCACCGGAGCGCGCCATATCCGACGGCGGCGGCAATCCCTGTCGCCATTGCCTGCGCTACATTCCCGAGGGCGCCGAGATGCTGATCCTTGCCCATCGGCCCTTCCCCTCCGCGCAGCCCTATGCGGAAACCGGGCCGATCTTTCTCTGCGCCGATGCCTGTGCCCGCTATGAGGGCGATGCGATGCCGGAGGTTTTCACCCGCTCGCCCGACTATCTGATCAAGGGCTATTCGGCGCAGGATCGCATCGTCTATGGCACTGGAATCGTGATCCCTCAGGCGCAGATGATGGCGCAGGCGGAGGAGATCTTCGCCGATCCGCGGGTGCGCTATATCCACATCCGCTCGGCGCGCAACAATTGCTATCAGGCCAGGATCGAGCGCTAAGCCGCGCGGCCTAGAGCTGCTTGGTCATCGCGTAATTGTGGATCATCACGCCCCGGCGTTCAAAATCGCGGCGGCCCCGGTCGGTAAAGCCCTGGCGCAGGAAGAACCGCCGGGCGGCCTCGCTGGCCTCGACATAGAGCGAGGCAAGGCCAGCCGCCCGGGCCTGCGTTTCCAGCCGTTCATAAAGCGCGGCGCCGATGCCGGTGCCCGCCAGATCGGGCGCGAGGTAGAAACAGTCGATGTGGCCGTCGCTTTCCAGCTCGATAAAGCCCTGCGCCACGTCATCGGCATCCGCCGCCACCCAGATCTGGCGACCGTCCTGCGTATGCGCCAGCACGCCCTCAAGCGGCGCGGGCGCGGGGCTCCAGGCGGCGCATTGCTCGGGCGTGTAGTCGCGCGCGCCGACCCTATGCACGGCGCTGTGGAAGATGCGCGCCCAATCCTCGGCGTCGCGGGGCTCAAACATCCGAATGCGCATGGGACTCCCCTTAGCGGGATTTGGTCAGCGCGAGGAAGACATCTTCGAGATCGGCTTCCTCGGTTTTGACATCGCGAATCGAAATGCCGGCGGCGCGCACCGCTTCCAGCACCGCCTCGGCCGGTGTTGCATTGCTGTGATAGCGCAACACCAAGGCACCGTCGCCGCGCAGCTCGGCGTTGATGCCCGCCCCCTCGGGCAGGGTGGTCACCGGCGCGGCGGGCTGTACCACCATGGCGCGTGCATCCAGACGGCCCAGCAGATTCGCGGTGGAATCGCGCGCCACCACCTCGCCCTGGTTGATGATGGCGATCTCGTCGCACATCTCCTGCGCTTCTTCCAGATAATGGGTGGTGAGGATGATGGTCATGCCCTGCGCGTTGAGCTTGCGGACATTCTCCCACAGCATCTGGCGCAGCTCGATATCGACACCGGCGGTGGGTTCATCCAGCACCAGAATATTGGGCCGATGCACCAGCGCCTTGCCCAGAAGCAGCCGCCGCCGCATGCCACCGGAGAGGGTGCGTGCATAGGCCTCGGCCTTGTCTTCCAGCCCGATCAGCTCCAGGATGCCATCGCTGTCGCGCTCGGATTTTGGCACGCCGTAAAGCCCGGCCTGCACCTCCAGCGCGCCGCGCGGGGTAAAGAAGGGGTCAAGGTTCAGCTCCTGCGGCATCACCCCGATCGAGGCGCGGCTCTGGCGTGGATTTGCGTCCTGATCAAAGCCCCAGATCGTCACCTTGCCCGAGGTTTTCACCACCAGACCGGCGAGGATATTGATCAGCGTCGACTTGCCCGCTCCGTTCGGCCCCAAGAGCCCAAAGACCGATCCACGCGGCACCATGAGGTCGATCCCCTTCAGCGCGTGTTTCTCCGGCTGACCTTTGCGCCCCTTGTAGGTTTTACGCAAAGCTTCGATACGGATTGCCTCGTCAGTCATCGCGGCTCTTGCCCCCGGTATTTCCATAGCTCATAAAGCCCCTAACGCATTAGCCAGAGGACTGCCAGCGATGACCATTGAAGCGCCGGAAACCAAGATCGTGGACAGCTATCGCGTCGCCTGCGACGGCAGCGAGGGCGCGCTGGGACATCCGCGGGTCTATCTGCAAATCCCCGAGAGCGAGGGTTTTGTGGAATGCCCCTATTGCGATTGCAAATACATCCACAAGGATGCCCCGATCCAGAACGCCTGATCCGGTCTTTCGCCGCCCGGACTGAGCCGCTAGGCTCCTGCACATGGCAGAGCTGTTGATCGTCTATCATTCCCGCACCGGCGGCAGTCGGCAGATGGCCGAGGCCGCCGCAGATGGTGCCAGGGCCGAGATCCCCACCCGTTTGATTGCGGCAGAGGCCGCCGGACCGGCGGATCTGCTGGCGGCGGATGGCTATATCTTTTGCGCACCGGAAAACCTCGCCGCGCTTTCGGGGGCGATGAAGGAATTCTTTGATCGTTGCTATTATCCTGTTCTGGGTCAGCTGAACGGGCGCGCTTATGCGCTGATGATCTGCGCGGGATCCGACGGCGAAGGCGCGGCGCGGCAGGCGGCCCGAATTGCGCAGGGCTGGCGGCTGAAACCGGTGCAGGCGCCGATCATCATCTGCACCCATGCCCAAACGACCGAGGCCATTCTGGCTGATAAGGCGATCCCCGAGACTGAGCTGCAAGACTGTCGCGCGCTGGGACAGGCGCTCGGTGCGGGGCTGGCGATGGGGATATACTAGCGATGGCCCGGTCCGGCCGTGAGGCCGGACAGCGCCTGACCTTCCCCCCCCCCGGGAAGGCGCTTCGCACCTCCCCAAGGTCAGCCGCCGTCCTCACCGTGAGGCTCAAACACCAATTGCCCTCCGACGCCGGATCATTGATAACCGGGAAACAGAACACGAACGGTTTCCCCAAAGGAGCGCCAAGGTCATGAGCGAAACGCAATTCGGCAAAGGCTGCCATCTTCACCTGATTGATGGCTCGGCCTTTATCTTTCGCGCCTATCACGCGCTGCCGCCGCTGACGCGGAAATCCGACGGGCTGCCGATCGGCGCGGTAGCAGGGTTTTGCAACATGCTGCAACGCTATGTGGAGGGCAACACCGGCCCCGATGCGCCGACCCATGTGGCGGTGATCTTTGACCATTCCGGCAAGAGCTTTCGCAACGATCTCTATGATCTCTACAAGGCCAACCGCCCGCCCGCGCCCGAAGATCTGGTGCCGCAATTCCCGCTGACCCGCGAGGCCACCCGCGCCTTCAACATCGCCTGCAAGGAAATCGAGGGCTTTGAGGCCGATGACATTATCGCCACCTTGGCCTGTCAGGCCCGCGATGCCGGCGGGCGGGTGACCATCATTTCGTCGGACAAGGACCTGATGCAGCTGGTCGGCGGCGGCGTCGAGATGCTCGACGCGATGAAGAACAAGCGCATCGACAGCGATGGCGTGCGCGAAAAATTCGGCGTCGGCCCGGATCGTGTGGTGGATGTGCAGGCGTTGGCGGGCGATTCGGTCGATAACGTGCCCGGCGCGCCCGGTATCGGCATCAAGACGGCGGCGCTGCTGATCAATGAATTCGGCTCGCTCGAGGAGCTGCTGGACCGCGCCGAAGAAATCAAACAGCCCAAGCGCCGCCAGACCCTGATCGACAAGCGCGAACAGATCGAGATGTCCAAAACGCTGGTGCAGCTGGATTGCGACATGGAGCTTGATTTCTCGCTGGACGATCTGGAAGTCCGCGACCCCGACCCGGAGGTGCTCCTGGGCTTCCTCAGCCAGATGGAATTCCGCACCCTGACCAAACGGCTTGCGGATCAATTGGGGCAAGAGGCACCGACCATCCCAGAGGCCCCTGCGCAGGCCGCAGCGCTGGAGCTGCCCGAAGCGCCGGGCTTTGACACCGCCCAATACACCACGGTGCGCGACGCCGAGACGCTGGAACAATGGATCGCGCAGATCCGCGAGCATGGCTATGTCGCGGTGGATACCGAAACCACCGGCCTGGACGATATGATCGCCGATCTGGTGGGGATTTCGCTCTGCGTGATCCCGGGGCAGGCCTGCTATATCCCGCTGACCCATAAGACCGGCAATGCCGATGATCTGTTTGGCTCGGACGCGCTGGCCGAGGGGCAGCTTGGGCTGGACGACGCACTGGCGCTGCTGAAACCGGTGCTGGAGGATGAGGCCATCCTCAAGATCGGCCAGAACATGAAATATGACGCCAAGATCTTTGTCCGCAATGGCATCACTGTGGCGCCGATCGATGACACCATGCTGCTGTCCTATGCGCTGCATGGCGGGTTGCACGGCCATGGCATGGACACGCTGTCCGAGCGCTACCTCGACCATCAGCCGATCCCGATCAAATCGCTTCTAGGCAGCGGCAAATCGGCGATCACCTTTGACCGGGTGCCAATCGAGGACGCCACCCCCTATGCGGCCGAAGACGCCGATATCACCCTGCGCCTGTGGCAGCTCTTTAAACCGCAGCTGCACCAGCAGAAGGTGACCACCGTCTACGAGACGCTGGAGCGGCCGCTGGTGCCGGTGCTGGCGCAGATGGAACGTCACGGCATCAAGGTGGATCGCGACACGCTCAGCCGCATGTCCAACGCGTTTTCTCAAAAGATGGCGGCGCTGGAGGCCGAGATCCATGAGCTGGCGGGCGAGGCATTCAACGTCGGCTCGCCCAAGCAGCTGGGCGAGATCCTGTTTGACAAGATGTCCCTACCGGGCGGTAAGAAGGGCAAGACCGGCGCCTATGCCACCGGCGCCGATATCCTGGAGGATCTGGCCACCGAACACGAGCTGCCCGGTCGGGTGCTCGACTGGCGGCAACTCAGCAAGCTGAAATCGACCTATACCGACGCGCTGCAAGAGCATATCCACCCGGAAACGGGCCGGGTGCATACCTCCTATGTGCAGACCGGGGCGAACACAGGCCGGCTGGCCTCCACCGATCCCAACCTGCAAAACATTCCCGTGCGCAGCGAAGAGGGCCGCCGCATCCGCGAGGCCTTCGTCGCCGAGGAGGGCAATGTGCTCCTGTCGCTGGACTATAGCCAGATCGAGCTGCGCATTCTGGCCCATGTGGCCGGGATCGACGCGCTGAAACAGGCGTTTGCCGATGGGCTCGACATTCACGCGATGACCGCCTCCGAGATGTTCGACGTGCCGCTGGAGGAGATGACGCCCGAGATCCGCCGCCAGGCCAAGGCGATCAACTTTGGTGTGATCTACGGGATTTCAGGCTTTGGCCTTGCCCGCAACCTGCGCATTCCGCGCGGCGAGGCGCAGGGCTTTATCGACCGCTATTTCGAGCGCTTCCCCGGAATTCGCGCCTATATGGATGCGACCGTCGCCTTTGCCAAGGACCATGGCTACGTGCAGACGCTGTTCGGCCGCAAGATCCACACGCCGGAGATCGCCGCCAAGGGGCCGCGCGCCAGCTTTGCCAAACGGGCAGCGATCAACGCACCGATCCAGGGCACAGCCGCCGATGTGATCCGCCGCGCCATGGTGCGCATGCCGGCGGCCATCGCACATCTGCCCGCGCGGATGCTATTGCAGGTGCATGACGAATTGCTGTTCGAAGTCCCCGCAGCCCATGTGGACGAGACCATCGCGACGGCCAAATCCGTTATGGAGAACGCCGCCGACCCCGCCGTGCATATGGATGTGAAGCTGGTCGTGGAGGCCGGACAAGGCCAAAACTGGGCCGAAGCGCATTAACACCCCGGCGCGCCCACCATGCCGGTGGCGCTCCCGCCCGTCGATCAGGCATGAATATGCCCTCCTCCCGTTGGGCCCGGCGCCCTGCTGTCGCAGGGCGCGGTCGCGTCTCCTCCAATCCGTTCCGAGTCGGATCAAGGGAGGCGCAGCCTCCGCGCGGCACGCGCGGCTTGCCCTTGAGGCGACTCGGAACATCCCATCCTTGCACAGGTGCGTCAGGGCAGACCTGCCCCTGATGCACCTCTCAGCAAAAGAAAAGCGCCGTGCGAAGCACGGCGCCGGGCCCAACCGATGAGGGATATTCGCAGAATATCGTGAATGGGCGGGAGCGCCACCGGCGAGACCGGGAACTGATGACGGG
>NZ_JAATOX010000124.1 GCF_011806385.1 Phaeobacter sp. HF9A | reverse complement strand
ATGAAGATACGCTGGCGGCGGTGGATGCGCTGACGGCGGGGGGGATCGTGCCTGTGGGCTCCTCCATGGGGGGCTGGCAGGCCTTGTTACTTGCCAAAGCGCGGGCGGAGCGGATCCGGGGCATGGTGCTGATTGCGGCGGCGCCGGATTTCACCGAGGATGGCTATTGGGCCAATTTTTCGGAGGCGCAGAAGGCAGAGCTGGAGGCGCGCGGGCAGGTGGAGCTGCCGAGCGATTACATGGAGCCCTATATCGTCACCCGGCGGATGGTCGAGAACGGGCGCCGACACCTGGTGCTGCGCGATTCGCTGGCCCTGTCGTTTCCGGTGCGCTGTTTGCAGGGCACCGCGGATACGGCGGTTTCGACCGAGACGGCGCTGCGGTTGTTGGAGCATGCGAGCTGCGATGACATGCGGCTGACGCTGGTGAAGGACGCAGATCACCGGTTTTCGGATGAGCCTTGCCTTGGCTTGATCCGCTCGGCGGTGGAGGAGCTCTGCGCATGATAATTGTACTTGTTTTGTTCTTTCTCATCTAGCAGTATTGGCGCGGGATTGAACGCTGCAAGGGAGGCAGAGCATGGAACAACGGGTGAGCCTGATCACGCTTGGGGTCAGGGATGTGGAGGCCGCTGCGCGGTTTTACGAGGCGCTGGGATGGCAGCGGGCCGAGAGCCCGGATGGGGTTGTCGCCTTTGATCTGATGTCGCAGTGCATTGGGCTCTATCCGCTGGAGAAACTGGCCGAGGATCTGGGCCTGCCGGTTGAGGCGCTGGGAACCGGGGCGATGACGCTGAGCCATAATCTGCGCAACGCCGAGGAGGTTGCCCCCCTGATGGCCCAAGCCGAGGCGGCGGGGGCGGAGATCCTGCGCCCGGCGGGGCCGGTTTTCTGGGGCGGCACCATTGGCTATTTCCGGGCACCGGACGGCCATATCTGGGAGATCAGCCACAACCCCTATTCGCCGCTTTCGCAGGAGGGAGCCTTTCGCTGGAACGGGTATTGAGCTGGTCACACATCCTTAACCATTTTTTTGCAGACTGAAAAAGTCCTTGCTGCCCTGCACTTTGGGACGTGTAGTGAACCCAAGCGCCATCAATAGGCGCGTCAGAACATGGGCAGAGATCAATGAATGAACCAGCGGAGCTGTCAAAGCACCCGGTCGTCGTGGTGCCAGGTTTCATGAGCGATGGGCGCATTTGGGCGCCTCAGATCCGGGCGTTGTCGCGCCATGTGCCGGTGACCGTGGCGCCGGTCATCGGTGCCGAGCGGGTCGAGGATGTGGCGGAGCGCTTGCTGCACCACTTGCCGCCGCGCTTTACCGTCATTGGGGCGGGGCTTGGTGGTGTGGTCGCTATGTCGATGATGCAGCGGGCCGCGTCGCGGATCGCGGGCATTGCGCTGATCGGCGCCAGCCCCTTGCCGGAGCCTCCGGCAAAGGCTGCGGAACGGGAACCCTGGATTATCCGCGCGCGCTCCGGGCGGTTGCGCGGTGTCATGCAGGAGGTCTTTCCCGCCTCTTCCCTGGCGCCGGGGCCCTTGCGCGGGCGGATCATGGCCGAGGTCGCCGATATGGCCGAGGAGCTGGGGCCGGAGCTGTTTGTGGCGCAGAGCCGCATGTTGCAACGCCGCTGCGATCAGCAGGCCACGCTGCGGCGGGCGACACAGCCGGGGCTGGTGATTTGCGGCCTTTACGATCAGATCATTCCGGTGAAACGGCAGCTGTTCACCGCGGAGCTGATGCAGCACGCGCGGATCGAGATGATCGAAGATGCGGGACATTTGCCGCTGATGGAACAGCCGGAGCAGGTGACCGATATCCTCTGTGACTGGATATTGCAGCCGCAGGAAACGCATCTGGAGGTGGATCTGCGCCAGAGCGCCTGAGCGGCGCGGCCTATCCGAGGGCGGCTGGCGCGGTGTCCAGCAGGGCCTTGCTCTCGACCAATGTGGCGAAATCTGCGGCAAGATGCGCCATGGTGACGTCAAAGATCACCTGCGCCGAGAGATTGGCGGCGGGCAGGGCGAACCCGAGCACCGCGTCGCGCACCACGGTCATGTTGAAGCCAAGATCAGCCCCCGCACGGACGGTGGAATTGACGCAAAACCCGGCAACCGCGCCGGTGACCACCAGGTCTGAAATACCCTGCGCAGTCAGCCAAGCCGCCAGATCGGTTGAGGCAAAGCCGGAGGAGGCCTGTTTTTCAAACACCGGCTCATGCGGCAGGGCGGTGTCGCAGGGGTGCGGTGCAAAGCCCGCGGCATCGCGATGCAGGGGCGAGCTGGGATCATCGTCGCGGTGGCGGATATGAAGCACGGGCCAGCCGTTGTGCCGGAACTGCGCGGCGAGGGTGGCGATGCGGGCGCCCGCGTCGGGGTTTACACAGTCCTGGCCTTTGAGAATGCGATGCTGCATCTCCATCTGCATGTCGATGATCAAAAGGGCTTTCACGGGATATTCCGACTTTGGGTTCAGGGCCGGGTCAGGGCGCTGCGTTGCTCTTTGCTCAGCACTGTTGAAGTGGCGATCGGGGTGCCGCTGGTGCTGTCAAAGAAGGGGTTGTTCTTCCATCGACCGGTGGACCAGGCGGAGATCATGCGGCTGGCCAGTTGAAACACCAGCCGTCCGGCGCCCTTGTGTCTCGGCGGTTTGCCCCTTTGGGGAACGAAGGCCTCGGCCACCACCTTGCCCAGCCGGTCGGGCTCTTCAAAGATGGCGCTGCGCATGGAGACGAGCGGCAGTTTCGGGCTGCGCGGAGTGGCCAGAAGCGGCGTGTTGCAGCAGTCCGCATACCAGCGATAAAGCCCCTTGGGCGAGAGCTGCATCAGGCGCAGATGCTCTGCCCCTTGGTCGATGATCACCGCGTCGGGGCTGAGATGCATCAGATCGGCGCCGCCGAGCTCCGCCGGATCGGGGCAGCCATGATAGAGCGCCGCCGCGCGGCAATCTGGGCAATGGCAGACAACCCGGGTGCCCGCTTTTGCTGCCTTGGGCGAGATATGGCCACAAAGGCTGCCGCAGGTGCAGGAAAAGCGCAGCGGCTCCGGGTTTGATTTTGCCATGGTTATTCCGCTGCCGCCGCTGCGGCGCGTCGGGCCGCGGGTTTGCGGCTGTTTGTATCCATGAAGTTGATCACCAGCGGGCGGATATTGTTGCGCCAGGATCGGCCCGCAAAGATACCGTAATGCCCGGCATCGGGTTCCACATGGCTGGCTTTTTTGCTGTCAGGCAGGCCGGTGCAGAGATCCAGCGCGGCGATACATTGACCGGGGGCGGAGATATCGTCCTTGGACCCCTCGACGGTCTTGACCGCGACATCGGTGATCTTGCCGATATCCACCTTGTGGCCATCCACCACAAATTCGTTCTTGGCGATTTCGCGGTTCTTGAAGATCCGCTCCACGGTGGAGAGGTAGAATTCCGCCGGCATATCCATCACCGCCAGATATTCATCGTAAAAACGGTTGTGGGCGTCGTGATCGGTGGCCTCGCCGCGGCTGACGCGCAGGATCTGCTCGGAGAATGCCTTGGAGTGACGTTCCATATTCATCGACATGAAGGAGCTGAGCTGCAAGAGGCCGGGGTAGACCGGGCGGCCGACGCCTTTGTATTTGAAGCCAACGCGCTGGATCATGGTCTGTTCCAGCTGGCCCATGGTGACGCGACGGCCAAAATCGGTGACATCGGTCGGCGTTGCGTCCGGGTCCACCGGGCCGCCGATCAGGGTCAGGGAGGAGGGCTGCGCCTTGGGGTCCTGCTCGGCCAGATAGGCGGTGGCGGCGAGGGTCAGCGGGGCGGGCTGGCAGACAGCGACCACATGGGTGTCGGGGCCAAGCGTGCGCATGAAATCAACAAGATAGAGGGTGTAATCCTCCACGTCGAACTTGCCGGCAGAGACCGGAATGTCGCGGGCATTGTGCCAGTCGGTCACGTAGACTTCGCAGTTTTCGATCAGGCTCTTGACGGTGGAGCGCAGGAGCGTCGCGTAGTGGCCCGACATCGGTGCAACCACCAGCACCTTGCGCGGCTGTTCGGGGCGGTCGGTGACGCGGAAATGAATGAGATCGCCAAAGGGTTTTTCCACCACGGTGTCGATTTCCACCAGATGGTCCTTGCCATCCGCCAGCGTGGTTGCGGGGATGCCCCAATCCGGCTTGGCAACCATGCGCTCAAAGCTGCGTTCGGTAACCTGACCCCAGGCGGCCATCCAGCTGAGCATCGGGTTGGGCATGGCCGCAAAGGCCGGGTAGGAGGCCATCGACAGGGCGGTCGCGCCAAGCCATTGGTTCGTGTTGCGAACCGTTTCCATCAGATCATAGGACATCATGTTACGCATGCGCGTCTCCTTGAACGGTGCTTTTCGTGCCGCGGTTCTGGCCGGATTTCGCCGGATCATTCCGGCGGATTCGGAGCTGGGCCCGCTTTGCCGTAGAATGGCGAGGCAAGTATTCTGCACAGCAGAAAGAGTAAGAGGGTTTGTTTAAGATGACAACAACCGACAAGACAATTGAGACGACCTCAGTGGAACAGATTGATCGGCTTAAGGAAAATCTTGAACGAGTGGAGGAATTGTCCAAGCGACTGGTCGAGGTTATGGCCAACAAGAAGCCTCACAACCCGGGGTTGGACGCTCCGAATCAGGAATTGTTTGCACGTGCAGCATCTTCCTATTGGGCGTCGATGACGCAAAATCCGACAAAACTGCTCGAAGAGCAGGTGCGCTATTGGGGGCAATCGGTGATGAATTTCGCCGAGGCACAGCAGGTACTGTCGCAGGTGGTGGCGGCGCAGCTGGCTGGCGAGGAGGACGCGACAGAGGCGGAGGCTGAGGCGGAAAAACCCGCACCGCGCCCCAAGGATCGTCGCTTTGCCAATCCGATGTGGGAAACAAACCCCTATTTCAAATATATCCGCGATCAGTATCTGACCAATGCCGAGCTGATCCGCAGCGCGGTGGAGGAGATCGACGATCTGGACCCGGTGGACCGGCATCGGCTGAGCTATTTTTCGGATCAGATCATCAACATGATGGCGCCGACCAATTTTCTGGCCACCAACCCGGATGCGTTGGAAAAGGCGCTGGAGACCGACGGGCAGTCGCTGATTGACGGGTTGGAAAACCTGGTGGCCGATCTGGAGGCAAACAACGGCGAGCTGATCGTGCGGCTGGCGGATGAGAGCGCCTTTGAGATCGGGCGCAATATCGCCACCACCCCCGGCGATGTGGTGTTCCGCAACCGGATGATGGAGATCATCCAGTATCGCCCCACCACCGAGACGGTGCATGAGATCCCGCTTGTGCTGTTCCCGCCCTGGATCAACAAGTTCTACATCCTGGACCTGAAAGAGCAAAACAGCCTGATCAAATGGATCACAGATCAGGGCTATAGTCTGTTTGTCGTGTCCTGGGTGAACCCGACGCGGGACTATGCCGACACTGGCCTGGAGGATTACATCGAGGATGGGTTCCTGAAGGCCATCGAGGTGGTCAAAGAGATCTGCGGCGTCAAACAGGTGAATACGGTGGGCTATTGCATCGCCGGCACCACGCTCAGCCTGACGCTGTCGCTGATGAAACAGCGCTGCGACAAATCGGTGAAATCGGCGACCTTCTTTACCGCCCTGACGGATTTTTCCGATCAGGGGGATTTCACGCCTTTCTTGCAGAATGATTTTGTCGATGCGATCGAGGAGGAAGTGGGCGAAGACGGTGTCATGCCGCATTACATCATGGCGCGGACCTTCTCTTATCTGCGGGCCAATGATCTGGTCTATGGGCCTGCGATCCGCAGCTACATGATGGGCGAGACGCCGCCGGCCTTTGATCTGCTCTATTGGAACGGCGACGGGGCCAACCTGCCGGGCAAGATGGCGATCCGCTATCTGCGCGGGCTGTGCCAGGGCAATCAGTTCGTCGGCGAAGGGTTCGATCTCCTGGGGCACAAGCTGCATGTGCGGGACGTCGATGTGCCGCTGATGGCGATCACCTGCGAGACCGATCACATTGCCCCGTGGAAGCAATGCTATCGCGGCGTGCAGCAAATGGGCTCGCGCTCCAAGAGCTTTATCGTCAGCCAGTCCGGCCATATCGCCGGGATCGTCAACCCCGTGAGCCGCAACAAATATGGCCATTATACCAATGAGGATCTGAAGCTCGACGCCGAGGCCTGGATGCAGGGTGCGCAGTTCAACGAGGGGTCCTGGTGGCCGCGCTGGGAGGGCTGGCTGAAAAAACGCGCTGGCAAGCAGGTGCCCGCCCGGGATCCCGGCACCAAGGATTATCCGGTGCTGGAGGCGGCGCCGGGGCAATATGTCCGCGCCAAGGCCACGCTCTGACGGGGTCTCCGCCCGGGGCGCTCTGCTGGCGCGCTCCGGCAGGGTGGTCCGGGGGGTCTTCGTAAAAGAAAGGTGAAATTTCTGCGACGCAGCATATTTCACTTGAAATGCTGCACCGCAGCATGCATATTGGGCTCAACAGCGGGACACGACTCGCTTGGACCCCACCGGCAACGGCCGGTAACACGTAGATAAGGAATGAGTACCATGGCCAAGACCCAAGATTTTTCCGCGATGATGAAAGACATGATGGCTTCCTTCCCGGTGGACACCTCCGCCATGGAAGACTTCTTCAAGAACACCGCCGCGCTGAACGAAAAACTGTCCTCCGTTGCGCTGGAAGCGGCTGAAAAGAACGCCGAGATTTCCTCCAAATGGACCAAGGACACCCTGGCCAAAATCGGCGAAGCCTCCAAAGCCAAGGCAGAGCCCGCCGATTACGCCAAGGTTGCAACCGATTTCGCGTCTGCTTCCGCTGAAGTTGCTGCCGAAAACATGGCCGCCTTCGCCGAAGTTGCGAAAAAAGTGCAAATGGACACCGTTGAGCTGCTGATGTCGGCTGGCAAGGACATGTCCGAAGAAGCCACCGCAGCTGTGAAAAAAGCCACCGAAGAGGTGACCACCGCTGCTAAGAAAGCCGCTGCTGCAAAATAAGCTGCTGCGCGAGAAACGTCCGGGCGCCCGCTTTCGCTCTCCTCCCAACCAAGCGGATGCCTGAAGAGAGGGGCAGGTCAGCAATGACCTGCCCTTTTTGGTGCGCGCCTCCGCTCCGGCGGGGCGCAATCAGCCTGCTGGCACCTCCGTCAGGCTGGTGACAGCTGCTTTTGGCTTTCTGTCCTTTCTTTTTCAAACCGGCTCGCCTAGGATTTTTCTGCAATGCAGATTTTCGGAAGGAGCGAGAATGGCGGATAAGGACACACCTCTGCTCATTAAGCGATACGCCAGCCGCAGGCTCTACAATACAGAGACCAGCGATTACGTGACGCTGGAAGATATTGCAGGGTTCATCCGTGATGGGCGGGAAGTGCAGATTATCGACCTCAAAAGCGGCGACGATCTGACCCGTCAGTATTTGCTCCAGATTATTGCGGAACATGAAAGCCGGGGCGAAAACGTGCTGCCGGTGAATGTGCTCAATGATCTTGTGCGCAGCTATATGGTGCCCGGCGGCGGGGTGATGCCGCAGTTCCTGCAATCTTCGTTTGATATGCTCCGCGAGAGCCAGTCAAAGATGATGGAGAACATGAGCGCCATGAACCCGATGGCGCAGATGCCGGGGTTCGAGGCGATGAAAGCGCAGCAGGAAGCCTTCCTGAAAGCGATGACAGGCGGCTTTGGCGGCGCCTGGCCCAGCGGCAGCAGCGAGGACAGCGAAAGCAATGATGGCGAAGAGGATCTCTCGACCATCAAGCGCCAGCTGGCGGAATTGCAGGAAAAACTTTCCAAGATGAGCTGAGCCCGGCCGGGGCGTCATCTGCTACCTGTCAGAAAGCCCCGGTTCATCCGGGGCTTTTTTGTGCCCGTTGCCTTGATACGCCCGCAGCGCGCCATAGGCGCGCTGCCCGGCCCAAGGGCCGTTGGTGCATCTTGATGCACCAACGGCGCGCGGGAGGGCTCCCGCCCATGGCGCCTGCATCAATAGATGCAGGCGCCCCGGTTGGGCCGGGCGCCGCGCGATGCGCGGCGTGCGCTTGAGGCACCGGCGGGCGCAACAAAAAAGGGCCGCGTATTCCGCGACCCCGGGGAGCATGTGGTCTGCGCGTGGATCAGGCCGCGACGCGGGCCATGGTTTCCGTCGCGGCAGAAAGCAGGATGTCGGCAATCACGTCGAGCTCGCCCTGCGTGAGACGCACCGGCAGGCGCACATCGCAGGCTTTCATCAGCATGGCGCGGGTCTCGGGCAGCTCGGGCAGATCCTTGAGAAACTGCCAGTTCCAGAAGGCGCGGGCATTGTCGCTGGAGCGGCCAAAAATCTGCACCTTTACGCCTTTGGCAGCGGTCGCGGCGGCAAAGGCCTCGATCTGGGCGTCGTCCATATCGACGAGGTTGAACTGGATCGAATCCGGTGCGCGCTCCTCTGACGCCAGCGGCGCGGGCACGTGGAAATTTGCATGGGCGTTGAGCCTGGCGGCGACGTAATCGTGGTTCTTGCGCCCATCCGCAACCCGGCGGGCAAGCTCGGGGATCTGCGGGCGGATCACCGCAGCAGACAGGTTGCTCATCCGCAAATTATAAAGCGGCAGAAGGTTCTGCCAGCGCGCAAAGGCCTCTTCCAGCTCCGTGCCATTGTCGCCGGGCGCGGGCTTATGCTTTTGCCAGTTGTGCTCGTAAGCGCCGGACATGATTACGGCGCGGGCAACGATATCGGCATCATCCGTGACCAGAATGCCGCCTTCGCCCGCGTTCAGCATCTTGTAGGATTGAAACGAGAAACAGCCGATCTGACCGAGGGTGCCGATATTGCGCCCATGCCAGGTGGTGCCCAGCGAATGTGCGGCGTCCTCGACCACCGGGATATCGCGCGCCTGACAAAGCGCCATGATCGCATCCATATCCGAGGTATGCCCGCGCATATGCGAGATGATCACCGCCGCGATATCCTCATCAAGCCTGGCCTCGAAATCGGCCATATTGATGCGGTAGTTTTCGCCAACCTCGCAGAGCACCGGCACACAATCGGCATGCACCACCGAGGAGGGCACCGCGGCAAAGGTAAAGCCGGGGATCAGCACGCGCGCATCCCGCGGCAGATCCAGCGCCTTCAGCGCCAGGAACAGCGCCGCCGAGCAGGAAGACACTGCCAGCGCATATTTACTGCCCAGTAGTGCTGCAAATTCGCTCTCGAGCAGGGAGACCGGCGCATCCTGCGGCGCGGTGTAGCGAAACAGGTCGCCGGATTGCATCAGGGCCTCGATCGCCTCGCGCGCGGAGTCGGGGATTGGCTCCCCTTGGTGGACGTTCGGGACCTGGAGAGGGTTTGCCTGGCTCATATTTCAAAATCCTGAATTTACCTTTTCAGAAATATAAAACAATTCGCTCAAAAAGCCAAGGATTCCCCTATGTTCAGGCGTTTAGAAGCGAGAAATTTCACGAAACTGTTGCCTTGGCGCGGGCACGGAAGGAGCAAAAACCTGCTGTCAGCGGCGCCCGGGCGACCAGCACTGCGCTGCGAGATTCGCCAGTTTCAGCTCCGCTTCATCGAAACGGAAGGCTCCGGCTTTCATCTTGCTCAAAATACCTCGGGGGGCAGGGGGCTGCGCCCCCTGTCGTGAGATCTCAAATCCCGAGCCGATCCCGGAGCGCAAACCAGCTCATCGCCAGGACCAGGAGCGGGCTGCGCATGCGAGCGCCGCCGGGAAACGGCGTTGAAGGGATCTGGGCCATCGTATTGAACCCCTCGCTCTGACCCGCCACCGCCTGGGCCATCAACTGCCCGGCATGGGTCGCGGTCCCCACCCCATGGCCGGAGTAGCCCGAGGCCGACAGGATCCGGGGGGACAGCCGCGCCAGATAGGGCAGGCGTTTCATGGTGATCCCGAGTGTGCCGCCCCAGGCATAATCAATTCGAACATCTCGCAGATGCGGGAAAATCTCTGTCATCGGCTTGCGCACCTTGGCGGCGATATCGGCTGGAAAGCGATAGCCGTAGCTCTCGCCGCCGCCAAACAGCAGCCGTCTGTCGCCACTGAGCCGGAAGTAGTTCACCACGAACTTACTGTCCGCCACGGCGACATCGCGCGCCAGCACCCGTGCGGCCTCATCGCCAAGCGGTTCAGTTGCGGCGATGAAATTGTTGATCGGCATCACCCGCGCCGCCACCTGCGCATTCAACCCACCGAGGTAGCCATTGCAGGCCAGGATCAGATGATCGGCGCGCACGGTGCCTTCGCCGGTGCGGATCTCCACCTGGGGGCCGTCCTCAATGGCGTAGACCTCGCTGCGCTCATAGATCCGTGCCCCGGCGGCGGCGGCAGCCCGGGCCAGACCGAGCGCATAGTTCAGCGGATGCAGATGGCCGGCGCCATGGTCGAGAATGCCGCCCTTATAGGCGGGGGAGGGGCACATGGCGTGGCAGCTCTCCTGGTCGAGGATCTCGATCTGATCATAGCCATAGCGCTGTTGTAAATGCGCGCCGTAGTCATGCAGGTGACGCACCTCGCGGGCGCTGTCGGCGGTCCAGGCCACCCCCGGTTTCAGATCGCAGTCGATCTGGTGACGCTGGATCAGCCCCTTGACCAGATCCTTGGCGTCTTCGCCGAGCGCCCAGAGCTTGGCCGCGTCGTCCTGGCCCAGCATGGCTTCCAGAACTTCCTGATCCTGCCGCTGCCCCGAACCCAGCTGGCCGCCATTGCGCCCCGAGGCGCCAAACCCGACCCGCTGGGCCTCCAAGAGCACCACCGAGCGCCCCGCTTCGGCCAGATGCAGCGCTGCCGAGAGCCCGGTGTAGCCAGCGCCGATGATGCAGACATCGGCCCGCTCACCGCCAGTCAGCGAGGGGTAATGCACCCCCGGCGTGGCGGTGGCGGCATACCAGCTGTCGGGGTATTTGCCGGGACGATCATTTGCATGCAGGAGGTTCAGCGCCATCTGGGTCTTTCCGGTGCCACGCGCGCCAGGGGCGCTGATGCGGGGCTTTCATCTTTTTTGCAAATATCCACTGCGCCGCACCCGCAACGGGCGCGACGCGTCTGGATCAGACGTTCAGCAGCAGGTGCTCGCGCTCCCAGGGGGAGATCACTTGCAGGAACTCTTCGTATTCGGCGCGTTTCACAATGCTGTAAACGCGGGCAAATTCCGGCCCCAGGACCTCGTGCAGCGCCTTGGCCTCGTCAAACAGATCCAGCGCCTGGCCCATCACCTGGGGAATATCGCCATCGCCATCATAGGCATCGCCCTTGAACTGGCGGCTGGGGCGGCGCTCTTCCATCAGGCCGAGGTAGCCGCAGGCCAGCGATACCGCAATGCCGAGATAGGGGTTGCAATCCATGCCGGCGATGCGGTTTTCCACGCGCCGCGCGGCGGGGCCGGACAATGGGATGCGAATGCCGGTGGTGCGATTGTCGCGCGCCCATTCCAGATTGATCGGGGCGGCGTGGTCGCGCACATAGCGGCGGGAGGGGGTCACATAAGGGGGCCCCCCCCCCCGGCCC
>NZ_JAATOX010000123.1 GCF_011806385.1 Phaeobacter sp. HF9A | reverse complement strand
CACTGATCCGGTTGAAGAATTCGCCTTTGAAGAAGACACCGAGGGCGCGGACAGCAACAAATACGGCTGGGTCAATGCCGCCTATGGCATGGCGACCAACATCACCCGTTCGTTCAAGAGCTATGGCTGGTGTTCGCGGATCCGTGGCGTTGAAAGCGGCGGCACGCTGGAAGGGCTGCCCTCGCATACCTTCCCGACCACCGACGGTGGCGTGGACCAGAAATGCCCGACCGAAATCGCGATCGACGATCGTCGCGAAGCGGAGCTGGCAAAGAACGGCATGATGCCGCTGATCCACCGCAAGAACACCGATGTGGCCACCTTTATCGGCGCGCAGTCCCTGCACAAGCCCGCCGAATATGACGATCCCGATGCCACCGCAAACGCGAACCTCGGGGCCCGTCTGCCGTATCTTTTCGCAACCTGCCGCTTTGCGCATTATCTGAAGTGCATGGTTCGCGACAAGGTTGGCTCTTTCAAGAGCCGCCAGGACATGGAGTCCTGGCTACAGGATTGGATCAACAATTACGTTGATTTCAATGCCGACATCTCCTCCGAGTCGGAAAAAGCGCGCAAGCCGCTCGCTTCGGCCGAAGTGGTTGTCGAAGAGGTCGAAGGGAACCCGGGCTATTACAGCTCCAAGTTCTTCCTGCGGCCTCACTACCAACTGGAAGGCCTGTCAGTATCTTTGAGACTGGTTTCCAAACTGCCCTCTGAGAAGGGCTGATTTAAGGTCGCGTATTACATCTTCACTCGAAAACACTTCGAACTCGAAAAAACATCTGATCTGAAAGGAATGAACCATGGCTGCGAACATGTTTGTGCAAATCTCGGACATCCCCGGCGACGCCACCGAGAAAGGCCACGACAAATGGATCGTGATCCAGTCCCTGAGCTGGAACGTTGAGCGCGCGGTTGAAATGTCCGATCTCGGCTCCACCCAGCGTGGGCACGCCAACTCCAACTTTGGCAAGGTCGAAGTGACCTCGCAGATGGGGATCGCCTCCAACAAGCTGGCGACCTCGGTTGCCAACGGCACCGTGCGCCCGGAAATCAAGCTGCACATGTGCCGCTCGGGCGAAAGCGCCTCTGCCGGTCTGGAAGCCTACTCCATCTGGACGCTCAAGGACGTGGTGATCGACAGCTATTCGGTCTCCGGCTCCGAGGATGGTATCCCGGAAGAAACCTGGACCATGGCCTATGCGGCGATCGAGCATGAGTACAAGTCGACCGACCAGAAGACTGCGAAGCTCAAAACCGAAAACACCTTCAAGTGGAACGTGCAGACCGGTCAGGTCGAATAACGCCACCGTTTTGCGTGTTATCAATGTCCCGGGCGCCTGCGCGGCCGGGACCACAAGCAATAAATTTCTTATAGAATTTCAGGGGGACGCGCGTCGTGGCAATGACAGCACAAGAGTATCTGAAAGCTGGCGATCCGGCGGCGGCCCTGTCGGCGCTTCAGGATCAGGTGCGCAAGGATCCCTCCAACGGCAAGCTGCGGATTTTCCTGTTTCAGCTCCTCTGCGTGCTGGGCGACTGGAAACGCGCGGTGACGCAGCTGAAGCTCTCGGCGGATATGGACAGCGGCGCGACCACCATGGCGCAGGCCTACCGCGAGGCGATCATCTGCGAGGTCTATCGCGACAAGGTGTTCAAGGGCGAAAAGGATCCGCTGATCTTTGGCGAGCCGCAAGAGTGGCTGGCGTTGCTCATTCAGGCGCAAAAGGCGCTGGCGGCGGGCGATCCGGTGCAGGCCGCCGCGGTGCGCGCGCGCGCCTTTGATGCGGCCCCGGCAACCGCCGGCGAGCTGAACGGCACCCGGTTTGAATGGATCGCCGATGCCGATATGCGGCTGGGTCCGGTGCTGGAAGTGATTGTAAACGGGCGCTATTTCTGGATGCCGTTTTCGCAGATCGACACGCTGGAGCTGGAAGAGCCCGCCGATTTGCGCGATGCGGTCTGGATGGCGGGCACGCTGACGCCCAAGGGCGGCGGCGCCCTCGCGGTGCTGGTGCCGACGCGCTATCCCGGTGCTGCCGAGATCGGCGGGCTGACGGCGCTGGCGCGGGAAACCAACTGGGTGGATCTGGGCGCCGATACCTATGGCGGCCAGGGCCAGCGGGTGCTGGCCACCGATCAGCAGGATGTGGCCTTGATGGATCTGCGGCTCCTGAAGATGGACGGGGGCGCGTCCGGCGATGGCTGACAAGACGGTCGCCGAGCGTTTGCAGCCGTCCTTGCTGGACCGGCTCACCGATGATGCGCCCAGCGAGCGGAAGGAAGCCCGTGACTCCCGCGTGATCGACATCGTGCGGCTGCGCGAGATCATCCAGCGCGACCTCTCCTGGCTGCTGAACACGCAAAACGGCGGACATTACATTGATGCCGAACGCTACCCGTCGGCGGCGCGCTCGGTTCTGAATTACGGCCTGCATGAGGTCACGGGTGAATTCACCGCGAAGGAAAAGATGCGAGAAATCCGGGACACCATTCGCACGGCGATCCAGCAATATGAGCCGCGCATCATCGAGGGCTCGGTGGATGTGGCGCTGGTCGATGCCGATGACACGACGCAGATGACCGTCGCGCTGGAGATCCGCGCCGATATGTGGGCGCAGCCGATGCCGCTGGAACTCTATCTGCGCTCCAAGGTGGATCTGACCACTGGCGAAGTGCAGATGGATCGGAGGGGCTGACATGGACACGCGGCTTCTGGAGCATTACGAGACCGAGCTGAATTACCTGCGCGACATGGGCGCGGAATTCGCCGCCGCCTACCCAAAGATCGCCTCGCGTCTGGGCATGGAGGGGGTGGAGGTGCTCGACCCCTATGTGGAACGTCTGCTGGAAGGCGTGGCGTTCCTGTCGGCGCGGGTGCAGCTGGAGCTGCAATTGCAGTATCCGAATTTCACCTCCAACCTGCTGGAAATCATCTATCCGCATTATCTGGCGCCGACGCCGTCGATGATGATCACCCGGCTGGAGCCGGATATCTCCAATTCTGCGGTCAAGGGCGGCTATCGGTTGCCGCGCGAAACGGTGCTGCGCTCGGGGCTGACGGATGGGATGCAGACGGCGGTGGAGTTTCGCACCTGTTCCGACCTGACGCTCTGGCCGATCGAGATCGCCGAGGCGCAGTATATCGACGGGCGTGGCGAGCTGGTCGCGGCCGGTGTGGCGCAGGGGTATGACGCGCGAGCGGCGGTGCGCCTGCGGCTGCGGCGCAAGGATGGCGAGCCGATCCGCGAGCTGGATATGAACAGCCTCAGCCTCTATCTGACCAATGCCTCGGGCAACAGCTGGCCGCTGCTGGAATTGCTGTGCACGCAGGTCAGCGGCATTGTCGGGCGCAGCACGGATCGCCGCGATGACTGGCAAATGCCGCTGCGCGATGCGCGGGTGCGGCAAAAAGGGTTTTCGCCCGAAGAGGCCCTGCTGCCGGTGCCGCGCCGGGTGTTTGACGGCTATCGGCTGTTGCAAGAATATTTCGCCATGCCGGAGCGCTTTCGCTTTGTCGAGCTGGCCGGGTTCAAGGCGGCGCTGCAAAAGGCCAAGGGCACGGATGTGGATCTTTATATCCTGCTGCGCGACGGCATGAAGAACATCGGCCCGATTATCACGCCCGAGACCTTCGAGCCCCATGCGGTGCCAGCGGTGAACCTGTTTGAAAAACGCTGTGACCGGGTGCGGGTGCTGTCGAAAAACACCGAACACCATGTGATTCCGAACCGCACGGCGGGGCTGGATTTTGAAGTCTACGCGCTGAAATCCGTGGTCGGGATCAGCGGTGATGGCGAGGACGACGTGAGCTTTCGCCCCTTCTATTCCGCCACCGATATGACCGCCGCGGGCGAGATCCACCCGGCCTACTACACGCTGAAGCGCAAGATGCGGCAGCGCTCGGAAAAGGAACGCCTGCGCGGGGTGCGCTCGTCCTATCTCGGCTCCGAGGTTTATCTGACGCTGGTGGACCGGGCGCAGGCGCCCTACAAGCCGGGGCTGGAACAGCTGGCGGTGACGGCGCTTTGTACCAATCGCGATTTGCCGATGCTGCTGGCCACCGGCGACGAGGATGTGTTCCACCTGCCCGATGGCGGCCCGGTCAAGAAAATTACCCTGCCGGTCTCGCCGACGCGGCCGCATCCGACGCTGGCGCAGGGCGATACCGCCTGGCGGCTGATTTCCCACCTCAGCCTGAACTACATGTCGATTGCCGAAAGCGACAAGGGGCAGTCGGCCTCGGCGCTGCGCGAATTGATCGGGCTCTATGCGCCCCTCGGCAATCGGGTCACCGAAAAGCAGCTGGAGGGGATCCTATCGGTCAACACCCGCCCGATCGTGCGCCGGATGAGTGACGAGGTGCTCTCGACAGCGGTGCGCGGCATCGAGGTCTCGCTGGGGTTTGACGAGAGCTATTTTGAGGGCACCAATATCTATGCGCTTGGCGCGGTGCTGGAGCGGTTCTTTCGCGGCTATGCCAGCATCAACTCCTTTACCGAAACTGTTCTAACCACTGAAAAACGCGGGGAAATTGCCCGATGGCGACCGGAAAAGGGCTTGGGTCGCGTGCTGTGACCGGCCAGGATGACACGCTGTTCGGCAAATTGGCCGAGACCCCGCAGGAGCATCATCTGTTCCAGGCGTTGCGGGTGCTTGAGGCGCATTTTTCCGACCATCCTCGCCTGGGCGAAAGCCGCAGGCCCCGTCAGGATGCGCTGCGTCTGGGGCAGGAGGCGGAGATGGCCTTTCCCACCTCCACCATTGCGGATTTCAAACCCGGCGGCGGCGGAGCCCCGGCGCGGCTGACCAACCGGTTTTTCGGCCTCTTTGGCCCCTCCGGGCCGCTGCCGCTGCATCTGACCGAATATGCGCGGGATCGCAAACGCAACCATCGCGACCCGACGATGGTGGCCTTTGCCGACATGCTGACCCACCGCATGCTAAGCCTGCTGTATCGCGCCTGGACGCAGGGCTCGCCCGCTGCCAGCTTTGATCGCGGCGATGATCCGATGGCACGCAAGGTGGCGGCGCTGGCGGGCTATCACGGCGATCACTTGCAGGATCGCGACGCCATGCCGGATATGGCGCGGCTGCATTATGCCGGTCATTTCGGCCAGCAGGCCCGCAACCCGGAGGGGCTGGTGTCGATCCTGTCGTCCTTCCTCGGGGTCAAGGTCTCGCTGGAGGAATTCGTCGGCTCCTGGCTGGAGCTGGAACCCGACGACCGCTGGGCGCTTGGCATGGGGAGCCTGGGCCAGACCACCTCGATCGGCGAGAAAGTCTGGAGCCGTTCCGCCAAGTTTCGCCTGCGCATCGGCCCGCTGAGCCTTGCGGATTACGAGCGCCTGCTGCCCGGCGGGCAGAGCCTGCAACGGGTGCGCGCGGTGGTGCGCTCCTATGTCGGCGATTGCCTTGATTGGGATGTGAACCTTATTCTGGACGGCGAAGAGGTGCCGCGCGCCAGTCTCGGCGGCAGCACACGGCTGGGTCACACCAGCTGGATCGGCGCCCGCCCGGACCCGGATGCAACGCGCCCGGATGCCGAAGACCTCTATCTCTACCCCGCGCATGCGGTTGTAATACAAGAACATTCGACAGAGAGAAGGACCTGATATGACCGAGATCAGCCGCGTGGCCCTGTTTGGCAAGCTCAACAAGCTAGGGTATCAGGCCGTCGAAAGCGCGACCGTCTTCTGCAAGATGCGGGGCAACCCCTATGTGGAGCTGGTGCATTGGCTGCATCAGCTCTTGGCGCAGCAGGACAGCGACATTCACCGCATCATCCAGCATTACGATCTGGACACCGGCAAGATCGCAACTGAACTGACCCGGGCGCTGGATCAGCTGCCGCGCGGCGCTTCGACGATTTCGGATCTGTCGGACCATCTGATGGACGCGATGGAGCGCGGCTGGGTCTGGGGCTCGCTGCTGTTCTCCGCCAGCCATGTGCGCTCGGGGCATCTGCTGCTGGGCATGCTGAAGACCCCGGCGTTGCGCAATATTCTCAGCTCCATGTCGCCGGAGCTGGCGCGGATTGGTGCCGATGATCTGGCCGACAATTTCAACGCGGCCACCGATGGCTCGCCCGAGGAGCGGCTGGTGGCGCAGGATGGCTCCAACGTGGGCGGCGGCGCGGAGCCGGGCGAGGCCTCCGGCGCGATGTCGCCCGGTGCGATGGGCCAGGGCGAGGCGCTGGAGCAATTCTGCACCGACCTCACCGCGCAGGCCAAGGCGGGCGAGATCGACCCGATCGTCGGGCGCGACGAGGAAATCCGCCAGATCGTTGATATCCTGATGCGGCGGCGGCAGAACAACCCGATCCTGACCGGCGAGGCCGGGGTGGGCAAGACCGCCGTGGTTGAAGGTTTCGCGCTGCGGATTGCGCGCGGCGACGTGCCGCCCGCGCTTCAGGATGTGCGGCTCTTGGTGCTGGATGTGGGCCTGTTGCAGGCGGGCGCCAGCATGAAGGGCGAGTTTGAAAACCGCCTGCGTCAGGTGATTGACGAGGTGCAGGCCAGCCCGACCCCGATCGTGATGTTCGTGGACGAGACCCACACGCTGGTCGGCGCGGGCGGTGCGGCGGGCACCGGCGATGCGGCGAACCTGCTGAAACCGGCGCTGGCGCGCGGCACCCTGCGCACCATCGGCGCCACCACCTGGGCCGAATACAAGAAATACATCGAAAAAGACCCCGCCCTGACCCGGCGCTTCCAGGTGGTGAAGGTCGAGGAACCTTCGATCTCCAAGGCGGTGCTGATGATGCGCGGCATTGCCTCGATGCTGGAAAAACACCACCGGGTGCAGGTGCTGGACGAGGGGATCGAGGCTGCGGTTGGCCTTTCCGCCCGCTATATCCCGGCGCGGCAATTGCCGGATAAATCCGTAAGCCTTCTGGACACCGCCTGCGCCCGGGTTGCGGTCAGCCAGCATGCGGTGCCCGCCGAAGTGGACGACAGCCAGCGCCGGATCGAGGCGCTGACCACCGAGCTGGAAATCATCGGCCGCGACGAGACCGCCGGCTATGAGGTCGCCGACCGGCGCGAGGCGGTCACGGCCGCAAAAGAGGCGGAAGAGGCGCGGCTCGCCGAGCTGACCGCCCAGTGGGATCGCGAAAAGGCCTGCGTTGACGCGATTTTGGACCTGCGCGCCAAGCTCCGGGAGGGCGCCGCGCCCGTGGACGCGCCGGTTGCGTCTGAGGGTGAGGGCGCGGAGGGCGCCATGGAGCCTGGCAACAGCCCGCTGAGCGACGAGGATCGCGCGGCGCTGATGGCCGAGCTCAGGGCCAAGAATGCCGAACTCGAAACCCTGCAAGGCGACAGCCCGCTGATCCTGCCGATCGTCGATCACCAGGCGGTGGCCTCGGTGGTGGGCGACTGGACCGGCATTCCGGTGGGTCGCATGGTCAAGGACGAGCTCGACACGATCCTGAGCCTGGAAACCCATCTTGCCAAGCGGGTGATCGGTCAGGATCACGCGATGAAGATGATCGCCAAGCGCATCCAGACCTCCCGCGCCGGACTGGACAATCCCAACAAACCCATCGGGGTCTTTATGCTCGCGGGCACCTCCGGCGTGGGCAAGACCGAAACCGCGCTGGCACTGGCCGAGGTGCTTTATGGTGGCGAACAGAATGTCATCACCATCAATATGTCGGAATATCAGGAGGCCCATACGGTCAGCAGCCTGAAAGGCGCGCCTCCGGGCTATGTCGGCTATGGCGAGGGCGGCGTGTTGACCGAGGCCGTGCGGCGCAAACCCTATTCGGTGGTGCTGCTCGATGAGGTCGAAAAGGCCCACCCGGATGTGCATGAGATCTTCTTTCAGGTCTTTGACAAAGGCGTGATGGAAGACGGCGAGGGAAGGGTCATCGACTTCAAGAACACGCTGATCCTGCTCACCACCAATGCGGGCTCCGATATGGTGATGGATATGTGCTCCGACCCGGATCTGCTGCCCGATCCCGAAGGGCTGGCAAAGGCCCTGCGCGACCCGCTCCTGAAGGTCTTCCCGCCCGCGCTTCTGGGGCGGATGGTGACCATCCCCTATTACCCGCTCAGCCCCGATATGATCGCCGAGATCACCAAATTGCAGCTGGGCCGGATCCAGAAACGGGTGCAGGAGGCCCATGGCGTGCCCTTCACCTATTCGGATGCGGTGGTCGACACCATCGTCGAGCGCTGTCAGGAGCTGGAAAGCGGTGGCCGCATGATCGACGCCATCGTCACCAATTCCATGCTGCCTGATATTTCCAACGAGTTCCTGCGCCGCCTGATGGAGGGCGGGGTGGTCAGCAAGGTCGCCATCGACGTGGCGGACGGCGAGTTCACCTATAGCTTCGACTAAGTCCTTTTCGCCGCTGGTTGACGCAGCATTGGCTGGCGGCGAACCACATAAAATGTTGCATCGGCCAATCCTGTAGGAGGTGTCCCATGGCGCAGAAGAAGGTTGTCACAAAAGACGTTCTGAAGATCGTTGATCTTGTTCGGGACAAGCCCAAGCTGAAGCACCTGGAGATTCCGAAATACCGCGCCGATGTCAGCATTGAGGTCACCGCCTCTGGTGCGGTGCCCAGTACGGCGATGGACCGGCTGAAAGACGCGGCCAATGATGTGATGATCGAATACGAGACGATCATCCGCGAGGAAGCGGTCAAGCTCGACGCCAAGATCGACGCGCTGATGCAGCAGCCCAGCAAGGAGAACCAGCGAGAGGTCGAGCGCATGGTGGCGGATGCCACCCTGAGCATCAACAACGCACTGAAGAACGCAGAACCCGCCGCCCAGGTCGCGATCGAAAAACGGCGCAAGCTGGAAGCACAGAAGCTCAGCCTTTTGAAAGAGGCGCGGGTCAAAACCGTGATCAAATGGAGCTTGGGGGCGATCAAGATCGGTGGCTCGATTGCCAAGCTCGTGGCGACGTCCGGCGCCGAGGTCACCTCTTACAAGACCATCGTGACCGAGGTCGTGAAACTGGGTCTGGATCTCAAGCAGCAGCTCAAGAACGAAGAAGCGCTGCGCAAGGACTTGCGGGCGGGGCTTGCGGCCTTTTTGAAACTGCGGGAAACCTCGATCCAGCAGGCGATCGAGCGTCAGGAGCTTGGCGATCTGGGCAACGGTCTTGATCTCAAGAAACCCAAGACCGCCATCAGCTCCCTCATGACAAAGCTCAAGGCGGCGAGCGACGAGATCACCAAGGGGCGTGACGCCAAGACCATTGGCGGCGCAATCCTCAAATTTGCCGTGGCCAAGGTCGAAAGCCAGCTCAAGGATGTGGAAGCGGCGCGGGTGGCGTACCGCGAGCACACCACCAAGACCATGACCAAGACCGACAAGCTGGGCGAGAAGGCAGACAAGCTTGCCAAGGCGATGCGCAGTGCCAAGACGCTCAAAGATGGGGTCAAGGCCGGTGCAAAATGTATGGAAGTGAAACGCGCGGCCCGCGAGATGAACGAAAAACTGGCCAAGCGCGAGGCCTTCCTGCTGGAAATCCAGGCGGTGATGGCGGGCAACGGTTTGGAGATCGACGACCTGACCACGCTCCAGAAGATCAAGGCCTTGGACAAGCTGACCATTATGTCAGAAGCCAAGGGCGTGCTGGATGCCATCAAGGATGTCAAAGAGCTGGTGGACAATATCGTCGAGGCGGCCAGCTGAGCCGGGACGGGCAAATGCATATAGCGTCTTCGCCTTTGGGCGGAGACGGTCGCGCCGGCGCCCTGTCCGGCCTGGCGATCACAAGACAGATGCCGGCTCGGGCTGGCGGGCGAAATACGACGGAGATGTAGAACGTGTCAGATCTAACCGCAGAACAAAGGTTTGCAAGCCGCGCCTGGGCGCGCGCGTTTGTCGAGCGGCGTTCCGTGACCAATGCCATTCTCGGGGTGATCATCTTCAATGCGGTCACCTTGGGGTTGAGCACCTCTGAGGCGGTACAGGCCCATGTGGGCGGGCTGTTGTCGGTGGTGGATCGGCTGGTGCTGGCGATCTTTGTGTTGGAGCTGGCGCTGAAACTCTATGCCTATGGGCTGCGTTTCTTTTCCTCGGCCTGGAATATCTTTGACCTGATCGTGGTGGCGCTGGGGCTACTGCCGGATCGGCAGGGGCTGTCGGCACTGCGCGGCTTGCGGGTGCTCCGGGCGATGCGGCTTCTGTCCGTGATCCCGCAGATGCGGGCGGTGGTGCAGGCGCTGTTGGACGCGCTGCCGGGCATGGGCGCGGTGATCGTTATGATCTCCATCGTCTTTTATATCTTCGCGGTGATGGCGACCCTGATGTATGGCGGGGCCTTCCCGGAATGGTTCGGCACGCTGGGGCGCTCGCTCTATTCGCTGTTCCAGATCATGACGCTGGAAAGCTGGTCGATGGGGATCGTGCGTCCGGTGATGGAGGTCTACCCGACCGCCTGGGCCTTTTTTGTGCCCTTTATCGTGGTGACCGCGTTTTCGGTGCTGAACCTCTTTATCGGTCTCTTGGTCAACACCATGCAGTCGGCGGTGGAAGAAGAAACCGAAGCCGAGATCCACAAGCTGCGCGATCTGGTCAAATCGGAAACCGATGTGGTGGATGGCCATGTGGTGGAGCTGCGCGACGAGATCCGCGCCCTGCGCACCGAGATCGCAGAGCTGAAAGGGGCAAGGAATGGCTGATAGCTCGCAGAAATTTATCGCCCGCAACCGCGCGCCCCGGGTCCAGATCGAATATGATGTGGAGCTTTACGGTGCGGAAAAGAAGGTTCAGCTGCCCTTTGTCATGGGTGTGATGAGCGACCTTGTCGGCAAGTCGGAAGTCGAACAGCCGGCGATTGCCGACCGTAAATTCCTCGAAATTGATGTAGATAATTTCGATGACCGGATGAAATCCATGGCGCCCCGCGCTGCGTTTACCGTGCCTAACACCTTGACGGGCGAAGGGAATTTGGCGGTCGACATCACCTTCGAGAGCATGGATGACTTCAAGCCCGCCGCGATCGCCGCAAAAGTAGAACCTTTGCGCGAACTACTTGAAGCGCGGACCCAGCTGTCCAATCTAATGACATATATGGATGGTAAGACCGGCGCCGAGGATCTCATTTCCAAGATCATTCAGGACCCGTCGCTTTTGAAGACTTTGGCCGCGCAGCCCGCCCCCGGTGGTGCTGACGAGTCCGGCGAATAAATTTTAGGGAGGGACAAAAATGGCTGAACAAGACCTTCAGACCGAAGCCGCCGAAGGCGCCTCCGCGTTTGGCTCCAGTGAATTCGCCAGCCTCCTGCAAAAGGAGTTCCGGCCGAAATCCGACCAGGCCAAGACCGCCGTTGAAACCGCGGTCAAGACGCTGGCCGAACAGGCGTTGGCCAATACCGCGCTGATTTCCGACGACGCGCTGCGCTCGATCGAGGGCATCGTGGCCGAGATCGACAAGAAACTCACCGAGCAGGTCAACCTGATCCTGCACAATGAGGATTTCCAGCAGCTGGAAAGCGCCTGGCGCGGTCTGCATTATCTGGTGAACAACACCGAGACCGACGAGCAGCTCAAGATCAAGGTGATGCCGGTCTCCAAGAAGGAGCTCTCGAAGACGCTGAAGAAGTTCAAAGGCACCGCCTGGGACCAATCGCCGATCTTCAAGAAAATCTACACCGAGGAATTCAGCCAGCTGGGTGGCGAGCCCTATGGCAGCCTGGTGGCGGATTTCCATTTCGACCATTCGCCGGTCGATATCGAGCTCCTGGGCGAGATGTCCAAGATCGCCGCCGCCGCCCATGCGCCGCTGATCACCGGGGCCAAGCCGACCCTGTTCCAGATGGACAGCTGGTCGGAACTGTCGAACCCGCGCGATCTGACCAAGATCTTCCAGACCCCGGAATATGCCGCCTGGCGTTCGCTGCGCGACAGCGAGGACGCAAAATACGTCGGTCTGGCAATGCCGCGTTTCCTGGGCCGTCTGCCCTA
>NZ_JAATOX010000012.1 GCF_011806385.1 Phaeobacter sp. HF9A | reverse complement strand
CTATCCCATTGGACATGAGGGAGGAGGAAAAAAAAGATCCCGCCGCGCAACGGGGACGGAAGGAAGGGAGAACAACTGGATGGCGCGAAAGAGGAAGAAAAAGGAGACAGGACGCTGGCGCAGAGCAGCCGCGCAAAAGTCATGTATGAAACCCGCCGCGCCCCGGTGGTCTATTTCCCGCGCGAAGACCTGCGGGTGGATATCGACAAGGCCTGCGGCAAGACCACCTTCTGCCCCTTCAAGGGCACCGCGCATTACCGGGATCTGATCCTGCCGGGCAAAAAGGAGCTCTGCAATGCGGTGTGGAGCTACGACGAGACCCTGCCGGAAGCGCGACAGATCAAAGGGCATATCGGCTTCATCCCCGAGGCGCTGGATCGGCTGGATCTCGGCGACAACCGGCTGCAAGCGCCGGATTACGGGAATATTTCTGGCCCGCTGGTGGACTGGCTCTTGCGCGAGGCGGCCTTTCTGCCCACGCCCGAAGACTTCACCCAGGCTTTTGTCGACAAGCTGCACGAACAGGGCGTGCCGCTCTCGCGCCTGACCATCCTCGCTTGGGCGCTGCATCCCCGGATCGCCGGGCATCACTACCTCTGGGAAAAGGGCGACCCCGGGGTCACCACCCGCTCGCCGTCCTATGAAATTCACGAACTGCCGGAATTCAAGAATTCGCCGCTGCGGCATGTCTCCAGGGGGCTCGGCGGGCTTCGGTATCGGCTGACGGCTGCGGTGCCCTCGGAGGATTTCCCGATCCTGAAGGACCTGCGAGACCGCGGCATGACCGACTATGTCGCCATGCCGCTGCCCTTCTCGGATGGGCGGATCAATGTGCTCACCGCCGCCTCGGACGCCCCCAGGGGCTTTAGCACAGCGGATCTCGGGCTGATCTTTGAATGTTCGGCGGTGATCGCGCGCTATTACGAGGTCTTCATGCAGCGCGAAAACGCGCAGGCGGTGCTGGAAACCTATGTTGGCAAACGCTCGGGCGCGCGGGTCCTTGGCGGCAATATCCGCCGGGGCGATGGCGACGAAATTGACGCTGCGATCATGTTTTGTGACCTGCGTGGCTCCACCAAGCTCGAAGAGCTGCTACCGCGCGACAAATACATCAAGCTGCTGAACCAGTTCTTTGAGACCACATCCGACAAGGTGCATGAAAACGGTGGCGAGGTGCTGAAGTTCATCGGCGACGCGGTTCTGGCGGTCTTTCCCGCAGGTCAGAACCCGGTCGAGGCACGCATGCAGGCGCTCGCTGCGGCGCGGGCGATTGTCGCCGCCTTGGCAGAGATCGCGCCCTGCCCCAGCCAGGACTGCCTGGACTGCGCCATCGGGATCGCCTCAGGGTCTGTGCTCTATGGCAATATCGGCTCGCAGGAGCGGCTGGATTTCACCGTGATCGGCCAGGCCGCCAATATAGCGGCGCGGCTTGGGGACTATGGCAAAGCCGTCGGGCACCGCATTGTCGTCTCGAAGGATATTCTGGTGGAGGCAGAGGCCGACGCGCTGCCGCTTGGACAGGTGAAGCTGCACAACGTCAGCACCCCGGTGGAGAGCTTTGCGATTCCTGCCGACAGGTAAACCTCCCCGCCGGGGCCGGCGGAGAGGCATTGTTTCAGGCCAGCCCCAGCGCGGTTAAATGTCGAATTTGACCCCCTGCGCCAGTGGCAGCTCTGCCGAGTAGTTCACCGTGTTGGTTTGCCGCCGCATATAGGCTTTCCATGCATCAGAGCCGCTTTCGCGCCCGCCGCCGGTCTCCTTCTCGCCGCCAAAGGCGCCGCCGATTTCCGCACCGGAGGGGCCGATATTGACGTTGGCGATGCCGCAATCCGATCCGGCAGCGGTCAGGAAGCCCTCCGCTTCGCGCAGGTTGAGCGTGAACACACAGGAGCTGAGCCCCTGTGGCACGTCGTTTTGCATCTCCAGCGCCTGGTCAAAATCGTCATAGCCCATAACGTAGAGGATCGGGGCGAAGGTCTCTTCCTTCACGCTGGCGGTCTGGCTTGGCATCTCGACCAGCGCCGGCGCCATATAGACACCACCAGCGGGTACGCCCTCGGTGACCCGTGCGCCGCCATGCACGGTGCCGCCCTCGGCCTCCGCCGCACGGAGCGCGGCCGTCATTGCCTCGCCTGCGGCCTCATCCACCAGCGGCCCCACCAGGGTGCCCTCGGCGAGCGGGTCGCCAATGGGCAGGCCCGCATAGGCGGATTTCAGGCGTTTCACCAGATCCGCGCGGATCGAGTTATGCACGATCAGGCGGCGCAGGGTGGTGCAGCGTTGACCGGCGGTGCCAACGGCGGAGAACACAATGGCGCGCACCGCCATTTCCAGGTCCGCCGAGGGCGCGACGATCATCGCGTTGTTGCCGCCCAGCTCCAGAATGCATTTGCCAAAGCGTTCCGCGACCACAGGCGCGACCGCGCGCCCCATGCGGGTGGAGCCGGTGGCGGAGATCACCGGCACCATCGGGCTTGCAACCAGCGCCTTGCCCAGGTCGGCATCACCGATCAGCAGTTGCAGCAGCCCCTCGGGCGCGTCATCGCCGAAACGGGCCAGTGCGCGTTCAAAGATCCTGGCGCAGGCCATCGCCGTCAGCGGGGTTTTCTCCGACGGTTTCCAGATCACCGGATCGCCACAGACAATCGCCAGCGCCGTGTTCCAGGACCAGACCGCCACCGGAAAGTTAAAGGCGGAGATCACGCCCACCGGCCCGACCGGCTGCCAGGTTTCCCGCATGCTGTGGCCCGGTCGTTCCGACGCGATGGTCAGACCATAAAGCTGGCGCGACTGCCCGACTGCGAAATCGCAGATGTCGATCATCTCCTGCACCTCGCCAAGGCCCTCGGAGGTGATCTTGCCCGCCTCCCAGCTGACCAGCGCGCCAAGATCCTCCTTGGCGGCGCGCAGCTCCTCGCCCAGCAGGCGGATCAGCTCGCCACGGCGGGGGGCAGGCACCAGACGCCAAACCTTGAAGGCCGCCTGAGCGCGCGCGAGGATCGCGGGCATGTCGCTGACCGGGGTGTCCTTCAGCTCTGCCAGCAGGCGACCGTCGATCGGGGAATGCACCGCACGGGTGCCGCCGCTGAGGATGCCCGCGTCGAGGCCGAAGGTTTTCAGAATGTCGTCTACTGTCTGTGTCATATCTTTCATCACTCAGCCGCCATTGTCATGTGGTCCAGGTCACCAGCCCGGTAGAGCTGGCCAAATTCAGTCTCTAAAAAGGCGTTTAGCGCCACTTGTTCCTGCCGCAGGAAGCCCTGTTGCGGCAGTCGCCCCCGCCGCACCAGATCCACAACGCCAAGCACCCCGGCCGCCGTGGTCACCTGGATCGCGCTCCAGGTCTGATCGCCGATCTGACGAGAAAAGCTCTTGTTGATCAGGCTTTTTTCACGCAGCGCGCCGTTGATCTGTCCGCGCGCGGTGCAATAGACCAGCACAACGTCCTGATCGGTGCGCGGCAGCGCGGTTTCAAAAATCTCCTTCAAGAGGTCGCGCCGACGCTCAAGTCCGAGATCATGCAACAGCAGTTTCAGGATATCGCAGTGCCCCGGATAGCGGATCGAGCGATAGGACACGGCCCGCGCCTTGCCCTCCAGCGTTTCCGGCAGGGTGCCGAGCCCGCCCGAGGTGTTGAAACATTCGTATTCCACCCCATCGAGACCAAGGCGTTCGTAGTCTTCCAGCGGCGCGGTCTTGGTTCGCTCTCCGGCGACGATGGCGTCGCAGGGATTGCAATATTCGTTGATCAGCCCATCGGTGGACCAGGTCAGATTGTACTTCAGCGCGTTTGTCGGGAACTTTGGCAGCGCGCCGACCCGCATGTGCAGGCTGTCCAAGGTGTCAAACTCCGCCGCCAGCGCCGCGCCTGCGATGCCGACAAACCCCGGGGCAAGGCCACATTGCGGCATAAAGACGGTCGCGCTGCCCTGGGCCAGCGCGCGCACGGCGTCAGTGGCGGCGACGTCCTCGGTCAGGTCAAAGTAATGCGCGCGGGCGGATTTGGCCGCCGTGGCGATAGCGGGCGTCAGGAAATACGGCGCGGCAGAGATGACGGCGTCAAACCCCGCCAGCCCTCTGGCCAGATCGTCGGGATCCTTGGCGTCGATCTGGCGGGTTGGGACCCCAAGGTCAGAAACCGCGCCAAGCGCCGCCAAATCGTGATCCGCAAGCGTCACCTGGTAGTTGGGCGACATTTTCAGCAGCGTGGCAATCATCTGCCCGATCTTGCCCGCCCCGACGATACAGATATTCCATCGCATATGACCCGCACCTCCTTGTTTTTTATGAGGATGCAGGGACATTTGTTCATATTGTAGGGCGAGGATTGTCGGATTGACGCGGATTACCGCCAAATCGACGAAAGCTCCGTCATAGCGTCAGGTTCGGTCGATACGACGCCCAAACACCACCAGCGTATTGGTCCGCTGCACCCCCGGCATGCGCCCGACCTCATCCACCAGAATGTCCAGATCCTCGATCCGGGGCGCCTCGGCCGAGACCATCAGATCATACTCGCCATTGATCGACAGGCATTGGCGAATTTCGGGATAGGCCTCCAGACGTTTGACAATGCGGCTGGTGTCTTTTTGTTGCACCTCAAGCAGCACCACCACCATCACGGTGTTGCCCTCATCCGCCTCTCGCAACACCACCGTATAGCCGGCAATGATGCCGCGCTCTTCCAGCCGGGTGATCCGCTCGTGAACGGTGGTGCGCGCCACCCCAAGCTTTGCCGCCAGTTTGGTTGTGCTCTCCCGGGCATTCGCTTGCAGTGCGGCGATGATCCGGCGATCCAGATCGTCCATGGTGCCTCCGTCGTGGTCCTGCATGATCTACTGCAAAGCCATCCCGCGCCGCGCAAGGGTTTTATTGCCTTCTGACCGGCACGCCCGCCGGGGAGGCGAGACGATCAACAACCTATAGTTGACATAATAAGCACTTACGCTACCCTGAATCAGAACACAGGAGGATCAGAGGTTGCGCGGAGGAGGACGGGCACAGGCGGTTGCGAGACTGCGTGGCATAGCTTCTTTAAGGAGCATATGTCGCCCTGCACCGCGACCACCGCACAACATGGCGCGAGCGATCCTGCCATACGCCTTGCGATCCCCGTGCCAGGTGCGTCGGGGGGCATAGCGATGATGTCTCCCCCTGCAATGGTCGCGGTTCTGGCCTGTTTGGTCGCTCTCGCCTTTGCCGGAGGCTATCTGCTCAGCACTGTTCTGCACATGCGACGTCAGGCGGCACAAGGCCAGGCCACGCGCCTGCTGCCCCCCGCCACCCGGCGCCATGGGCCGCAGCCAATACCCAACAAGGAGAGACATGCGGATGGCCAGGCCAAAGGCGACGGCGTTGCCCCCGCCGCAGAGAACACGACGCTTCCGCTTCCTTTGCATACGCGGCTCAGCATCAAGAGCCAGATCACCCAGGCCCTGGCGCGCGCCGCAGCCAAGGGCGAACAACTGGCGCTCATGCTGGTTGATCTGGATCGTTTTCGGGACATCAACGACCATATGGGCGATGAGGTGGGCGATCAGGTCCTTATGCGCTTTACCGCGGCGCTGCGCTCCAGCCCTCGTCCCGGGCTGACCATCGGCACGCTGGGCGGCGATGAATTTCTGCTGCTCGTGGAGCGCCTATCTGCCGAAGATTGCCTGGAACAGCTGGCAAAGGAGATCGCCGCAGCCCTTGGCGATGAGGTCACCGCCGAGGGGCTGACCTGTCGATTGAGCGCCAGCATCGGCATCGCGCAATACCCTGCGGATGGTCACAGTTACCGCGATCTGATGCAGGCGGCCAAGGTCTCCCTGAGCCATGCCAAATCAAAGGGGCGCGGCCAGATCAGCTGCCATGCGCAGCATATGGAACGCCGCACCGAAGAGAGTCTCCAGCTGGAAAACGACCTGCACCATGCCATCGCCAATAACGAGCTCTTGCTGCACTACCAGCCGCAGATCGACCTGCGGACCGGACGCTGCGTCGGTGCCGAGGCGCTGCTGCGCTGGCAGCACCCGCAGAAGGGCATGTTGTTCCCCGGCGGTTTTGTTCCGCTTGCGCTGGATAGCGGGTTAAGCTCGGTGATCGACCATTTTGTCCTGCAACACGCCTGTGCGCAGATCGGTCGCTGGAAGGCCGAAGGCTATGATACGCATCAGATTTCCATCAACGTCTCGGCGGCGACCCTGTTGCAGCCCGGCTTCAGCAATCTCCTGCTGAGCAATACGCAAAAGCACGATATCGACCTGCGCAAATTGGAACTGGAAGTCCTGGAAAGCACCCTGTTCCCCCGCATGCGGGCCTCTATCGACGCCATCGAGGATCTATGCGCGACAGGCATTGATCTGGCCATTGATGATTTCGGAACCGGCTATTCCTCGCTGGCGATGCTCAAGGACCTGCCAATCAGCCGGATCAAACTGGATCGGCAGTTTATCAAGAACCTGCCCCGCGACCAAAAGGACGACCGCATCGTTGCCGCCCTCATTGCGATGGGGCGGAGCATGGGCATCAATGTCATCGCCGAAGGCATCGAAACCCGCGAGCAAAAAGAGCGGCTGATCGCACTGGGTTGCACCCATGCGCAGGGCTATTACTTCAGCCGCCCCGTATCAGCGGATGACTTCGCCGCGCGCTGGATGAAATGCGAATACGCGGCGCTGCATGCCTCTGGAAAGTGACCCCTTTCCCGCCGCGCAGCACGCCCCCGCCCGTCGCGCCAACCCGCGCCAACAAAAAAGCCACGCCCGGCAGGCGTGGCTTTTCTTACCTTCAAGGTGTTTAGAGCGCCTCTTGAAAGAGCGCGGTCAGATTTGCTTCGGTCAGCTCGATCGGATTGCCGCCACAGCTGGGGTCGATGAGGGCATCCTTGACCAATGCCGGGATCGCGTCTTCGGTGACCCCAAGATCAGAGAGCTTGCGCGGGATCTCAAAACTGTCGTTGAACCCCTGCACAAAGCTCTGAAAGCCCTCAAAGCCGCCCGCGATACCGAGATAGGCCGCCGCCATGTCAAAACGGTCGGAAATCGCGCTGGCGTTGAAGGCCAGAACCGCCGGCATGCAAACCGCGTTGGTGGTGCCGTGGTGGGTGTTGAAATGCGCCCCGATCGGGTGACTCATGGCATGGATCGCACCGAGACCTTTCTGGAATGCGGTGGCCCCCATGGCCGCCGCCGACATCATATGCGCCCGCGCTTCCAGGTCACTGCCATCGGCATAGGCACGCGGCAGATACTCCTTGACCAGGCGCATCCCCTCCAGCGCGATGCCCTGCGACATCGGGTGATAATGCGGCGAGGAAAACGCCTCGACACAATGGGCAAAGGCATCCAGGCCGGTGCCTGCGGTGATGAATTTCGGCATGCCGACGGTGAGTTCGGGATCACAGATCACCACCGAGGGCAGAACCTTCGGGTGGAAAATGATCTTCTTTTGATGCGTCACGCTATCGGTGATCACCGAGGCGCGACCAACCTCTGATCCGGTACCTGCGGTGGTCGGCACCGCGATGATCGGTGCGATCGCATCGGCATCGGCGCGGGTCCACCAATCGCCGATATCCTCAAAATCCCAGATCGGGCGGGTTTGACCGGCCATAAAGGCGACCATCTTGCCCAGATCCAGCCCCGAACCGCCGCCGAAGGCGATCACGCCGTCATGACCACCGGCCTTGTAGGCCTCGACACCGGCTTCGAGATTTTTCTCGTTCGGGTTGGGATCCACCTCGGAGAACATCGCGCGGCCAAGGCCAGCGGCCTCCATGATATCCAGCGTGGATTGGGTGACGGGCAAGCTCGCAAGCCCTTTGTCGGTAACCAGGAGCGGTTTGCTGATCCCCGCCTGGGCACAGGCCTCGGCCAGTTCCTTGATCCGGCCTGCGCCGAATTTGATAGCGGTCGGATAGGACCAATTTCCGATGAGAGACATAAGCAGTGCCTTTCGTGAAGTGGCTGGCGCAATGGCCAGTAGGTGAAATCGCGCCCACGCAAGGCGCAGAAAGGATGCCGGACCGCTCAGGGTCCGGGGAGAAACATCAGCCGGTGACTTTTTTCAGGTGATAGGACTTGGGCCGTGTCAGATTCTGATAGCCGATGACAGACAGACCGCCACCCCGCCCGGTGTTCTTGCAACCGGTCCAGCACAAGCCGGGATCAAGGTAATCAGCGCGGTTCATAAAGACAGTGCCGGTCTCGATTTGATCGCCCACCGCCTGCGCACGCTCCAGATCCTTCGTCCAGAGCGAGGCCGTGAGGCCGAAGTCGCTGTCGTTCATTAGCACAATGGCTTCCTCGTCCGAGGACACCTTCATGATGCCCACAACCGGGCCAAAGCTCTCGTCGCGCATCACCCGCATCTCATGGGTGACATTGGTCAGGATCTGCGGCGTCAGATAGGCGCCGCCATCATCGGCCGCCATCGGCGCGATATGCGCCACCGCGCCCTGCGCCACCGCCTCGTCGATCTGATCGCGCACCTCCCGGGCAAAGCGCACATTGGCCATCGGGCCGATGGTGGCCTCACCGTCCAGCGGGTTGCCCAGTTTGTAGCCGTTGACCAGCGCGACAGCTTTTTCAACAAAGGCGTCGTAAAGGCTCTCATGCACGTAGATCCGCTCGATCCCACAGCAACACTGGCCCGAGTTGAACATGGCACCGTCGATCAGCGTGTCCACCGCCGCATCCAGATCGGCGTCTTCCATGACATAGCCGGGATCCTTGCCGCCCAGCTCGGTGCCGACACCGGTAAAGGTGCCCGCCGCCGCGCGTTCCATCGCCTGACCACCGCCAACGGAGCCGGTAAAGTTCACAAAATCAAACGCCCGCTCGGCAATCAGCGCCGATGTGGTGTCGTGATCCAGGAAAACATTCCTGAACACATCCTCCGGCACCCCCACGGAATGGAAAGCCTGCGCCATGCGCTCGCCCACCAGCAGGGTCTGGGTGGCATGTTTGAGTACCACGGTATTGCCGGCGATCAGCGCCGGCGCAACGGTGTTGATCGCGGTCATATAGGGGTAGTTCCAGGGGGCGACGACAAAAACCACCCCATGCGGCAGGCGCTTGATGTAGCGTTTGAAGGTCGCATCTTCGCCGACCTCGATATCCGCCAGCGCCGTTGCAGCGATCTCGGCCATATGGCTGGCACGCTCGTTGAACCCGCCAAATTCTCCGCCAAAGCGCACGGGGCGCCCCATCATATGGGCCAGTTCCGGCACGATCTCGTCATTCATCGCGCCAACGGCGGCAACCCCAGCCATGACCAGATCAATACGCTCTTGCAGCGGGCGTGCGGCCCAGGCTTTTTGTGCCGCACGGACCTGCGCAACCTCAGCGCGGGCCGCCTCCAGCGTCAGTGTCTCGCGACTTGCAAAGACCGATCCGTCGATCGGCGAAATACAGTTCAGTGTCTTGCCCATTGGCCAACTCCTCGGAGGGCGCCTGTCGCGACCTCGCTACGCTTTCATCTTTTCAAAAATATCCCGGGGGCGCGGGGGCTGGCCCCCGCCTCCATCGGCATGTCAGGCTTTTTCCAATCCACGCGCGATCTCGTAATCGGTCACGACGCGGTCGAACTCCTCAATTTCCCACTCAGCGGCACGGGCGTAATGGGCGATGACCTCATCGCCCATCGCCTCGCGCAGCATATCCGAGGCCAGCAAGGCCTCGCGCGCCTCCGTCAGGCTGCGGGGGATATGCTGTGTTGCGTCATCCGCATAGGCATCGCCGCTAAAGGGCGCAGACAGCGCGAGCTGCTCTTCAATGCCCTTCAGCCCCGCCGCCAGCATCGCCGCCTGGGCCAGATAGGGGTTCATATCAGAGCCCGGCACCCGGCATTCCACCCGCACCGCCTTGCTGCCCTCACCACAAAGACGGAAGGCCGCAGTGCGATTGTCCACCGACCAGACCACCTGCGTCGGCGCAAAGGTGCCCTTGGCAAAACGTTTGTAGCTGTTGATATAGGGCGCCATGAAATAGGTGTAGTCGGCGGCGTATTTCAGCAGCCCGGCCATATAGTGATCCATCAGCCTGGACTTGCCCAGGGGCGCGGCCTCATCAAAAAACGCATTCTTGCCATCTGCCCAGAGCGACTGATGCACATGGGCGGCAGAGCCGACACGGTCCTGATGCCACTTCGGCAGGAAGCTGGCCGCATAGCCCTGCTGATGCGCGATTTCCTTGATGCCATGTTTGGCCAGCGTGTGATGGTCTGCGGTCGCCAGCGCTTCGGCATATTTGACGTTCAGCTCTTCCTGACCGGCCTCCGCCTCGCCCTTGGAGCCTTCGACCGGAATCCCCATGGCGCGCAGATGGTTGCGAATGGGACGCATCACCGGCTCTTCCTTGGAGGTCTGGAAGATGCTGTAGTCTTCATTGTAGGTGGAGATCGGCTTCAGCTTGAACCCGTTTTGCGCGATCTCGTCATGAGTGCCCTGAAACAGGAAAAACTCCAGCTCGGTGGCCATCACCGGCGTAAAGCCCAGCACGGCACAGCGGGCAATTTGCTTTTTCAGCATCTCGCGCGGGGAATGGGGCACCGGCGCGTGGTGGTGGTGATCAAGCACATCACAGAGCACCATTGCGGTGCCTTCCAGCCAGGCTACGGGCCGAAGGGTCGTCAGATCCGGCTTCATGATATAATCGCCGTAGCCCGCCTGCCAACTGGTGGAGGCATAGCCATCGGGCGTCGCCATCGCGAGATCGGTGGCCAGCAAATAGTTGCAGCAATGGGTCTCGCCCTCGGCCATCTCTAGGAAAGCCTCCGCATGAAACCGCTTGCCTGCCAGCCGGCCCTGCATATCGACGATGCAAACCAGAACAGTATCAATTGTGCCGCGCTCCATTTCGGCTTTGAGCGCATCGAGAGTGAGAAGGCCAGACATGATACGTCCCCCGGTTGGTCAGAGTGGAAGGGTTCCTAAACGGTGACCGGCCCCATCGGGGCCGGTCGCTGATCAAGACCGGTTCGGGCCCAAGGCCCGGACCGGCCCGCTGGGTCACCCGTAGCGGTAGGGGCGACCTGCTTTGGCCATATCGGCGTTATACTTCTTGAAGATCTCGACGACCTTCGCCTTGGTTTCGGACTCCGCCGCGATTTCATCCCAGAACTTCACGGCGGCGTCTTCTACCTGCTGCCATTCCGCATCGGGGATGGAGGTCAGCTGCATCTTGTCGCCATTGACGCGCAAGGAAGCTTCGCCGCCCCAATACCACCACTGACGGTAATAATGGGATTGATCTGTGCAGACCCGGAACAGGGTTTGCAGATCTTCCGGCAGCTCGTTCCAGCGATCCATATTGGCAAAGAAACTGCCCGCCCATGCGCCGGAGATATTGTTGGTCAGGAAGTAGTTGGTCACATCGGCCCAGCCCACGGTATAATCTTCGGTGATACCGGACCAGGCGATGCCGTCCAGCTCGCCGGTTTGCACCGCAACCTCGATGTCTTCCCACGGCAGGGTGACCGGCACCACGCCAAACTGGCTGAGGAAGCGACCAGCGGTCGGGAAGGTGAAAACCCGCTTGCCCTTGAGGTCCGCGAGGCTGCGGATCGGCTCTTTGGTGGCAAAGTGGCAGGGATCCCAGGACCCGGCAGAGATATGTTTGACGCCGACCTTGGAATATTCCGCGTCCCAGATCTCGTTCAGGCCATACTGGTTGAACAGCACCGGCACATCGAGCGAATAGCGCGACGCGAAGGGGAAGTAGCCGCCAAAAACGGTGACTTCGGTGGGCGAGGCCATGGAGTCATCATCCGACTGCACCGCGTCGATGGTGCCTTTCTGCATGGCCCGGAACAATTCGCCGGTGGGCACCAGTTGGTCGGCATAGAAAAGCTCGATCTGCATCCGGTCGCCCGCGATCTTGTTGAACATCTGGATCGCCGGGTCGATCACATGTTCGGCAAGCGCGGGACCGGCATAGGTCTGCATCCGCCAGGTGATTTTGCCGGAGGCCAGCGCCGGTGTTGCCAGCGGGGCCGCGGCGGCGCCCAATGCGGTGGTCTTTAGAAAGTTACGACGTGTCGTCATGTTTCAGTCTCCTCTGTCGGACTTTGTTCAATGGCTGTGCCGGGTTGGCGCCAGCCCTCTGAATCCTTCCCGGAGCCGTTGCGGTGCATTCTCGCGAAGGATGTCGCCATGCGCGAGCACGACGATCGTGGGGTCCCAGTCGAGCATCCGGGCCAATGCGGCCCCGAGCTTGTCCCGGTTGCCGGCAAAGGACATCCAGATGTCCAGCGGCATTTTTCCGTTTGGTGCAAGGATGCCGGCCAGCCACGCAAAGGGGCGCACCCAGAGCGGCAGCCTGGCGCCATGCATATTCTCTATCAGATCTGTCAGCACCAGCGTGTGGCTCTTTTTGTGAAAGAACACCACCTCGGTATGAGCCTTGCTGCCGCGAACGATCAGCTGGTCGATCTCCTCGGCCCAGTCGGGCGCGGGGGCCTCGCCCAGATCCCGGTCAAAGGCGATGGAAACATTGCGGCTCTCGGCCCGCTCGCGCACCCCGGGAGAGGCCCAGCTCACGGCCTCCGGGTAGTGCTCTGCCCAGGTGCCGATATAGGCATAGTGAATCCAGTTCGGCGACACCAGGTGACGGATCCGGCCCAGCGCCTCCAGCTCGGCGGCCAGTTGCGGCGTATAGGCGATGGGCGAATGCAAGAACAGATCGCCGTTTTGCAGCCGCATGACGGTCATCCGGGTCGGAAAGGGGATCTTGTAAAAGTCAATGGTGGGGCCATCAACGATCCAGATGTCCTCCCCCAATGGGGTCAGGAGAGCGGGGTCACTTGCCATAGACCAGCTCCGGCAGCCAAAGGGCGATTTGCGGAAAGACCATGATGATCCCCAGTGCCACCACCATAATGCCGACAAAGGGCACGATGGAGCGATAGATATCCATCAGCGAAATCTCGGGCGGGGCCATCGCCCGCATCAGAAAGAGGTTATAGCCGAAGGGCGGGGTCATATAGGCGATCTGCGTGGTGATCGTATAGAGGATGCCATACCAGACCAGATCAAATCCCAGCTCGCCAACCAGCGGCACATAGAGCGGCGCAACGATGACCAGCATGGCGGTATCATCAAGGAAGGTTCCCATGATGATGAAGGACAGCTGCATCAGGATCAGGATCACCCAGGGGCTGAGGCCCCATTGATCGGTAAACAGGCTGTCGATCGCCTTCACCGCGCCGAGCCCATCAAACACCGCGCCAAACCCCAGCGCGGCCAGAATGATCCACATGAACATGCAGGAAATCGCCAGCGTGCTGCGGGTGCAGGATTCAAAGATTTTCCAGCTCATCCGACGCTTGGCGATCGAGGCCGCCAGGGCGGTCAGCGCCCCGATGGCGGAGCTTTCCACCAGCGAGGTCCAGCCGTTGACAAAGGGCACCATCATGGCGGCAAAGATCAGCAGGGGCAGCGCACCGGCACCGAGCAGGCGCAGTTTTTCGGCACGGCTGACCTCATGGGCATCTTCCATCGCCGGGCCTAGATCGGGCGAGATTTTGCAGCGCAGCCAGATGTAAATGATGAACAATCCGGCCATCATCAGCCCCGGCATCACCCCCGCGAGCCAAAGCTGGCCCACGGGCTGACGCGCAATCATCGCATAAAGCACCAGCACCACCGAGGGCGGCACCAGAATGCCGAGCGAGGACCCCGCCTGAATCACGCCGGTGACCATGGTTTTGTCATAGCCGCGCTTCAACAGCTCCGGCAGTGCGATGGTGGCGCCGATCGCCATGCCCGCAACAGACAGGCCATTCATCGCCGACACCAGCACCATCAGGCCGATGGTGCCAATCGCCAGCCCGCCGTTGATCGGCCCCATCCAGACGTGGAACATCTTGTAAAGGTCATCGGCCAGGCGGCTTTCGCTCAGCACATAGCCCATAAAGATGAACATCGGCAGCGTCAGCAGCGGATACCATTTCATCAGCTTCATCGCTGCCGAGAACGGGATGTCATAGCCTCCGACACCCCAAAGCAGCATGGCCGCAATCGCTCCGACAGCACCGATCGCCCCAAAGACCCGCTGCCCGGTGAAGAGCATCAGCATCATCGACGCGAACATAAAGATGGCGATATATTCCTGGTTCATGCGTCACGCTCGCTTGCAATCTCGTGCCCGTTGAGGCGGGCAATGTCTTTGAAGAGTTCGGAGACGGCCTGAAGCAGCATCAGGAAGAAGCCCAAAACCATGATGGATTTAATCGGCCAGATGAAGGGGCGCCACGCGGTGGAGGCGCGCTCCATATGGCCAACCTCTTCAGCGCCAGTGATCAAACCCCAGAAAAACGCAAAGGGATTGTCGCCCCAATAGCCCAGTGAATAGGCCGTGGAGCCAAGCCCGCCGTAAAAAAGGATCGCGAGATAGATGATCAGGAACAATACGGTGAAGGCATCAAACCAGGCTTTTCGCCGCGTTGACCAGCTGTGGTAGAACAGGTCCATCCGCACGTTGGAACCCAGCTGGATCGAATAGGGTCCGCCCAGGATATAATAGGTCACCATGGCAAACTGCGCCATTTCCAGCGTCCAGAGCGATGGCAGGAAAAAGGTCTTGGAGATCGAGGACCACAGCAGGACCCCCATCATCGCAAACAGGCCCCACATCATCACCCGGCCAATCCGGTAGTTCACCGCATCCACGACACGGGCATATCCCAACATGGCGTTGATCATGCAAAGCCCTCCTTCAAAGTGGCGCGGATCCAGGGGGCCAGGGCATCGGCCCAGGCGTCCTGCTGTGCGGCGGTCGCAATCAGATCGTTGCGGATTTCCAGCATGACATTGAGCAGCCCATTGTCACAGCCGTGTAAATCCAGCGTATGCGCAACACCGTCGCTGGCGCTATAGGGCGCGTTGAGGCGTACATCCCAGCCAAGATCCGCGGGCTTGCGGGCCAGCATTTCCGTGGCGAAACGCGCATCGCGGCCGTGCAAGAGGCCAAGTTCAACCGCCCGGCGCTCGCCCTTATAGACCGGGGTGAAACTATGCACTGTCACCATCAGGCGCAGCGCGTCTTTGCGGCGGACGATTTCCTCCGCCAAAGCGGCGCGGAACGGCTCGTACACAGCCGCCACCCGCTGCGCGCGCGCCGCGTCCGAGAGGTCGTGGTTGCCGGGAACGTCAAAAATCTCTGACCTGGTCGGGATCGCGCTAGGCGCCGAGGGCGGCCGGTTCAGATCGTACACAAGCCGCGAGATGCAGCCCTCCACCATCGGCCCGCTGAACCGCTCTGCCAGGCGGCGCGCAACGGCGAGGGCGCCGGGATCCCAGGCGATATGGCTCTGACGGGTCGCCGCATCCAGACCCAGATCCGCAAGCGCAGGCGGGATCCAGTTGGCGGCATGTTCACAGACGACGATCACCTCCGCATCTGGGGATGAGGGCGTCTTGGCGAATGCGGGGCCGAAGCCCGAGGCAGAGGAATCCGGTTGCATATGTCGCATGCTCTTCAGCCAGCGGCCTTCTGTCAATATACTTTCTGTAAAAATCCTTTCATCGAACACTCGTCTGTAATAATATGAATAAATATCGAGCAGAGGGAGACCGGAATGCCGACGATTGCCGAAAAGCTAAAGGCCCGTGAACAAGATCTGACTCGGGCAGAGCGACAACTCTCGGCGGCGATCCTCGACAATTATCCGATCCCCGGGCTCGGCAGCATTACGGAGCTGGCGGAGCTGGCGCAGGTTTCGACCCCGACCGTTGCCCGTATGGTGCAAAAGCTCGGCTTTTCCGGCTACCCCGAATTCCAGCATGCGCTGCGCGAGGAACTGCACGAGATTATCTCCAACCCTGTGGAAAAACGGGCAGAAATGGCCCCCGCCCTGCCCGAGACCCATATGCTCAATCGCTTTGCCATAGGGGTCTATGACAACATCCGCGCCACGCTGGAGAATGTGAACCTGGAGGAGTTCGACACGCTCTGCGATCTTCTCGCGGATACCAACCGGCGCGTGCATATCGCCGGCGGGCGGCTGAGCGGGACATTGGCGCAATCGCTCTATCTGCACCTCCAGATGATCCGAAAAGATGTCTTCATGATCCCGCCACGGGCCTCCTGGGCGCATTCGGTGCTGGATCTCCTGCCCGGCGACACGCTGATTCTGTTCGACATCCGCCGATACGAGAACGCCACCTTGCTGCTGGCCGAGATGGCGCATGAGCGCGGGGTTGATGTGGTGCTCTTCACCGACCAATGGCGCTCGCCGATCCAGAAAGTGGCGAAATACACGTTTTCTGCGCGCATCACGGTGCCCTCGGCCTGGGATTCCGGCGTTGCGCTGCTCTTGCTGGTGGAAAGCATGATCGCCCAAATCCAGGAGCAGCACTGGGAAACCGTAAAGCTGCGCACCGACGAGCTGGAAGCCGCCTTTGATCGCACCCGGCTGTTTCGCAAGTTCACCTGAGGCCTGTTCTCTCACCCGGCCCCGCGATACGCTGATCGCCGACCAGAAAGCGGCGGAGCGCGCATGACCTCGACCCAGAACAGATTTCAGCTGTCGCCGCAGACCCGTTTCCTGACACCCGATGTTGCAGGTCTGCCGGAGCTGCGAGAGGCGCTGCTAAGCGAAACATCCATCCTGGCAAAGCCCGAGGATGCGCCCATTTCCCCTGTATTAGAGCCGCAACAATGGCTTTATTGCCAAAGCTCCGGCTCCACCGGCTATGCCAAAACCATTCGCCGCAGCCCTGAAAGCTGGATCCGCAGCTTTGAGCAGGATCGGGATCTTTTTGCCCTGAAGGGGGCCGATACCTATGCCACCCTTGGCAGCCTCTCGCATTCGCTGACGCTCTTTGCCGCTGTCGCCGCCTGTCACATCGGCGCCGATCTGGCGATGCTGGGAGGCGCGACGCCGCGCTCTCAGCTTGCCCAGTTGCGCGCTTTGGAGGCGAGCATTCTCTATGCCACCCCGGCGCAGCTTCGGCTGCTGCTCAGGGCCGCCCATGACCGCAATCTGCCGCAGCTGCGTCTGATCTTTTCCTCCGGCGGCAAGCTGGACGAGGCCAGCCGTCACGCCCTCGCCCGGCTCTGCCCAAATGCACAAGTGATGGAGATTTTCGGCGCGGCGGAGACCAGCTATATCACGCTTTCCACACCGGAGACCCCGGCAGGCTCGGTCGGGCGCCCCTATCCGGGGGTCGAGCTCCGCATTGCCGATCCCGACCCCCTGGGCCTGGGCGAGATCTGGTTGCGCAGCCCCTATCTGTTTGACGGCTATGCCGAGGGCAGCAGCACCGAGACCCGCTGGGATGGTGACTGGCTCAGCATTGGCGAGATGGGCTGGCTGGATGCAGCGGGCAACCTCTACCCCAAGGGGCGGCGCAACCGGATGGTCACCGTCGCTGACAAGAATGTCTTTCCCGAAGAGATCGAAAGCCTGTTGATGCAGGCCGAGGGGGTCGAGGCCGCCGTGGCGCTGGCCCTGCCGGACCCCATGCGCGGACACCGGATCGTGGCCGTGGTCCAGGGCGATTGCAATCCTCAGCACTTACGGCAGCTCTGCCGGACCCAGATCGGCGCCCATGCGGTGCCAAAGGAGATCCGCAGCCTCGACAAGATCCCGCTGCTCGCCGCAGGCAAGCCCGACTTGCGGGCGCTGGCAAAACTCTGGGAGGGTGCATAATGGCGCGGATCATCGCCGCGCGGCGCAGTGCAGTGGTGCCAAAAGGCGGGAAATTCGCCGCATTAGAGCCACATCAGCTCGCCGCGCCGGTGATCACAACGTGCCTGTTGGATGCCGGATTGCGGACCGATGAGGTTGGCGAGCTGATCCTTTCCAACGCGCTTGGCGGGGGCGGCAACCCGGCGCGGATTGCGGCGCTGGCGGCAGATCTGCCCGAACGCGTCGCGGGGTTGAGCATTGATCGCCAGTGCGCGGGCGGGCTGGATGCGATCCTGCTGGGCCATGCGCTGGTAGATGCGGGCGTGCATGACGTGGTGATCGCAGGCGGGGCCGAGAGCTACTCCCGCCGCCCGCTGCGCGCCCACCGTTTTGCCGATGGCCGCACGCCCGAACCCTATGATCAGGCGCCCTTCACCCCCTGGCCCGAACGCGACCCCGATATGGCAGAGGCCGCCGCCGCGCTGGCCCAAACGCAGGGCATCAGCCGTGCCGAGCAGGACGACTGGGCGATCCGCAGCCATGCATGGGCCCGGGCCGCTGCCACGGCGCGCAGCGCCGAGATCGTGCCGATTCATACCATCACCGACGATCAGTTCACCCGTGAGCTGAGCCCGCGCCATTGTGCCAGAGCGCCAAGTGTTTTTGGCGATATCACCGCCGCGACCATGGCGGTAGCGGCAGATGCGGCGGCCTTTGTGGTGATCGTCAGTGATACCCTCGCGCGGCGGCTGAACCGGGGTGGGATGCGCCTGATGCAGGGCGTCACGCTGGGGGCCGACCCGGAACAGCCGGGCCTCGCCCCAATCCCCGCCATCGCGGAGGTGCTGTCGCGCGCCGGACTATCCGCCAAAGCACTGCACCGGGCGGAAATCATGGAGGCTTTCGCGGTGCAGACGCTGGCCTGCATCCGGGGCGCACATTTGGCCGAGGAGATCGTCAACCCGGCAGGGGGCGCACTGGCGCAGGGCCATCCCGTCGGAGCCTCCGGTGCAATCCACGCGGTGAAGCTGTTTCACGCGCTGCGCCCCTCCGATGGTCCTGCGCTTGCCGCAATTGCGGCAGCGGGTGGGCTGGGCTCTGCTGCGCTGTTTGAAGCCATCGCACCCTGATCCCCCAAGACGAAAAAAGGCGCCGCTCACCGCGACGCCTTCTTTGCCTTCAGGATCTGAAAGACTTATTTCAGATCAAAGCGGTCCAGCTCCATGACCTTGACCCAGGCCGCAACGAAGTCATTCACGAACTTCTCGGCGTTGTCATCCTGCGCATAGACCTCGGACAGCGCCCGCAGCTGCGAGTTGGAACCAAAGATCAGATCCGCACGGGTGCCGGTCCATTTGACCGCGCCAGATGCGTCGCGACCCTCGAACAGCTCTTCGCTGTCGTCGGCGGCGGTCCATTTGGTGTTCAGGTCCAGCACATTGACAAAGAAGTCATTGGTCAGCTGGCCCTTGCGGTCGGTGAAGACACCATTTGCGCGGTCGCCATAGGTCGCCCCAATGGCCCGCAGACCACCCACCAGCACGGTCATTTCCGGTGCGGAGAGCGTCAGCAGCTGCGCCTTGTCCACCAGCATCTCCTCGGTGGAGACAGTGAACTTGGCGCTGGCGTAGTTGCGGAACCCGTCGATTTTCGGCTCCAACGGCTCGAAGCTCTCGACGTCGGTTTGCTCGGCGGTAGCATCGCCACGACCCGGCGTGAACGGCACGGTGATGTCAAAGCCCGCGTCCTTGGCGGATTTCTCGACCGCGGCCGAACCTGCCAGCACGATCAGGTCCGCAAGCGAAACCTGTTTGCCACCAGAAGCCGACGCGTTGAACGCCGATTGCACGCCCTCCAGCGCCGCGAGCACCTTGGAGAGTTTCGCAGGCTCGTTGGCTTCCCAGGTGTTCATCGGCGCCAGACGGATGCGCGCGCCATTGGCACCGCCGCGTTTGTCCGAGCCACGGAACGTGGAGGCAGAGGACCACGCTACATAGACCAGATCCTGAACCGAAAGACCGGTGGCCAGAATGTCAGCCTTCAGGGCCGCAACATCCGCATCGTCGATCAAGATATGTTCGACCGCGGGGATCGGATCCTGCCAGATCAGGTCCTCTGCGGGCACGTCCGCACCAAGATAGCAGGCTTTGGGGCCCATATCGCGGTGTGTCAGCTTGAACCAGGCGCGCTTGAAGGCTTCGGCGAACTCTTCCGGGTTTTCGTGGAACCGCTTGGAGATCGGGCCATAGATCGGGTCAAACCGCATCGCCATATCGGCGGTGGTCATCATGATCGGAACCTTCTTGCCGGAGCCGTCCACCTCAGGCGCGTGATCTTCCTCTTTCAGGTCCACCGCGTGCCAGATATGCGCGCCCGCCGGGGATTTGGTCAGTTCCCATTCGTAACCGAACAGGACGTCGAAATAGCCCATATCCCATTGGGTCGGGTTCGGCGTCCATGCGCCCTCGATGCCGGAGGTGATGGTGTCCACGCCCTTGCCAGTGCCATGAGAGGACAGCCAGCCCTGGCCCATTGCCTCGATCGGCGCGGCTTCGGGTTCCGGGCCGACCTTGTCAGCGGGACCGTTGCCATGCGCCTTGCCGAAGGTGTGACCGCCAGCGACCAGCGCCACGGTTTCCTCGTCGTTCATCGCCATGCGGGCGAAAGTCACGCGGATGTCCTTGCCGGAGGCCACCGGATCCGGGTTGCCGTCCGGGCCTTCCGGGTTCACGTAGATCAGACCCATCTGCACGGCGGCCAGCGGGTTTTCCAGCGCGGTTGCACCGCCGTCGCCCTTGTCCAGGTCGCGCTCGCCTGCATAGCGGCTGTGCGGATTGCCAGACCCGGCCAGCCATTCGGTTTCGGCCCCCCAGTAGATGTCTTCCTCGGGCTCCCAGACGTCGGCACGGCCACCGCCAAAACCAAAGGGCTTCAGCCCCATGGATTCGATGGCGCAGTTGCCGGCCAGGATGATCAGGTCAGCCCAGGACAGCGCGTTGCCGTATTTCTTCTTGATCGGCCACAGGAGCATGCGGGCTTTGTCGAGGTTGCCGTTGTCGGGCCAGGAGTTCAGCGGCGCAAAGCGCTGCGTGCCGGTGGAGGCGCCACCGCGACCGTCTGCGGTGCGGTAGGTCCCGGCAGAGTGCCAGGCCATACGGATCATGAAGCCGCCATAGTGACCGTAGTCCGCCGGCCACCAGTCCTGGCTCAGGGTCATCATCGCCATCAGGTCTTTTTTGACCGCGTCCAGATCCAGGCTCTTGAACGCCTCGGCATAGTCAAAATCTTCGCCCAGCGGGTTCTGGCGAGCCTGATGCTGGTGCAGAATCGCGAGGTTCAGCTGATTGGGCCACCAATCGCGGTTGGAGCGACGCCCCTTGCTGGTGTTTGCGCCGGAAAACGGGCAGCCGCCTGCGCCCATATCTTGTCCGTCCATGTCTTCCTCCAGAAATCGTCCGTGGTGGGGACTGTTTGAATGGTTTGAAACGTCTTGCCGCTCGCCGGTGTAACAGCGAATCCCGACCGCTTCCGCTGGTGACGTTAGCAAGGTTTGAGAATTATTCTAAGTTGCATTTTTTGATGATTGCGATAAGAAAAAGCTATGGTCAACATTACATTCAAACAACTCCGCTATTTCGAGGCCCTGACCCGTCACGGCCATTTTGGGCGTGCCGCCGATGCCTGTGCCATTTCCCAGCCTGCGCTGTCGGTGCAGATCAAGGAGCTGGAAGAAAGCCTCGGCATCGTGTTGTTTGAACGTAGTGCGCGGCAGGTGCGGCTGACAGGCTTTGGGCAGGATTTCGCCGAACGCGCCCGCGACATCCTGCGCGCGGTGGATGAGCTTGGCGATCTGGCGCGGCTGGCGCGGGATCGCATGATCAGCCGCTTGCGCATGGGAGTTATTCCCACCATCGCGCCCTATTTGCTGCCGACGCTCATCCATCAGCTGCATAGCGAATATAGCGGCCTTGATGTGCATATCCGCGAAACCCTGACGCAAAAGCTGATTATCGAACTGCTGGACGGCAGGCTGGACGCCGCCATCGTCGCCCTGCCCGTCTCGGAACCGGGGCTGGTGGAGACCGCGCTCTTTGACGAGAAATTCGTGCTGGTGCGCAGCGCGGCGGATGCGCAGGCGCCGGTGCCCTCTCCCGAAGGGCTGCGCGAGATGAAGCTGCTCTTGCTGGAAGAGGGCCATTGTTTTCGCGACCAGGCGGTTTCCTTTTGCAACCTTCGCCCATCAATGCCCCAGGCAGGGCTGGACGGCAGTTCGCTCTCGACGCTGGTGCAGATGGTCGGCGCGGGGATCGGTGTCACGATCATTCCCGAAATGGCGATCCCGGTCGAGACACGCTCCGCCCCGGTGTCGCTGGCGCGCTTTTCCGGCGAAGAGCCCGGGCGCACCATTGGCATGGTCTGGCGCAAGACCAGCCCCCTCGCCCCGCAGCTGCGCGATATCGCCGAGGTGGTCCGCCGCGCCGCCGAAGCGCTTTATGCGCAGCATCGCTACGTCTTGCCCGCCTGATCCGGCCTGCCCTCATGCTGGCATAGACGCCTGACCGGAGACCCAGCTCCGAAAGGCGCGCAGGGGCGCATCCGCATCTTTGTCCTTTGGCCAGGCGAGCCAATAGGCACCCCGGACGGGAACCGCCTCAGTCAGCACCGGCACCAGCCGCCCTTCTGCGATCTCGATCTGTGCCAGATAGTCCGGCAACAGCGCGATCCCCAGACCGGAAATCGCCACCTGTATCATCATCGAAAACTGATCCATCAGCATGCCGCCCGCCGTCGTGATCTCGCCGCCCTGCGCGGCATACCAATCGGCCCAGGCGGTTGTCCGGCTTTCCAGATGCAAGCGGGGCAGCTCCGCCAGATCCTCCAACCGCTCCAGCCGATGCTGCCTGCCATAGTCGGGCGAGACGCAGGCCGTCACCGTTTCATCCAGCAGCTTGAGATGATTGACCCCATCCCAATCGCCCAGCCCAAAGTAGATCGCGGCGTCAAAGGGCTCGTTCGTGAAATCCACATGGCCGATGCGGGTGGACATGTTGATGCCAACCCCGGGATGGGCATTGAAGAATGCTCCCAGCCGCGGCCCCAGCCATCTGGTTGCAAAGGTGGGCAAAACCGCCAGCGACACGGTGCCGCTCTCGGGGTTGGTGACAAGCGACATCGACGCCCGATGCACCATGTCGAGCGCCCGCGCCACGTCCTGCTGATAGCGCAGCGCCGCCGCATTCGGGATCAGCCGTCGCCGCTCACGGGTGAACAAATCCTGCCCCAGCTGCGCCTCCAGCGTCAGGATCAACCGGCTCACGGTGCTTTGGGTCAGGTTCAGCTCTGCCGCCGCAGCCGTCACCGACCGATGCCGCACCACCGCATCCAGTGCCATCAGGAGCTTGATCGAGGGAAGGAAACGTCGCTGTCGCATTCATACATTTTCTACATGATTAAATGCAGAAATACCGCTTTTTATCGGCGATATCCATGCATACAATCGCTGAAATTTCAAAAATCAATGGAGACTGCCGCGATGTCCACATCCTCTCACAAAGGTGTAGCCTATAATTGGGAAGATCCCTTTGCCCTCTCCGCGCAGCTCTCCGACGAGGAGCGCATGATCTCTGACGCGGCCAAGGCCTATGCGCAGGATCGCCTGCTGCCCCGGGTGCGCGACGCTTACCTCAACGAGCAAACCGACCCGGAAATCTTTCGCGAAATGGGCGCGCAGGGGCTCTTGGGTGTGACGGTGCCGGAACAATACGGTGGCGTTGGCGCATCCTATGTGTCCTACGGCCTGGTCGCGCGCGAGGTCGAGCGCGTGGACAGCGGTTATCGTTCGATGATGTCGGTGCAATCCTCGCTGGTGATGTTCCCGATCTACGCCTATGGCTCCGAAGAGCAGAAGATGAAATATCTGCCCAAACTGGCCAGCGGTGAATATATCGGCTGCTTTGGCCTCACCGAACCCGATGCGGGCTCTGACCCGGGCGGCATGAAGACCCGCGCCATCAAGACCGACGGCGGCTATGTGCTGCGCGGCGCGAAAATGTGGATCTCCAACGCCCCGATCGCCGATGTCTTTGTCATCTGGGCCAAATCCGAAGCCCATGGCGGCAAGGTGCGTGGCTTTGTGCTGGAAAAGGGCATGAAGGGCCTCAGCGCGCCGAAAATCGACGGCAAGCTCTCCCTGCGCGCCTCGATCACCGGCGAGATCGTGATGGACGATGTGGAGGTCGGCGAAGATGCGCTGCTGCCCAACGTCGAAGGCATGAGCGGCCCCTTTGGCTGTCTGAACCGCGCGCGCTATGGCATTTCCTGGGGCGTGATGGGCGCCGCCGAGGACTGCCTGCATCGCAGCCGCCAATACGGGCTGGATCGCAAACAGTTCAACCGCCCCCTCGCCGCCACCCAGCTGTATCAGAAAAAACTGGCGGATATGGAAACCGAAATCGCCCTGGGCCTGCAAGCGAGCCTGCGCGTCGGGCGGCTGATGGATGAGGGTCAATTCGCGCCTGAAATGATCTCGCTCATCAAGCGCAACAACTGCGGCAAGGCGCTCGATATCGCGCGTCAATCCCGCGACATGCACGGCGGCAACGGCATCCAGATCGAATACCACGTGATGCGCCATGCGCAGAACCTGGAGACGGTGAACACCTATGAAGGCACCCATGACGTGCACGCGCTGATCCTGGGCCGTGCCATCACCGGCCTTCAGGCCTTCGCCTGATCCATGACGCAGAGCAACGCTCCCCTGCACGGCTTGAAAGTGATCGAGCTGGCACGCATTCTGGCCGGTCCCTGGATCGGTCAGACGCTGGCCGATCTCGGTGCCGAGGTGATCAAGGTCGAAGCCCCGGAGGGCGACGACACCCGCCGCTGGGGGCCGCCCTTTATCGAGCGCCCCCTGCCGGAGGGCGGCACCGAAACCGTTGCCGCCTATTTTCACGCCGCCAATCGGGGCAAATCCTCGGTCACCTGCGATTTCAGCAACCCCGAAGATCTGGCCCGCCTCAAGGAGCTGATCGCCGGGGCCGATGTGCTGGTCGAAAACTTCAAGGTCGGCGGCCTGGCGAAATTCGGTCTTGATTACGAGAGTCTCTCTGAGCTCAACCCGCGTCTGGTCTATGCCTCGGTCACCGGCTTTGGTCAGGACGGCCCCCGCGCCAGCCAGCCCGGCTATGATTTCCTGATTCAGGGCATGTGCGGCATCATGGATCTTACCGGCGCGCCGGAGGGCGAGCCGCAAAAGGTTGGCGTCGCCTGGATCGACATCTTTACCGGCCTCTATGGCGTGATCGGCATCCAGACCGCATTGGCCGAACGTGCGCGCTCGGGCCTGGGTCAGCATGTGGATCTGTCGCTTCTGGATTGTGGCGTCGGGGTGCTGGCGAACCAGGCCAGCAATTTCCTGCTCGGCGGCCTAGAGCCAACCCGGCTTGGCAACAGCCACCCCAACATCGTGCCCTATCAGGTTTTTCCCACCTCCGACGGCCATTTGATCATCGCCTGCGGCAACGACCGGCAATTCGCCGCGCTGGTGCAGGTGCTGGGGCTCGACGGGCTGGAGCAGGATCCGGCTTTTGCCACCAACCCCGCGCGAGTGGAGAACCGGGTCGATCTTTGCGACAGGATCGCTGACAAGACCTCCCGCTGGAGCAAAGCGGCGCTCATCGCGGCACTGGACACAGCCAAAGTGCCCGGAGGTCCGATCAATTCGGTCGCCGAAGCCTTGAACGAACCCCAGATCACCGCGCGCGGTCTGCGCATCGCCCCCGAAGGCATCGAAGGGCTGCGCACGCCCATTCGGTTTTCCCGCAGCGAAATGGCGCTGGATCAGGCGGCCCCTGCCCTTGGCAAACGGATCTAAGCTCAGGGTCTGGGGCTAACGCCCTAGACCCGCCGCTTCAGCGTATCGCCATAGGTGATCGTCGGAGTCAGCGTGACGTGCTTTTCCGCCACCGCATCCGGGTCTTCCAGCTGCGCCGCGATAATCTGGGCGGCCTTCATGCCGATTTCGGTACGGCAGGCATCCATCGTCGCCAATTGCCGCGGCAGGCCCGCCAAAAGCTCGACCCCGTTAAAGCCGGCCAAGCCAATCTGGCCGGGCACCTCAATACCCTGATCCAGCAGATAGAGCAGCCCGCCCGCACCGATCATATCGTTGGAATAATACAGGAAATCCAGATCCGGCGAGCGTTCCAGCATCGCCTGCGTCATCTCGCGCCCCTTGGCCAGCGCAGAACCACCGGAGTAGAATTCGCGATCCTCGATCTCCACCCCTTCTTTGGCCAGCGCCTCGGTGAAGCCTTCAAACCGTTTGCGCGCACGATGGTCGAGCGGCATCTTGGTGCCCATAAAGCCGATATGGCTGTATCCCGCTTTCAGGATCGCCTTCGCCATCTCCCGCCCGGCGCGGCGATGCGAAATCCCCACCATCGCGTCCACGGGATTGCCATCGGTATCCATGATTTCCACCACCGGAATCCCCGAGGCCGCCAGCATCGCCCGCGCCGCATCGGTATGCTCCAGCCCTGCGATGATCACCCCGGATGGCCGCCAGGAGAGCATCTCATAAAGGACCTTTTCCTCTTTTTCCGGCTGATAGTCCGTCACCCCGACCACCGGCTGCAATTCGGTGTTCTCCAGCACGCGGTTGATCCCGGTCAGCACCTCGGGAAAGACCATGTTTGACAGCGACGGAATGATGACCGCCACCAGGTTGACCCGCTTGGAGGCCAGGGCGCCCGCGATCTTGTTTGGCACATAGCCAAGCGCTTTGGCCGCTTCGAGCACCTTTTGGCGGGTTTTTTCCGAAACATCCCCCCGGTTGCGCAAGACACGGCTGACAGTCATCTCGGATACGCCGGTGGCGTCGGAAACATCGCGCAGCGTCAACGGACGCTTGTTGTCATTGGTCACGTGCTTGGCCTCTTTAACTTTGTCCAGTAGAGGTTAGCCAGTCTCGCATAGGGACACAATGACCCATGCACGGATCAAGCCGCGCTTGTGGTCAGGGTGCCGATTTGCTATCGCCACTACGCGTGGCCCCGTGGCTCAACTGGATAGAGCAGCCCCCTCCTAAGGGGCAGGTTGCAGGTTCGAATCCTGCCGGGGTCACCAAAACCACCTGAAAAATATGGTTTATTTACAGGGCATTGCGCAGAAGCGTGCAGAAATCCCCGCGAGCTTTCGCGCGAAATTCGCCTGAAACGGGTGAAGTCTCGTACAAAACCTGTACAAAATTCGCACGTCTGCGCGCCTTTCGGGACGGTCCGATGAGCTGGCGGGTGGCGAACGCGTGCGCCGAACGGAAGTTCGGCAGTGCCACGCGCAAGCAGATCATCATGTTCCTGGCGGACAAGGCCTCGGACGATGGTTCGGGCATCTGGTGTTCCAAGGGAACAATCCAACGGCACACCGAGCTCGGCGAGACCACGGTCAAGCGGACGATCCGGGAGTTCCTGAAGGAAGGTATTCTGGTCGAGACCGGCGCGCGGGGCTACAAGAACGGTTTCACCGTCGTTTACCGGATCGATCTGGCCAAGGTTCAGGCGCTGGAACTGACCGCCGAGCCCGATATCGAGACGGGGGCCACGGTGGCCGGGGTACCGGGGCCACAGCGGCCCCCACGGGACCTTACGAGGGGCGGCAAGCCTCCCCTTCGAACCCCACCGGCGCGGGAAAAGCCCGCGCAAAGGAGCTGCTGACGGAGACCTTCGTCTTCCGTTGCACGGCGGCTGAGAAAGCCGAACTGCGCGCCAAGGCTGAGGCCGCAGGCCTGCCCGCCGCAACGCTCTTGCGCGAGGCGCTTGAACGGCACCTACGATCCGCTGGAAGCCACCGCACGCTTTCACCACAAGCTGGTCTGGGTCCACCCAGCAACGGGCTGGGTAACGCGCATCGGCGCAATGTCGCGACACCGCAGGGCAGCCAGTCAACACGTTCCGCCCATCGGACGCGTCATCAGGCCCGTTGCAGGAAAATTCCGCTCCCCGCTCAAACGCCTGTTGCTGGGGGACATCCTCATTGAGCCAGCAATATTGCCATCCGCTCCCGCGCGCGACGCGGCAGCGCCTCTGGGAGCGGCACGGAGGGATCGACCTCGCCGACATCAATGATCATCACCATCCCCATGGCATAATGCGGAGAACATTTGACACCATAGCGCCCCTCGACATCGAAGGTCACCGCGATTTCCTCGTCGATTTTGCCGATGAACCGCGCGGCGCCCTCTGGCAGCATCTCGGGAATGGAGGCCGCGTTATGCCCGCCCTGAACAGGCAGAAAGCGAACCGTGTCACCGGGCGCGATCTCCAGATAGCCGGGTTCATAAACCATCGCACCGGTTTCGCCGCGGGTGAGCATGTTCACCTCATGGGTTTCAGCCAGCCCGACAACAGGCAGCAGGGTCAGAAGACAAGCAAACAGGCGCATGAGCAATCCTTTACAAAGCATGTGAAAAATGAAGCCGCGGCGTGCCATCCGGCGCCGCGTGACGGGTTGCGGCAACGCCAAAAACCTCGGCCAAGAGGGCCTCGTTCAGCACCTCGTGCGGCGGGCCTGCGGCCACAAGCCGTCCCCCCCGCATCACCCCGACCCGGTCGCAAACGGCGGCCTGGTTCAGATCGTGCAATGCAACGATGCGCGTGATCGGCAGCTCCCGCACCACCGCCATCAGGGAAAGCTGGTGGCGGATGTCGAGGTGATTGGTCGGCTCATCCAGAAGCAGCAGCTCTGGGTCCTGGGCAAGGGCGCGGGCGATGTGGACGCGCTGGCGCTCGCCGCCTGAAAGCGTGTGCCAAAGGCGGTCGGCGAAACCGGTCATCTCTACCGTGGCAAGCGCGCGCTCGACGGCGGCGCCATCCGCCTGCCCCCACCCCCGCAACGGCGAGAGATAGGGCGTGCGGCCCAGTTCCACCGCTTGGCGAACCGTCAGACGCTCCGTGGTGTCGGCCTGCTGCGCGACCAGCGCAATCCGGCGGGCGCGTTGCCGGGCAGGCATCCGCGCAAGGTCGCTGTCATCTGCAAGAACGCGACCCGCGGCAGGACGTTGCAGCCCGGCAAGGCAGCGCATCAGGGTGGACTTGCCCGACCCGTTGGGTCCAACGAGGCCAAAGAGTTCGCCGCTCTCGATAGCGAGGGAAATAGCCTTCAAGAGCGGGGTGCGGTGGATCTTTGCCGACAGCTGCTGCACTTCGATCCTCATGTCCGCGCCCCCCGCACAAGGATCAGCGCGAAGGCCGGCGCGCCCACAAGGGCGGTCACCACCCCGATGGGCAGAACCTGACCCGGCACGATAATGCGGCTGATCACGTCAGCGGCGACCAGGAACACCGCGCCCGCCAGCGCTGAGGCCGGCACCAGGCGGTCGTGACGGGTGCCCACCAAAAAGCGCATGGCATGGGGCACCACAAGCCCGACAAAGCCGATGGCACCGACCTTGGACACCAGCACTCCGACCATGACTGCGGTTGCGGTAATCAGGCTGCCGCGCAGCACCCGAACGTTGATACCCAGCGAGGCTGCGCCGTCCGCGCCAAAGGTGAAGGCATCGAGCCCGCGCCGGTGCCACAGGCAGAGCGCCACGCCCATCAGGGAAACCGCCACGCAGGGGCCCACGTCGTCCCATCGGATGCCCGAGAGGTTGCCCATGAGCCAGAACATGATGCTGCGGGCCTGCTCGGCATTGGCCGAACGGGCAATGGTGAAGGCAGTGAGCGCGTTGAACATCTGCGAGCCGGCGATCCCGGCGAGGATGATCGCGGCGGCGGACTGGGCCGCGCGTCCGCCGCCTGCGCCGCCGCTCACCGCATGGGCGAGAAGCACAACGCAGCCGAAGGCGAGCAGCGCCCCGCTCAGGGCGCCGAGCGACATGGAGACCGCGCCGCCTCCCACGCCCGCGACGGTCACAAGAACCGCGCCGGTCGAGGCGCCCGCCGAGAGGCCCATCAGATAGGGATCTGCCAGCGGATTGCGCAGCAGCGCTTGCAGAACGACGCCGGTCAGCGCCAGCCCCGCGCCACAGCAGGCCGCCACGATGGCGCGCGGCAGGCGATAGCTCCAGATGATCCCGGCATCAATGCCATCCACCGCATAGCCCGCACCCCAAAGGTGGTTCGCCAGCGTCTGCAGCACCGTCTCAAACGGCAGCCGGGTCTCGCCAATGGCGGTCCCGGCCAGGATCGTCAGCCCCAGAAGGCAAGGCGCCAGCCAGATGCTGCGCCTTGCCTCAATGCGGGTGGGCACGGCCACCATGGTCATTTGAAAGACATCTCCGCGAGCGCCTCGGACAGGGTTTGCAGCCCATAGATCGACCGCATCGTCGCGCTCATTGCATGGGCGTCCATCTGCACGATCCGTCCTTCGCGCACGGCGGTCATCTGACTGGTGACGGGGTCGCTGCGCAGGAATTCGAGCTTTTTCTCCACATCATCCGCCGGAAAACGGCGGCGGTCCATATAGGCGATGACGAGAATATCAGGATCGGCGCGGGCGATGCTTTCCCATCCGACCGTCGGCCATTCTTCATCGGACTGGATGACGTTCTCGATCCCCAGCTTTGACATCATGTAACCTGGCGCGCCGAGCCGCCCGGCGACATAGGGGTCGATTTCAAGATCGGCAGAGGAGAACCAGAACAGCGCCGAGAGATCTTCCGGCAGATCCAGGCTTTCGGCCCGGGTGATCGCCGCGCTCTCGGTGGCTTGCAGCTTTGCAACCAGGGCCTCGCCCGCGGCGCTCACGTCGAAAATCTCCGCCAGCTCCCGGATGCCCTTATAGACCGAGCCCGTCTCGAAGGCACCGATGCGGGTTCCGTCACCGCCGGTGGAGTTGTCCTTGGTGTCACAATCGGCGGGCAGGATATAGGTCGGGATGCCCAGATCGCCGAACATCTCCCGCGTGCCGACGATGCCGTTTTCGCCGACGTGCCATTCATATTGCACCGCAACCAGCCCGGGGCGCTTGGCGACCACGCTTTCAAAGCTGGGGTCATTGTCGGCCAGACGCTCGATCCCCGCGTTGATTTCGGCGTATTCCGGCAGAACCGGGTTGAACCAGACGGCGGTGCCCGAGACCTTGGGCGCAAGGCCAAGGGAATAGAGGATCTCTGTCGCGGATTGGCCGATGGTCACGGCGCTGTCCGGCGCGGCGTCAAAACTGACCTCGACGCCGCAGTTCATCAGTGTCAGGGGGTAGTCCGTGTCCTGCGCATGCAGGGGCAGTGTCGCACCGGCCAGCAGCGCGGCCGTCAAAATACTCAGTCTCATCCAATCCATCCCGTCAGATAATAGGACCATCAGGGACAAGACGCGAAACGGAGGGCGGCGAAATGGCCGCATCAGGTTTCCCGCCGCGGCACACCCCGTCCGGTCGTGGTTTCACTCTTGTCGGCAGGTCTCCTGACTGACGGGTCGTCACACCTCTCGCCTTCCCGGGGTATCCCAGTGGCATGCAGAGAGGCACTCGCCGCCTACAGTTGCGGGGGCAGTTCCGTTTTCTGGCCAAGGCCAGAACGGATTCCCTTTTCATTCCCGAAGGAAACCGACAGCGCGATCAGTTGCACAATTATGGCACCACCACAAGAGATCAAGAGCCGGGATTTCGTCCATGAGTTGCAAGCCAGCGGCCTGCCGCCAACCACGCGGGCCATGCCCCGCGCCGCCAGGATCAGATCGTCAATCGTCTGCATCATGCGGTCGGCATCGCTGGTCGCCAGCCATTGATGAAAGATGCCGACAATGCTCGTATAGATGAAATGCGCGACCACCCCGACTTGACAGGGCATTTTCCCAAGACCGATAACGGTCCAACATTTTGAGGGGGCCAGCCATGATCCGCATCGGCGGGGTGGCGCACTCCCATAGGATATCGTTCATGCGGATTAAGATCGCAGGCACGGGGCGGGCCCTGCCCCATACCTGCCGCACGACAGCAGAGTATGAGGACGCACTTGGCCTGCCCTGTGGGCAACTCTCCGCAGCGGTCGGCGTGGCGCAGCGCTATGTCTGCGAGGAAGAGAGCCAGATTGATCTCGCGGTGGCGGCAGCCGAGGCTGCCCTGCGCGATGCGGGGCTGGCGGCCAGCGACATTGATCTGGTTCTGGCGGGATGCGCGGTTCCCTATCAGCCGATCCCGGCCACAGCGCCATTGGTCATGTCGCGGCTTGGCATTGCGGATGGCATGGCGCAGGCTTTTGACGTCAACAGCACCTGCCTCAGCTTCCTCACGGCCTTTGGCACGGCGGCGCGTATGATTACCTGCGGCGAGGTTCAGAGGGCGCTGGTGTTCTCCTCCGAGGTCGCCTCGCGCGCCTTGCCCTGGCAGCAGGACCCGGAGGTGGCAGCGCTGTTTGGCGATGGCGCGGCGGCGGCGGTCGTTACCGGTTCAGCCGAGGCTGGCGGCACGCTGAAAGCCACATTGATGCGCAGCTATCCGTCGCTTTATGACGCCTGCGCGCTGGCCGCCGGTGGCACAAGGTTCGACTTCGCCCGCGATCCTGAGCGTTTTGCCCGGCACGCGCTGTTTCAGATGGAGGGCAAGCCGCTGTTCCGCCTCGCAGCGCAGAAATTCGGCGGCTTCGTGACAGATTTGCTCGACCGCGCGGGCTGGACCCGCGACGAGGTCAGCCTGGTGGTGCCGCATCAGGCCAGCCCGGCGGCTTTGGCGCATATGATCCGCCAGACGGGGTTTGATCCGAGCATCGTGATGGATATCACCCGCGACTATGGCAACCAGATCGCCGCCTCGATCCCCTTTGTGCTGGATATGGCGCGCCGGGAGGGGCGCATTCACGCGGGCGACAAGCTCTTGTTCCTGGGCACATCTGCGGGCGTGTCCTTTGGCGGCATGGCGCTGGAATACTGACGTGGCGGGGCGCGTTCTGGTCACCGGCGCGACCGGGTTTCTGGGGGCAGAGGTCCTGCGTCTGCTGCGCGCGCGGGATCTGCCGGTGGTGGCGCAGGGGCGCGACCCTGAAAAATGCGCAGATCTGGCCGCAGAGGGCCACCCGGTTCTGCGCTGGGATCTGGCCACACCCCTGCCGGAGCAGGTCCCGGCGGAACTGGCCGAAGTCACATCAGTGCTGCATTGCGCGGCCCTGTCTGCGCCCTTTGGTCCGCGCGCGGATTTCGAGCGGGCCAATGTCACGGGCACGCGCAATCTCCTCCGATTTGCCCGCAGCCAGGGCGTGCAGCGATTTGTGCTGATCTCAAGCCCCTCGGTCTATTTCGCGATGCAGGACCAGCTGGGGGTGAGCGAAGACATGCCGCTGCCCCGCCCCTTCAATCCCTATGCCGCCAGCAAACGCGCCGCAGAGCAACTGGTGCTCGCGCATGCCGATCTGGGCCCCGTTGTGCTGCGCCCGCGTGGGATCTATGGCGCCGGGGACAGCGCCCTTTTGCCCCGTCTGCTGGCCGCTGCGCGCAGCAGGCCCCTGCCCCTGTTGCGAGGGGGGCAGGCGCGCATTGACCTGACCCATGTGAGCGATGCCGCGGGCGCGGCACTTGCGGCCCTTCTGGCGGATCAATCGGCAGAGGGCGAAATCTTCAATATTTCCGGCGGCGAGGTGCTGCCGGTGACCGAAATCGCCGGGCAAGCCTGCACACGGGCGGGCGTCGCACTGAGGTGGCGCAGCCTGCCGTTACGCCCGCTGATGGCCATGGCCGCGCTGGCGGAGGGCATCGCCCGATACAGCCCGGGCCAGCCTGAACCCTTGGTCACACGCTATGGGCTGGCGCTATTTGCCTATGCACAAAGCCTGAATATCGACAAGGCTCGGCGCGTCCTGGGCTGGTCACCCCAGGTCCGCTTTGCCGAGGGGCTGGACATGACCTTTGCCAAGGGCGCCCCGTGATGCAGCCGCTTTTTGCCAATAGCGCTTGGGTCGCCGCGCCCGAGGCCCTGCTCTTAAAGGGCGGGGGCTGGCGCCGGATCCGCTTGCGGGTTCGTTATGGGCTGGTCAGACATCCGGTGATTGGGCCGGTGCTGATTGATACCGGCTACACCGCGCATTCCCTTGCGGCCCCCGGTCGCAGCCTGCCCCTTCGCGCCTATGGCCAGCTTCTGCGCCCCCAAATGAACGCCGCCGAACAGCCAGAGGTCTTTCTGGCCCGCCACGGGCTTGGGCCTGCGGATATCGCTTGCGTGATCCTCACCCATTTCCACGCCGATCATGTCTCCGGTCTGCGGCTGTTTCCCAAGGCCAGGTTTATTGCCAGCGCCGCCGCGTGGCGTGGGATCAAGCAAAACCGAGCCTGGGCAAACCTGCGTCACGGCGTATTTCCCGAACTGCTTCCGGCGGATTTTGAGGCCCGGCTGTCTCCTCTGGAGCAGATGCCTGCGGCGAAAGCTGCCGCTCTGCCTGTCGGCTTTTCCGAGGCCGGGGATCTCTTTGGCGATGGCAGCGTGTTGGCGGTGGCGCTGCCCGGTCACGCCGCCGGGCAGTTTGGCCTCTATTTCCCGCAGCTCGACCCGCCGCTGCTCTACGCGGTTGATGCCCAATGGCTGTTGGCAGCACTTATCCCGGGTCGCTCTCCGGGGGGGGCCGCGGGGTGGATTGCGGATGATCCGACGGCACTCGGCAGCACCGCTGCGGCCTTGCGCAGGTTTCAGGCGGCGGGCGGTGAACTGATGCTCTGCCATGACCCTGCCGCCACCCGCTATGACCTGCCTTCCAGCGAGGCCGGGGCATGAGGGCCGCATTGGAGACTGCCTCGGCCTTTGTGACCGCCACGCGCATGGCCCGTCCGGGGTTGAGCCGCGCAGCGTTTGACCACTGGCAGCACCGCATGCTCCGGCGCTGGCTGGCGCGCGACGTTAGAGGTGTCCGCGCCTATCAGGGCGGGGCAACCGAGCTGCAAGACCTGCCGATCCGCGACAAGGCCACACTGATGGCGGATTTCGCTGCATACAACCGTGCCGGGATCTCTGCCGATCAGGCCTGGCAGGCCATCGGCGACACCTGCCGCATCGGGGATTTCACCGTCGGCGCCAGCACCGGCACCAGCGGCAATCGCGGGGTGTTCGTGATTTCCGAGCCCGAGCGCTACCGCTGGCTTGGCACCGTGCTGGCCAAGACCATGGGCGGCTTGTGGGGCCGTCGCCAGCGGGTCGCGATCATCCTGCCACAGGACACCCGGCTTTATGACAGCGCGCGCAGCCTGCCGCTGATGCAGCTGCGGTTCTTTGATCTGCGCAGCGGGCCGGAGAACTGGCGCACAGAGCTGGAGGCCTTCGATCCCAGCGTCCTTATCGCACCGCCAAAGCTCCTGCGCCATGTCGCGCAACAGCAGTTCCGGCTGCGCCCGCAGCGTATCTTTTCAGCGGCAGAAACGCTGGACCCGATGGACCGGTCAGTGATCGAAACCTGTTTCGGGCAAGCGCTGGAACAGATCTACATGGCGACCGAAGGGCTGCTGGCGGTGACCTGCCGACAGGGCGGACTGCATCTGGCGGAGGAGTCGATGTTCTTTGAATTTGAGCCAGCTGGCAACGGACTGGTCAATCCGGTGATCAGCAGTTTCCGGCGACAGACGCAGATCCTCGCGCGATATCGGATGAACGACCTGTTGCGCCTGGCAGAGCGGCCCTGCGCTTGCGGCTCGCCGCTGCGTCTGGTCGAGGAGGTCGTCGGCCGCGTGGATGATTGTTTTCACCTGACCGGCGCGGCGGGGCCGGTGTTCCTGACGCCAGATGTGCTGCGCAATGCAATTCTGGACAGCGACCGGCGGATCACGGATTTCCGGCTGATCCAGGTTGCTGTCGATGAGATCGAGCTCCGGCTGACGACCGACCTGCCTGACGAGGCCGCACAAGCCGCCGCGACCGCTGTTGATCAGCTCCTTGCCTGCCGTCAGGCCACGTGCCGGATCACCCAGAAAAGGGCAACGCTCACCTTTGATCCGAGTCGCAAACTGCGCCGTGTCGAGTGCCGCCTTGGCCCGGATATGCGGTGGGCGGCACGATGATGCGGGGGGCGTTTCTTCTCAGCGCGTCGCGCAGTGGTTCGACCATGCTTTCGCAGATCCTGCGGATGCATCCCGAGGTGTTGAGCCTGTCTGAACTGCTCACCATGCAGGCGTCGCGGGCCTTGCTGCCGGGGCATATCAGCGGTGCCGCGTTCTGGCGGCAGCTCTCCCGCCCGACGCCGCTGCTGCGGCAGCTGGCCAATCCGAGCGTCGCCCCGGAGGAGTTCCTTTATCACCGGGTTGCGCGTCGCCGGTTTGATCCCGACAATTGCCCGCCCCTGCTGGCGGTGACGCTGCCGCATCTCTTTGATGACCCGGACCCGGTCTTTGATCAGCTCGCGCCGATGATCTGCGCCGCGCCCAGGCAGAGGCGGGCGGACCATTATCGGCACCTGTTCCACTGTCTTGCCCAAGACAGCAATGCGAGCCTCTGGATCGAACGCTCCGGCGGCTCCCTGTTGGCGGCCCCTACGCTGAACGCGCTGTTTCCCGAGGCCAAAAAGGTTCTGCTGCTGCGCGATGGGCGGGATACAGCGTTGTCGATGCAGAATTACAAACCAGCGCGATTTGTGATCTGGATGTGGAAACAGGCCCGCCGCGCCGGTGTTGATGTACTCTCTGCCGACGCGCATCTGGGGCGCTCCCGTCGGATCTGGCTGGCGGAGCTGCTGGGCGCGCGCTTGCTGCCCATGCGCCGGATTATGGCGCAGCCGCCCTCGTTGCAGGATTGTGCGGCATTCTGGTCCGCCATCACCCTGGCCGGGCTACGTGGATTGGCACAAACCCCGCCGGAGCAGCTGCATGTTTTGCGCTACGAAGACATCATTGAGCAGCCGCGCCCACGACTTGCGGGGTTGGCAGACTTTCTGCAGATCTCGCAGGATGCAGCATGGCTTGATGCTGCCAGCCCGATCCCGCAGCCGCGCGCCCCTCGGCACCGAGCGCTGCCAGAGCAGGATCGCGAGGCGCTTGATCTCTGGACAGCGGAGGCGCGGCAGGCCGTCGCCCGCTTTCCTGCACTGGCCGCTGCACCGGCGGAACGATGACCGCACCGCCGGAGGTTCTGACTAAAGGCTTGAATATGCACCGATCTTGGAGGTCTTGAGCTTGGTATTTACCAAGGCTTCGGCAAAGGTGACCCCGGCGGCGACCCCATCAATGACGGGCAGGCCGAACTCGGCGCTGAGGTCAGCCATGAGGTCGGCCATGCCCGCACATCCCAGCACGATGGCTTCGGCGTAGTCCTGGTCGATGGCCTCGCGAATTTCCGAGCGGATCTTGTACATGGTGGCCGGGTCGCCTTCTTCCAGCTTCAGCACCGGAATTTCCGTTGCCCGCACCCTGGCGCATTTCTGGGCAAGCCCATAGCGCGTCAGGTTGTCCTCAAGCCCCGGCACGGATCGGGACAGGGTCGTGATCACGCTGAACTTGTTGGCGACCATGCTGGCGGCGTGATAGGCGGCCTCGCCGATGCCCAGAACCGGCACCGACACCAAAGTGCGCACCGCGTTGAGGCCGGTATCGTCAAAACAGGCGATGACGATCGCATCGACGTCGGGGTGGCGTGCGACCTCTTCCAGCAACCCCGGCACACAGGTCGCAACATCGAGATAGCCCTGAATGCTTGCGGGACCGTTTTGCGAATTGGTGGCTATGATCTCCGTGTCCGGGCGGGCAACGGCCCGGGCCGCTGCCCCGATCTTGTCGGTCATGGAGCTGGTGGTGTTGGGGTTGATAACCAGAATTTTCATTATTGTTTACACCTCTGCGCCAAGATAGGCGGCCTTGATCCGATCATCATGCAGGAGCTCCTTCGAGTTCCCCTCGATCACCACATTCCCGGTGGCCATGGCATAGGCGCGATGCGAAATGCTGAGCGCCATGCGCGAGTTCTGCTCGACCAGCAGCACAGAGACCCCTTCGTCGCGGTTGATCGCCACGATCGAGCGGGCAATGTCCTGCACCAGCTTGGGCGCAATGCCGAGGCTGGGCTCGTCCAGCAAGAGCAGCTTGGGCTTGGCCATCAGGGCGCGCCCGATCACCATCATTTGCTGTTCGCCGCCCGAGAGCGTGCCCGCTGCCTGGCTGTAACGTTCCTTGAGGCGGGGAAAGCGGGTCAGGATGCTGTCCAGCGTGGCCTGAATTTCGGCCTTGTCGCTGCGGGTGAAGGCCCCCATCATCAGGTTGTCCTTCACCGACATATAGGGAAACACCCGCCGCCCTTCCGGCACCATGGCGATGCCCCGTTTGACGATGGCCGACGGATCAGTGCCATCGACACGCGCGCCCTCGAATGTCACGGATCCGCGCGCTGGCTTTGCCAGCCCGGTGATGGCGCGCAGGATCGAGGATTTGCCCGCGCCATTGGCGCCGATCAGGGCGACGGTCTCGCCCTGATTGACCTGTAGCGACACGCCTTTCAGCGCGTAGACGTGATCGTAGTACAGTTCGACATCTTTGAAATCCAACATGGCTGTCATGGCTTACATCCCGATCTCGTCGTCCGCGCTGCCCAGATAGGCCTCGATGACGTTTTCATTGTTCTGGATTTCAGACGGTGTGCCCTCGGCGATCTTTTCGCCAAAGTTCAGAACCACAATCCGGTCAGAGATGCTCATCACCGCCGGCATGTCATGTTCGACCAGCATGATGGTCACGCCGCGCTCATCCCGCACTGAGCGCACCAGATTGACCATATTCATGGTCTCGTCATGGTTCATGCCGGCAAAGGGTTCGTCCAGCAGCAGCACCTTGGGCGCGGTGGCCAAGCCGATGGCGATGCCAAGCGCCCGCAGATTGCCCTGCGGCAGATTGCTCGCCAGCTCGTTGGCGATCTCGGACATGCCGAGGAACTCCAGCAGCTCGTCGGCGTATTTGCCAAAGGCAGCCACATCATCCTGCGCGGTTCTGGAGCCCCAGAAATACCCGGCAAGCGAGGCCTTGGCGCGCAGGTGCTGGGCGACCACGACGCTTTCGCGCACGGTCATGCTCTTGAAGATCGTGGTCTCCTGAAAGGTGCGCACCACGCCCTTGCGGGCCACGATATGCGGTTTCAAATTGGAAATCCGCTCGCCGCGATAGAGCACCTCGCCGGAGGTGGTGGGCGTGAACGAGGAAATCATCTTGAACAGGGTCGATTTACCAGCGCCATTCGGGCCGATGACCGAGAGGATCTCGTGTTCGCCCACATCAAAGCTGATGTCGTTGTTTGCCGTCAGGCCACCGTATTTCTTGGTGACATTCTTGACCTGGATGAGGCTGCTCATGATTTATCCCCCTTGCTGAAACGGATGCTGAGCAAGCCATTGGGCAGAAAGCGAATGATCAGGATCAGGAGGGTTGAGTAGATCAGCATCTGGTACTTGCCGAATTCAAACAGCAGGTCCCAGCCGAAGTAGAGCACAAGCGTGCCGAGCATCGGACCAAAGACATAACCCAGCCCGCCAAGGAAGCAGTTCAGCATGAAGTTCACCGAATCCGCGACCTGAAAACTGGAGGGGTAGACCGACTGCGCGATGGAGCCGAACATCGCACCGCCAAGACCGCCAAAGAAGCTGGAAATCGCAAAGATCACGATGCGGATATAGGCGATGTTCACGCCGATGGAGCTGGCCAGCTCTTCGTTCTGCTGCATCGAGCGGCAAAGGTGACCCAGCCGCGAATTGACCAGCCGGTAGAGCGCCGCATAGGTCACCACCATCAGAATGCAGGCGGTCAGATAAAAGGCCAGCTTGGTATTTTCCATGCTGCCGAAATCGGGAATGAGCGGAATGCCGAACAGCGACAGCCCCGAGGGCAGCGGGATGTTCGAGATCCCCTTGGCGCCATTGGTGATCGGCAGGGCCAGCGCGGTCAGCGTTACCACCTGCGTCAGAACCAGCGTGATCATGGCAAAATAGACCCCGCGCAGCCGCAGGATCGGCAGGCCGATCAGCACCGCAACAAGGGCGGCAAACAGGCCCGCGGCGGGCAGCGACAGCCAGAAAGACCAGCCCGCCTTGACGACCAGGATGGCCGAAACATAGGCGCCGATCAGGGCAAATGCGCCCTGACCGATGTTGATCCGGCCGATGTAGAAGGTCAGCCAGACGCCCGCGCTTGCAATTGCCAGCAGCGCGACGGAGGTCAGCGTGAAGTAGAAATCCCAGCGTCCCGTTGCGCCAATCAGCAGCGGCACGCCGACAAAGATCGCAAAGAGAAAGACGCCAAGGCCCATCATCTGTTTTGAAGAAAAACCCATCATGCGCTCAACCCCACGGCTTGCCCATCAGGCCCTGAGGCCGGATGGCGAGGAAAATCATCAGCGAGATGAAGATCAGCAGATAGGTGATGTCGCCGTATTGGGACAGCACCGCGAGGCCGATCGCCTCCATGAAGCCAAGGATGATCCCGCCCCAGATGGCGCCGGAAATCACCCCCGCGCCGCCGATCATCACCATCATGAAGGCCTTGATCGAGGTCGGCCCGCCCATGCCGAGGTTGACGCCGGTGATGGTGACCAAAAGACCACCGACCAGCCCGGCCAGCATCGCGCCAAGGGCAAAACCGATCATCGAATAGCGGTCAACATTCACGCCCATCAGCTGGGCGGCGGTGCGATCCTGCGCCAGGGCACGCAGGGCGCGGCCCGTCTTGGTGTATTGCATCAGGCCGATGAAGGCGACGATCGACAGGATCGCCAGACCGCAGATCAGGATGCGGTCATAGGGCATGATCAGTCGGAAATCATAGTTAAAAACCCCATTCACGATCTTTGGCACACCGCGTTGTTTCTCGCCAAAGATGATCAGGATCAGCGCATCCAGAAAGAAGGCGATCCCGGCGGCCAGAAGCATGGTGCTTTCTTCGCGGGCGGATCCCTTGATCACCGGCGCAAAGAGGAATTTTTCAATCAGCGCCCCCAGGATCGCCAGGGTGACGCAGGACATCACAAGCGCCACGACAAATGGCAGGCCCAACTGGCCGTAGACTGTATAGGTGACAAAGCCACCGATGACATACATCTGCCCGTGCGCGAAATTCAGGACGTTCATCAGCGCAAAAATCAGGGTCAGACCAAGCGCGATCATCGCGTATTGGGACCCCAGATAGACGCCATTCGCCAGTATCTGTTCCATGGAGTTTTCCTTGTTGGAAAAGCCCCCGGGCCCTTTCACAGGCCCAGGGAGGTTCTGCTCAGTTCAAAGCAGTCGGGGACGTTTCTTAGTCAACTTCGGCGACGAACAGCGTCTCGAAGGCGCCATCCTTGTAGACATTCACCACCAGCGGCACCGCAACCTGACGTTTCTGGCCAAAGGAGGACATGCCGACATAGCGCAGTTTGGCATCGCCGTTCATATAGGGGTTGGGCGCTTCAAAGCTGTCCATGGTGGTCTTGAAGGCATCCACGTCGGAGATCGCGGCGGGATCGGCCTTCAGCGTCTCCAGGATGTACTCCAGCGCGTAAACCTTGGTGTTGGACTCATCGTTATATTCGCCAAACATGTCGGTATACCGCTGCACGAATTCGTTCATCATCGGCGAGGCCAGCTCGGGTGTGGAAGCGCCACCGACCGAGATAAAGCCATTCGCCAGATCACCGGCGCCTTCGGCCAGAACGCCAGCGTCCTGCGCGGTCTCGGTGGAGATGATGCCCTCAAAGCCCAGCTCGCGTGCCGAGCGGATCAGCTGGGGCGCGTTTGCCGGCGACACGCCGGACAGAACCAGCAGGTCGGGGCGCGTGCGCATGACCGGCGTCAGCACCGGGGTGAAATCCGTGGTATCGACCTGATAAGTGACATTGGCAGAAACAACATCCAGACCCAGCGCCTCGGCAGCGGCCACGCCACCGTCACGCTGGCTCAGCGGATCGGATTCATTGGCGGCAATAAAGGCAACGCTTTTGACGCCCTTTTCATCCATCAGATATTTGTAGATCGCCGGGCCGGACTGATAGTTGGCGACCATGCCGAGAACCGCGTTTGATGCGGGCGGCTCATAGAGAGATTTCGGGAAGGCATAGGGGAAATACATGATCCCGTTGGCTTCGGCGACCGGGCGCACGGCTGCTGCGCCGTCATCGACGTTCGGGCCGACCACATAGTGGATGCCTTCCTGCGCCATTTTCTCCATGCCCGCGATCGCGCGCTTGGGGTCTTTCTGGTCGTCAAAGGAAACGATCTCGATATCATAGGTGGTGTCGCCGATGGTGACGCCGCCGGTCTCGTTGATCCAGGCCGCGCGGGTTTCCATCGAACGCTGGTTGGAAATCCCCCAGGCCGCCGCCGGGCCACTGGTGACGCCGACAAAACCGATCTTCAGAACCGGATTTTCCGCGACAGCGGCGCTGGTGCCCAGTGCCGTCAGCGTTACGGCTGTCAGGGCCGCCTTCATAAGTGTTCTTCGTTGCATGTCTCAACTCCCGTTGGATTCGATTTCGGCGCGTTTCGCGCTATTTTTGGCCGGCAGTGAGGTGGAGACTCCGTTCATGCCGCGCCTTCAGCGAAGTATTGTTAACAATCTTTGTCAACACTTTTGACAATCTGATCGACAAATTCTGAGATTTGCCCTTACATTGATCGAAGTTTAGGCGTTTACCGCCAACCAACGTTGTAAAACCCGTTAGTCTTGAAGGTGATCTTGTGCCCTCCGATCCGCAGCAAAACAGCCTAACCACATCGAGCTCCAAAGCGGGGCCGGATGAGAGTTTTATTGTTGAGCGCATCTATAAGGCCGTGATGGAGCAGCGCTTGGCGCCCAATACCAAACTGAGTGAAGCGCGCCTTTGCGAGACCTTCGGGGTCGGGCGTATGCGAATCCGCCGGGTGCTGCTGTTGCTGTCCAGTCAGGGAATCATCAAGCTGGAGTCCAATCGCGGCGCCTATGTCGCCTGCCCCGACCAATCCGAGGCGAACGAGGTTTTCGCCGCCAGAATGTTGATCGAGCCGCCGCTGGTGCGCCAATTGGCGCAAAGCGCCGAGGACCTGGACCTGACGGTTCTGGTCGATCACATCGCGCTTGAGGACACGGCGCGACGCAACAAAGAGCGCACGGAAATCATTCGCCTGTCAGGTGAATTTCACACCAAACTGGCCGAGGCGACGGGGAATAAGTTCATCTTCCGCATGATGCGGGAACTGGTCACGCGCACGTCGCTGATCGTTGGTCTTTTTGGATCGTCCGAGAACGCCAGCTGCCCGGATGATGAGCACAGCAACATTCTCCAGGCGATCCAGTCGCAAGACCCGGAACAGGCAGAGCGGTTGCTGATCTCGCATCTTGAACACATCCAAAGCGGGCTCGACATGAACGCGCGACCGGATCCACAGGATGATCTGGCCGCAATTCTGGGGTCGGGCTAAGCGCAACGCAGCATCCCGCCCCCCGCCCGACCAGCCCGCTGCCCGATGCTGATCGGGGTACGACATACAGGCGGCCAACTCGCTACGGTTGGCGCAGCAAACACAAGCAATAGGTTGAACCTGTTCTCATCCTGTCGTGCCCTTTTCCTTTATCTGCGTCTTGATCGTTCCGAGGCGGGTCGCGCGATGGACCACTGTATCGCCGGGCTGCAACATAGCGCCCTCGCGGAGCCCGCTTTGGATGAAGTTTTCCAGGATGTAGCGATAGGGTGAGCGGCCGGAAAAGGCCCCGCCCAGCAGCAGATAGCTTCCAACATTGGCCAGAATGGTTCGTCGGCTCGGGCGGCGCAGCAGCACGCCCTCGGGGGTTCCAGAGAGAAGCACCTGGCCCTTGCGGATGACGCGGCCCGGTATCAACGGGATTGCGCTGCCTTGATGGACCCAGTCATCGGCACCAGCGCGCTGCAACGTGAAATCCGCCATCTGCCCAAAGTCCAGCTGCATGTCCGCGCCGCTGGCAAATTGCATCGGCTGTCCGTTCAATTCCGTCGCGATGTACTCCTCTTTGACGAAGCTGCGCCAGTCGCGCGGGATGACCAACACCGGACCAGTGGGGAAGGCCCCCGGCAAACTCTTGGCATCGGTGAAGCCGATCCCGCTGAACGTCTTCTCTCCCTCTGGCATCCCGCGGAGTAGGGCAGCGCGATCTGTGAAATCGCCGCATAGGAAAATCGCCTTGCGGGCGGCCTCGAAATCGCCAAGCACGGCAATATCGCGATCAAAGCGCATACAGAGCTCGACCTCGTAATCCAGGAGAACCGCCTGACTGTCCACGGCAAGTTCAGTCATGGCGGCGGAGGGCCGTGTCAGGCGCGGAAAGGCAAAGGGTGCCTCGTTTTCCACCTCCTTGCCGTGGCTCTGGAAGTTCGTTCCGAAGGCCACATGCGCCTCCCCCTCGGCAACCGGAAGGAGGCTGTCTATCGGGAAAAAATCGCTTGCCCCTTGTGAGGCCATCTGGACGAGGTCCGCCCAGCCCAGAATATCGACGGCGTCAAAGGCATCATGGCTTCCCGGGGGAAGATGCGGGGACAGGTCGATGGCGAAAACATTGTCGAGTCCGATCTCGGTGACAAGCAACAGACGCCTTTGGGCTTGTGCATCCGAATTGCCCGACGTGAAGGCAAAGGTCAGCGCGTCTTCAGGGTCCGCAAGCGTCTGATCGACCAGCCGCGGCGCCTCCTGCCGCGGGAAATTCCAATCCGGCAAGGCCAACAGGCTCAGAACGGCGGCATAGGTGGCTGCCAGAAGAATAGCGGCGGTCATCAATAATTTTCGCATTTCGGGTCTCCATGCGATCAAGTTTAGGTTTCAGAGTGAAATCAAAGAGGGCCGCCCAGAACGACCAGGAGCACGGCTGCGATCAGGACGAGACCTTCAAAGCCGTGGATCAGCAGCGCGGGCCAGATCGAGCGCGTGTATTGCGCCGGCCAGCTATACGCGACGCAGGACAGGATGACCGTGGGCCAGACAGCGGCCTTGTGCGCGTGATAGAGCCCAAAGGCCACGGCATTGACGGCCCAGGCCCGGCGACCGAAGGTCTGCACCATCCTGGGCAGCAGAATCCCGTGAAAGAAGAGCGCCTCTCCCAGACCATAGTTGAAGACACTCGACACGAGGGCGATCCAAAGCAGGCTCCAGTTGCCTTTGTTCGCCGCGGTGGCGAGAGCGGTGATGTCTGCGTAAGATGGCACCAGCCATTCCGGCAACCGCGCGGCAAGCACCGCATCAAGCCATCCAAAGGCGCTATCAACGGCAAGAACACAGAGAACACCGACAGGAACCAACCTCCAGAGGATAGCCCAATTGGCCCGTTTTGTGCCGTGCAAAGATGGCGCGCGCAGCCAAAGACCGCGCCGGAGTGCGTCGAGGGTCCACCCCTGCCCCTCCCAGGCGAGCACCCCGATGGAGACCACGGTTTGCCAGGCCATGCCCGCGATGATGGTCTTCCAGAAGATCAGCCCAGGGTCCGCATCGGGAAGGCGCGCAATGAGATAGGGGGCAAGACCGAGGGACAATCCCGCCATCGGCAAGGTGACCAGAAGCCAAAGCCCCAGCAGGCCCGCCGCCGACCATTGTGGGAGCTGCGCGGAGCCATCCTCTGTCCTGCGCGCCGGTCGCTGATGGGCTGCCTCAGTACTCAAAACGCAACCCGATCATCGCAGAGGTTAGAGTGTCCCGTTTCACGATCAGACTGTCGGTCGCCTGCCTTGGAAGAAAATCGACCGACACCCCCGCGACGAGCGCGAGCCGGTCGGTAAGCTCATAGTTCGACCGGACCCCGATCGACGGCACCACCAGATTCTGAACCGAATATGCGGCGAGCGTGCCGCGCGCCTCGCTTGGGAGGACGCCAAAGCTGTAGGTCGCCAGATTTCCATCCATCCAGGTGGCTCCGGCCTCTAGCGCAATGCCCCACCGCGGCGCGGGGGTGAAGGCGGTTCCAACACTGGCCCGAACCGCTGTCCCCCTGTGAGTGTCGGAAACATCGGTGAGCGCCTCGATGCCGGTCGAAATCCGGCCATAGCGCAGCTCTGCCGCCACCCCGGCCTCCAGGGCGATGTCGCGGTCCAGATGGCCAAGGCCCGGCACCGAAGTGGGGTCGGCAAAGGTTCTAGGAGCCAGCTTGGCGGTGAGGGTGATCTGGTCAGTGCTGACCACATCAAAGCCAAGGCCAGAGGTGCCAATGCTGAAACGGCCCCTCGTATAATCGAAGGCCGGTATCAGGGCATTGTCAGACGCCGCAGCGCCAAAGGGGGAGACTGCCGTCGCCGCATAGAGGCCGATCGAAAAGCCGGACCCCTTGCTCTGTGCGCGCGCCTGGCCAGGGTCCAAACACACAGCAACAAGAAATATCATGGTCAGTTCGCAACAGCGGTCGCGTATATCTCGGTTCATTCCTACCGTCCTTTTGCCTGTTCGCTCGAAGGTGTCGCCGGTCAGGCGCACCAACAGATCCATGACAGAGCGGAAGCCGCTCTGCGTCCGGTCAGGCAGGACAGGACATTTCAACGTTCGGACGGGACGGTTCGGTCAATCGGCGCGGTGCGCCTTTCCCCCTTTGCGCAGCTCGGAGGGAGACATGCCACGGTGCTTGCGTATGGCGGCATTGAAGGTGGACCGGGAGTTGAACCCGACGTCCAGCGCGATCTCGGTGATGCTGCGATCTGTGGTGCGCATCAGTTCTTCTGCCTCGTCGACCCTGAAACCGTTGACAAAATCAAAGAAGCTGACCCCCAGGTGGTCGTTGAGCGTCTGCGAAACATAGTTCGGGCTGGCTCCGACCTGTTCGGCAAGACGGCGCAGCGACAGAGCGGAGTCACGGTGCAGCGCATCTCGCTGCATCAAGAGCGTGATACGCTCCCCCAGTTTCTGCATCCTGTCAGCGCCCAAGGCGGAGCGCGCGTATTTTTCGGTGACCGTGTCCACCGCCGGAACCGCGGTCGCCCGCCGGTCGGGTTCCTGTAGTACGGGACGCTGGCGAATGCCGAAAAACGCCAGCATCGTCACCCAGGTCAGGGTTATCCCAGCGTCGATCCTCTCAGCCCAATCGCCATCTTCCAGGGTCCCGGCGAGCAAGGGCTGCAACGCGGCCTGCACCCAGGCAAGGAAAATGAGGATCATCACCACACGCAGCCACCTGAGCGTGCGGTCTTCGATGGAAGAAAAAAGCGCTCCGACCCGGCGCAAGTTGTCATCAAGAGCGCGCCAGCACGCGACAAGGTAGCCAAAGGTGATCGCGACAAAGGAATACTGCATCGCGATCATGATCATTCCAGCCAGATCCGCCCGCGCGGGGTCCGACACTGGCATGGATGAAATCATGGCCAGCCGCACGTCGCGCGGCAACTGGGCTGCGGCGGCAAAGAGCAAGAGCGCAACCGCCATCGGACCGCCGTACAGCAGAGCGACATGGCGCCGAGAGGGGGCCGTTCCTGTCACTGTCAAAACATATGTATAAATGGCCGGGCCATAGAGAAAAATGACAACGGGTTCGAGGCTACCGATCCAAAGCAGCGCGTCATATGCGTCCCACAGTCCGATCAAGACCGCGACATTGTCGAATGCCGCAATCAGGAGAAACGCGATCAAGCCACTGTTCAGCTGGCGCTGTCCCTGATCCCCAGCCATCACGCTCGCACCGAACAGAGCAATGGCGAATGTCATCGTCACCAATGTTACGGTCGCGATATCCACAGCAATCACGGCAGTCAGCCTTTCTGTATCATTTGATGTGCAAGGCACTCTTGAAATGAATGTCGACACCAAACCGGCCGAGACATGCGGAAAACAAAGTTGCGACTTTCTGCTGCGCCGAGGGCAACTGCCTCTTGGACCGGGGCATGGTGTTTGGACACGCAGTGGCAGGAGACAATCTCATGCCGTCTTTGGCCTTCCAAGACATATCACGCAGCGCAGCGTCGGGCGCATCCTGCCGCATAAAAAATCAAACCGCTACTCTTGATCCGAAAGGGCGGCATTCCGATTTTGCAAAGCGCATATCCATGAAACCTTTTCGACAGATCAAATAGCTTCGCCAAAGTTTAGGGCTGCGCACAGCGATGCTGGCTGATCCCTAGGCAATTTCCGAAAGGCTGGCCATCCATGCCGTCTCTGCTGAAAGCATATCCTGCTGTCCTCTTGACCGTTGTTGCCATGGCTCTCGGGACGGCACCTATCCTGGCCGTTGCCTCCGGCGCCCGGCCATCCGGGATCAGCCAGCTTGGCGCGTTCAGCGCCAGCCTTGCGGCGTTCCTGCTTGTCGCAATGGAAAATGGTTGGGCCGGCGTCCGGGACTTGATGCGCAGGGCACTGATATGGCGCGTCGGCTGGTTCTGGTGGGCCTTTGCCCTGTTCTTTCCGATCTTTCCCGCGGTTGCCTCCCTGTATCTCTATCATGCCCTGGGCGGACCATACCCGGATTGGAGTCACTTGAAACCGATCTGGCAGGTGATCCCGATGATCCTGATCTTGACCCTGCTGGCCGGTTTCGGCGAGGAATTCGGCTGGCGCGGTTTCGCCTTGCCGCGGCTGAAACGCAAGCACACGGCCCTTGGCGCCAGCCTTGTCATTGGGGTGTGCTGGGGCATGTGGCATATTCCCCTGTTCCTCGCCCCCGGCACGGTCCAAAGCCAGTGGCTTCAGGACGGAGGTTGGCTGACCGCTGTCGGCGGCTACACGCTATTTTGCATTGCATGGTCCGTGCAATATACTTGGGTCTTCAATAACACGCGCGGAAGCGTTCTTGTGGCGGCGGTCATGCACGGCGCGGGAAATGCTTGGTTTGGCGGCTACATCGATGTCTATCGGGGCCACTTCGAAGGTATTCTGGTCTTCGCGGCCGTCATGGCTGCGATATCGCTGCTGATCGTGGTGACGAGCGGAGCAGAGAGGCTGTCATCACACGACGACACAATCAACCAAGGTGACTGAGTTCTAGGGTCGGTCCGCCCCGCGATGTTCTGAACCGTGAGGTGGTTCCAGAAAACTGCACAGTCGGCTCAGGTATAGCCCAAACCTATTGAGGGGATACGAAAATGCCGAAGCGCCGGAAGGCCACAGGCCAGTTTGCGGCGAATGTGGCGCTGCTGAGAGATACGGGTTGGTATGTGAATGACAACCGCGTGGAACGGCTATGGCGGCGAGAGGGGCTGAAGCCGCGCATGGCGTGACGGGTATGTTACGTCCTCCGGCGCCAGATACAGAGCGCCGCGCCTAGGACTACGACGGAAGCAACTGCAATCACGCCGACGAAAGCTTCGTCGAAGGCGTCCCGGGCGAGCGACGTGAGGTGCGCGGCAGCGCTGCCGTTCAAGCTCTCGGCAATCAGTAACGCCTGATCGATGCTGTCGGTGACGTTTGCGCTGAGCCCCGCAGGAACGGTCATGGCTCGGGTGTAGAGCGCGGTCATGACGCTGCCGAGAATGGCGATACCGACGGCGCCACCGAGTTCGAACGAAACCTCCTGCACCGAGGCTGCCATGCCAGCTTGATCCTCTGGTGCGGATAGCATGATCACGCTTGACGCGGCCGTCATGGTGGCTCCAACTCCGAAGCCCATGACCGCCAGGACCGAAAGCCAGAGGCTTGTCGGTCCCTGATGTGTCAGCAGGAAAGCCAGCAGCGCAAGGCCCGTCAGCGCCAGCGCCGAGGTCAGCACTCGGACCTCCCCAAGGCGCGGCATCGCAAGGCCCGTCAGCGGGCCGGCTATGAAGGACGCGGCCGAAATCGGCAGGATCAGCAACCCTGCCTCCAGCGGCGACAGGCCGAGGACCAGCTGCAGGCGCTGACTGAAGACCAGCTCGACCCCGATCAGGGCTCCGGCGGCCACCAGGGCCGCAACCACACCAGAGGCAAAGCGCGCATTGCGGAAGAGCGCGAAGTCGATTAGCGGATGCGCGCTCGACCGCTGGCGGCGCACGAAAGCCCATATGGCGACGGCTCCGGCGGCAAGAGCGATGCCCGCGGCTGCGAAGGACGGGTCGCTCTTGGCGACCTCCTTGATCGCGTAGACCAGACCGACCAGCCCGATCATCACCTGGGCCGAGCCCGCAAGATCGAAGGGATGCGACATTTCGGGACGCCGATTGACCAGTATCAGCGCGCCGCCGACAAGGGCTGCAACGATGACTGGCACGTTGATGAGAAAGACCGACCCCCACCAAAACCACTCCAGCAAGAGGCCTCCGACGACCGGCCCCGCGGCCGCACCGCCGGAGGCGACGGCGGACCAGATGCCGATGGCGAAGGCGCGCTCTTTCTCGTCGGTAAAGGTAAGGCGGATCAGCGACAAGGTGGCCGGCATCATCATCGATGCACCCACGGCCAGCAGCGCCCGTGCCGCGATCAACGCCGTGGGCGTCGGGGAAAAAGCTGCGGCCAGCGAGGCGAGACCGAAGACCGCCAGCCCGGCGAGGAACATGCGCTTGTGGCCGACCCGGTCTCCCAAACCGCCCATGCCTGGCAGGAGGCCCGCTACAACCAGCGGATATGCGTTCACGATCCACAGTTTCTCGGAGGCCGTCGCGGCAAGATCCTGTGTGAGGCGTGGCAGTGCGGTATAAAGCACCGTCACGTCGATGACGATCAGGAACAGGGAGCTTGAGACGATCGCCAGCACGAGCCAACGGTTGCGGGGAAGCATCTGGGGTCTCCTTGGAGAGTCGTGTTAGGCTTGCATCACATGGCTGCGCATATAAATACAGTCGTATCGTAATGAAAGAGACAAAATGGCCGGACGTCCCCGCTCTATCGACCGTGACAAAGTTCTTGATGCAGCCGAGGCGCTCGTGATGACCGAAGGCGCTTCAGCGCTCAGTTTCGACGCCGTGGCGAAAGCTGCGGGGATCACTAAGGGTGGCGTGCAATACGCCTTCGGGACGCGCGACAACCTGATCAGATCGATGATCACCCGCTGGGAAGAGGCCTTCGACGCCGACGTGGCCCAGCGAACCGGGCCCGATCCTTCGGCACAGGCGTTGATCCGGGGGCATCTTGCGGCGATGCGAGATGCGGAGGAGGCCGACCATTCCCGCGCAGCCGTCGCCGTGACCGCGCTGTTTCAGCATCCTGACCAACTGGCAGAGACACGCGACTGGTACGCCGCCCGCTTTGGGCGACTTGATCTGTCGAAGCCGGGAGACCGTCGGTTGGCAACGACCTTCCTCGCCGCTGAAGGTGCATTCCTGCTCAAGGCCTTCGGTCTTCTGTCTTTGCCGGATACGCAGTGGAAGGCGCTGTTCGACGACATGTTGTCCGCAACGCCGACGGGTCTGGAAGATGCCGAGCCACAGAACGAGTGAGCGCCAAAAGTAAGCGGCACCCGGCCGCAGTGTCGCAATGCCCGCTCCCGACGATCATGTGCCGGCCAGAAGCCCGGCATAGACGCTGATTGGCCCCCACCTGAGAGGTCCATTTTGAAAGTTAGTGCATGACTGGCCTTTGGTCCATCGGGACGATGGTCTCCGGGGCCGAGGGGCAACCGCAAGCACATGCATTCAGTTGACAACCATCCAGATCGCAACGCCTGCTAGAACGACACCGAACAGACTGACCTGCTCCCCTTGGAGTCCGCTAACTTAGGTTAGCTCTGTTCCGGTCTTGGTCTTCTGGCGTGCCCCCATCGGGTGGTCCGGTTTGATTGTTAGTGCATCGTGGGCCTCTGGTCCATCGGCGCGATGCTTTCTGGAGCAGGCGGACGGTAGCCCAATGCGCTATGCGGCCTGACAGTATTGTAGTGAACTCGCCATTGTTCGATCAGGATTTGGGCTTCCCGCAGGGTGAGCTACTTCCCATCTCTTGGACAGGATCTGGCGTAATTTACGGCTACCGTCGGATTGCCGCTCTGCTGAGAGACGCAGGCTGGCAGGTGAACGATAAACGTGTCGAACGTCTATGGCGGCGAGAGGGGCTAAAGGTTCCAATGAAGCAACCCAAGAAGGGACGGCTCTGGCTCAACGACGGATCATGTGTCCGGCTGCGGCCGGAGTATCGCAATCACGTTTGGTCATACGACTTCGTGCATCACCGGACAGATGATGGCAGGGCGTTCAGGACATTGAACATCCTGGACGAACACAGCCGAGAGTGTCTTGCGATCCGGGTGAAGCGAAAGCTGAACTCGACCGAAGTCATCGACGCGCTGACGGATCTGTTCATATTGCGTGGTGTCCCAGCGTATATCCGATCTGACAACGGCCCAGAGTTCATTGCGGAGGCTGTCAGGGGTTGGATCAAAGCTGTCGGGGCCAAAACTGCGTTCATTGAACCAGGGTCACCTTGGGAGAATGGCTATTGCGAAAGCTTCAACGGGCGAATGCGCGACGAGCTGCTGAACGGGGAAGTTTTCTACTCGCTACGTGAGGCGCAAATTATCATCGAAAGCTGGAGGAAACACTACAATACCAAAAGACCCCACAGTGCTCTGGGCTACCGCCCACCGGCTCCAGAGGCCATCGGCTCGATGGACCAAAGGCCAACCATGCACTAACTTTCAATTTGGACCACTCAAGTGGGGCTGATCAGTCTTCTCGTTTGAGGGTCCCAACTGCTGCATGGCTTCTTTGCGACCAAGTCAGCTACCATGCGGGATTGACGACATGAATCCCCTCAGCCTATTGGAGTGGAAAAGCCTCTGAGCTACCCAAAACTGCAAGGTTACGCGAAGCCAAACAACATACCCAGAGAAAAGGCTTGATTTCACGATTTTGAAGGGCAAAATAGTATTCAAGTTGCGGTAGATCCGTTGGGGGGGACGCCGTATAGGATTGGCGTGAGGTTGAAAGGCCGTATCTACAATGAGAAAAATTATGAACGCCTACACTAAAATGGCAAACTTGGTTATAAACGAACCAGCGAAAAGTTTTATTTTCGTTTGCATGGTTCTTTTCCTTATTGTCATCTGCGCCGCGACCTTCTCAGGCTTCCATAACGTATCATACTTCATACATCTTCTCACGAGAATTCTGATGCTCGGGGTGGCCTTCCCCGTCATTTTGATAGTAGCGTTCAGGAAGCTTTTCTAAATCGGCGCAGGTATTTAAGTTTTTATAGTTAAAAACTGCCGCGGATGCGTTGTGGCTTTTCTTCAATGAATAATTAAGAGAAAGAGTTTCTTAAATGGGACGTGTGAATTTTTCATCCTCAAATAATGGGGATACAATTGTTGATTTTAGTTATTCTAATGGGAGTGGAGCTGGAAGTAGTTTCATTTCTGGAAAGATGGAAGGTTCGGTCACCGCTCTTGGCGAGTTCACACGGAGCATTGGTTCCCCCGCAAACCCGAGGTATAACCCATCCGATAATATCTATTCTGCAGGAGCGGCGCTAGGGCTTGGCGCGGGTGTAGAAGCCAGCGGCTCATATAACGTTGCAACGCACACACTAGAGTTGTCTGTCGGTGGGTACCTTGGAGTGGGAGGTGACCTCACGGTAACAGTTGATTTTTCTGAAGGCATTATCAGTGGTGTATTGGGGACTGAGGTTGAAACAAGTGTAGGTTTTGGGGCTATCGCAGCAGCGCAAATTAGCGTGTTGGGTGAGGGTATGGGCGTTGGTGGTAAAGCAGAGCTTGGCCTGCATTACGACGCCGAAAATGGAGTGTATATTGGCTCACAGGTGGCAGGAGACGCTCAATTTATTACGGCGCGTGTTGAGGCTGACTATCGGTCGGGTGTCGTAATTTCAGAAAATCACTCTAGTGGTGATCAATCAGACACTGGCGATAATTCCGGTAGCGGCGGTAATTCCGGTAACGGCGGTAATTCCGGTAACGGCGGTGGTGGAGGCTACGGTGTCGGTGGTGACTCCTCAGAACCCTCATTGTCGGACGTCGCCGGGGGGAATACAACCCCTTCACCCGGAGGTGGTGGCTACACCTTCGACACGGGCGGGGTGACATTTACCGGTGACAAGACTGGCGCAAATGTGCCTATCATTTTCGATCTTGATGGCAATGGCGTAGAGATTGGCTTCGATCAGAGCGTATTTTTCGACTGGGACGATGATGGTTTCCAGGAACAAACCTCTTGGGCGGGTCCTGACGATGGTTTCCTTGCGCTCGACTTGAACGCAGATGGGACGCGCGGAGCAGGCGATGGTGTCATTGACCAGGCGCGGGAGTTGGCATTTGAGCTGTGGGGCGAAGAAGGCGATACCGACCTCCAAGCCGTGCGGCGGGCATTTGATTATAATGACGATGGTGTTCTGAACGAAGCGGACGATGTTTGGAATGAGCTTCGAATTTGGCAAGACGCAGATCAGGACGGTGAAGCGGATGAAGGCGAGTTAAAGACTCTGGCGGAGTGGGGGATCACCGAGATCAACCTCAATTATGATGGAGAATCCCCACAAACCGCAGAAGACAATGCGGCGATGTATGCCGACGAAAGTGACGATATCCATATCTATGGTAACACTCTGTTTGGGTTGGCCTCTTTTACGCATGATGGATCAGTGCTGGACTTTGGCGTATCGGATGGCGAGGGGGGCAAAGTTGCAACCAGCGCTGTCGGTGATGTGTCTCTCAGCCATAGTACCCTCGGTTGGCGTGAGGATACGGTTAACGGCATCCATACTATTGAGTTTGAGACAGGCGAGACCTTCCGCTATGCGGAAATGGACGGTTCCGGCAGCGCAGACATCAATCTGGTCACAGATGTTCTTGACGGTGCGACTGGAGACAGCAGATCGAACAATCTGGACGCGAATGGCCATTCGCGATCTTTGCAAATATCTGGCGGCGCTGGTGACGATGTAATTCGAGGCGGCAATAATGACGATATGTTGTCAGGAGATGCCGGGACGGACACCATCCGTGGCTATGGTGGCAATGATATCCTGTTTGTGGATGCCGACGACTTCGATGGTGGCAATGTGCAGGGTGATGGCGGGAGAGATACCATCATCGTAACCGGTGATGCGGCAGTTAGTTTCTCGCTTGTCGATCACACAGCTGAGATCGCCTATGGCGGAGGCGGTAACGACAGTCTGAGCGGCGCAGGGTTGTTTGATGACTTGGCGCTCGGCGGTGGCGGTGGCGACGATACACTTCGGGGCGGGGAGAGTAACGACTACATTTCCGGCGACGATGGCGATGACATTCTGGATGGCGGCAACGGCGATGATGTTCTGAGTGGCGGCAGTGGTGCGGACACCCTGAAGGGGAACGCCGATGATGATCTCCTTATGGGAGGAGAAGGCCACGATGTTCTAGATGGTGGCAATGGTGATGATGACCTGATTGGCGGGACCGGTCACGATACGTTGGACGGCGGTAATGGCGATGACATTCTGGATGGCGGCAAAGGGGCCGACCATCTAAATGGTGGCCGTGGCGACGATACCCTGCGTGGGGGCCAGGGTATGGACCATCTGTATTTCTGGCGCGGGGATGATTTGCTCATTGGCGGTGGCGGAGATGACACCTTCTATCTGCAACCGGACGAACAATATGATGGCGACGCCAATTTTGGTTGGTCCGTCGTCCAGGGCGGCATCGGTAGCGATACATTGCAGTTGAGTGTGAATTCTGTTGATCGAATACGGCACATCGGAGGAAACCAGTGGCAATTGGTGAACTACGTGAATGCCTCCAACAAGATCATTGTCGATTTACAGGATATTGAGTTTGTCCGTTTTGCTGACGGTCGGGTTCGAGAGCTGAGCACAGACACGTCGTTGGATACTAGCGATGATTATCAAAGGTCGAGCCCCGACACGTGGATGGGAGACGCGCAAACCTACTACTATGGTGATGGTCGGTATACGACCGGTGCAACCATCGGTGAGGCGATCGTCACTACCAGTGGAGATGGCTGGGCCGGGCAGGACACTCTTCAAGGATATTCCGGTAGTGAAGTTCTTAATGGAGGCAGCGGCTCGGACATTCTTTCTGGCGATAGTGGCCATGACACGCTGAGAGGTGGCAGCGGCTCGGATCAGATTGTTGGTGGTGATGGCAATGATAATATTTATGGCGACACCGGAGCGGACCTCATCAGCGGCGGCAATGATCAGGATACAATCGATGGCGGTTCCGGCTCAGACCGCATTTGGGGCGACAACGGTCATGATAGCCTGAGCGGTGGTGGCGGCGCTGATATGCTCAGTGGCGGCAATCACAACGACACTCTGTTTGGCGAGAGTGGCTATGATACGCTTTACGGTGGCAGCGGCGATGATCTGCTGGACGGCGGCACGGGCGCAGACGGGCTGAGTGGCGGTGAAGGGCAGGATTCTCTCACTGGTGGCGCCGGAGCGGACGAACTGTTCGGCGGCGACGGCAACGATACGTTGTCTGGCGATGATGGATTTGATGTGCTGTACGGAGGGGCTGGCAACGACCTCCTGAATGGTGGTCACGACGACGACTGGCTTTTTGGCGGCGATGGAACCGATACGCTGACAGGCGGCGATGGCCGGGATATTTTGCAAGGTGGCAGCGGCGCGGACGTCCTCAATGGTGGCGGCGGTATTCTTGACGTAGCGAGTTACGAGCAGTCCTCGGCAGCTGTCTCCGTCAATCTTGCCAACGCGACTGCATCTGGAGGAGACGCGCAAGGCGATACGCTGACCGACATTGAAAGTCTGGTCGGATCCGGTCACGCAGATAATCTGACAGGCGGTGCGCTGGACAACACACTCGAAGGTCTCGCCGGAAACGATACGCTGAATGGCGGCGGCGGGCACGACATGCTCATTGGCGGCGATGGAGATGATGAATTCGATGCCGGAGCCGGAAATGACCGCGTTTGGGGCGGTCGTGGCGCAGACGATGTTGATCTCGGCGCTGGTGATGATCAGTTCTTCCACGACGATCTGAGCGATGACGCAGTAGGAGATACTGTGTCGGGCGGTCTTGGCAACGACGAAATTTTCGGCGGGGCGGGGAACGATAGCCTCAAAGGGGATGATGGTAACGATAGCCTCGAAGGCGGCGCGGGATCTGACACGATGAGAGGCGGTCTAAACAGTGACACGCTGCTTGGCGGCAACGGAAATGACGAACTTTGGGGGAATGTGCACAACGATTCCATGCTCGGAGGCGAGGGAGATGATAAACTCTATGGGGGATCGCAGAACGATGCATTGTATGGCGAGGCCGGTCGTGATGTGCTCAACGGTGGAGAGGACGATGATACGCTTTATGGGGGGGCTCATAACGATACCCTTCTTGGTGGTGCAGGCGCGGATTACTTGAATGGTGGCTCTGGTGGTGACGAGGCGGCCTATTGGGACGCGACCAGCGCTGTCATAGTTAATCTTGATGACGCCAGCCAAAACGCTGGCGAAGCGGCTGGGGATACATTTGTTTCGATTGAGCACCTTGCAGGTTCGCTCCACTATGATGACACACTGTTTGGTGATGATGGAAATAACCGGCTTTGGGGTGGTGGTGGTGGTGATCACCTCTATGCTCGTGACGGCGCTGACACACTGCTTGGTGATGACGGGAACGACCGCCTAAATGGAGGGCGTGGCGCCGACCGTCTGGACGGTGGTTCTGGCACTGATAGGGCGCTTTATTGGTACGCATCATCTGGCGTTCGGGCTGATCTCGCCAATGCCTCAAGCAATACCGGCGAGGCGGCGGGGGATACCTATATCTCGATCGAGTATATAGAGGGGTCCAACTACACCGATACGCTGGCCGGCGATGGTGGAAACAACGCCCTGTGGGGGCGGGATGGCGCTGACAGCCTCTATGGGAGAGCCGGAAACGATCTGCTTGGCGGCGGTGATCATAACGACAGCCTCTTTGGTGAGAGCGGAGCCGACACGCTCCGCGGTGCTGCTGGAGATGATTATCTAAGCGGCGGTGCGGGAGCCGACGAGCTGGACGGAGGCAGCGGAACCGACCGCGTGCGCTATGATGATTCCGATGCCGCCGTGAACCTCGACCTGAACCGGGCAACGCAAATTGGGGGGGCTGCGCAGGGTGACAGGCTGATCAGCATCGAGCAGGTCTTTGCGTCAAACCATGCAGATACCGTAGCTGGCAATGCACAGAACGACAGCATCTGGGGCATGGCAGGCAATGATGCGCTCTATGGCCGTAATGGCAATGATCGGCTGGATGGTGGAACAGGCAACGACACGCTTGAAGGCGGATCTGGTGCGGACCAGTTGATCGGCGGTAGCGGGACAGATCTTGTTTCCTATGAAGGCGCGACATCCGGTGTCGTCGCAGATTTCCTAACCATCTCATCTAATACTGGTGATGCGGAGGGGGACACCTACGCCAGCGTAGAAAACCTCTCTGGATCTGCTCACCGTGATCGCCTTTATGGCAACGACGGCAGCAACAGGCTCTGGGGGCAAAACGGCGACGACGATCTACACGGTCGGGACGGCAACGACAGTCTCTATGGTGGAAACAACAACGACCGCCTAAATGGAGGGCGTGGCGCCGACCGTCTGGACGGTGGTTCTGGCACTGATAGGGCGCTTTATTGGTA
>NZ_JAATOX010000122.1 GCF_011806385.1 Phaeobacter sp. HF9A | reverse complement strand
GTCGGCGGAGGGACCCACTCCATCTCGGGATCGAACCAAATCGTCAGCGATCCGCGCTGACACAGTGCTTCATTGTAAGCCGACCAGTTCGTGGTCTTGTACTTCGTCGGGGGCCAGCTGCTCATGCCTCCCAGCTATCATGCTGGATTCATGCAGTGAATCCCCCAACCGATTGGTGCAACAAGGCCGTTTCCTTCTACCAGAACATAGGTGTTAAATCAACGATAATCCGGCGGTCGTTCAGAAATAAGTTCCCAAAATCAAATGTTTAAAATTGAATGTTAGGTGGATTTCCGGGCGAGATATTCTCGGTGGCGTTGGAATTCATACACTGCGGCTCTTTTGGCGCTTGTGCCGTGCCGTGGCGTGAAGGGGGAGGCGCGCAGATGGGGTGGCTTGACGGGGCCGGGCCATCCGGGGATGGTCGCGGCGGCGATGCAGGAGGTCGAGATGATTGCCGCAAGGATTGAGGTCAAACGGCTGGACGACGGTCAGGTGAGTGTGCGCAAGGGGTCTTGGTACGATATCTTTCCCGAAGAGCAGCGGCTCTCTTGGGCGGAGTGGTATGAGGGAATGCACGCGCATTATGGCTACGATGGGTATCAGACCATGGCCGCTGCGCTTCGCGATCTAAGCGCGCCGGAGTCATGACGCGATCAGCCCCGGGCGCGCTGTCGGCGCTCGGGCTTTGTCGCATTTTACGCGGCGTTGCGGGCGATCTTGTGCTGCAAAAAACGTCCGTTCCAGAAAATGATGGTGAGAGCAGCGTTTAATCGGCGCCCTTCGTGCGGCAAAAGCCGCATGCACGCTAGACGCGTATGTGCTCCGGCGCTAACCTTTTTTCGAGAGCTGCCGGGATTTCCCGTTCTTTCGCGAGTAAGCGACTCGTATCGCGGGCGGCGGCGCTGGGGCGTCCTGCCATTCGCGCCATCGAGACGGTAATTTTGAGACAGTTGTATTGAGGCAGTGAATAGGGCGGTTCAGCACAGGAATGACGGATCAAGACAGTCAGCTTGGTGACGGCGCGTCTCGCGAGGGGCGGCGTGTAATGGGGACGGTGGACGAGCGATTTTACATTATCGGTGTCGGCGCCTCGGCCGGGGGGTTGGATGCGATCAAGCAGATGCTGACCCGGGTCCCGGAAGACTGTCCGCACAGCTTTGTTATCATTCAGCATTTATCGCCAGATTATAAATCCATGATGGCCGAGATCCTCGGTCGGGAAACCCAGCACAAGGTGGTGGAGGTTCTCGACGACATGCCGATCGAGCCCCGTCATATCTATGTGATCCCGCCTGGCTCCAATATCGTGACCCAGGGCAGCGAGGGCGACAGCACCCGCGATACTGTTCCGCAACCCGTCGATGCGACGCCGGGCCAGCGCGAGGCGGTGGGGCTGCGTTTCTCGCTCGTCCCGTCGCAACCCCGCCCCTCGCTGAACCTGCCGATCGACATCTTCTTCATGTCCCTTGCCGAAGCCGTGGGAGAGCGCGCGGTTGGTGTGGTGTTGTCGGGCACCGGATCCGATGGCAGCCGTGGCCTGCGTGCGATCAAGGACCGCGATGGCCTGGTGATCGTACAGGACCCCGAGACCTGCGGCTTTGATGGTATGCCACGTCAGGCGATCGCAACGGGCTTGGTGGATCAGGTCCTTCAACCCGATGATATCGTTGCGGAAATAGGCCGTTTTATTGATCTGCGCAGGCAGGGGATCTCCGATGTGGACGAAATGTTCCTCGGAGCGCAGGAGGTGTTCAGCGAGATCCTCGCCCGGGTGAGCGCCTGGGCCGAGATTGATTTTTCGCTCTACAAGGAGCCCACCCTGAAACGCCGGATCGCGCGGCGCATGGGGTTTCTTGGCCTGACCAAGATCACGGAATACCTGCGCTTTCTGGAAGACAACAGCGGCGAGGCGGAGCTGCTCTATCGCGAATTTCTGGTGGGGGTGACCAATTTCTTTCGCGATCTGCATGTCTGGCAGACGATGGAAACGCGCGTGTTGCAGCGGCTTTTCGAGGAAGGCGATATCAATGCGCCGCTTCGGATCTGGTCGGTTGGCTGCTCCACCGGCGAGGAAGCCTATACCATCGCCATGATGCTCCAGAAATTCCGCGAGGATAATCAGATCGAGCGCGATTTTCGCGTCTATGCCACCGACGCCAATGAGACCTCGGTCAATACTGCCAAACAGGGGATCTACCCGGATCACACGCTGGAGGAAATCCCGCAGGAGTATCGCGACGCCGGGTATATCACCCATCATCCTGGCACCATTGCCATCGCCCCCAAGATCCGCGCCAAGATCGTTTATGCTGTTCACGATATCACCTTGGATCCGCCCTATACGCGCACCGATCTGATCGTCTGCCGCAACCTGCTGATCTATCTGAGCCCGGATGTGCAGGCCAAGGTGATGGTGAATTTCTCCATGTCGCTGCGGATGGATGGCTATTTGCTGCTTGGCGCGGCGGAAACGCCTGGCGTTGACGGTGTCCGGTTCGAGTTCTTTCTCGGCAAGGAGCGCATCTATCGCAACAAGCGCACGGCGCAATCGGCGCCGGGGCGGGGGCGGTTGACGGCGCAGCTGCCGGCGCTTGGCATGTTGCCGCGGGCGCGTCGGATGCTGTCGCACGCGCCGAGCTTTCAGGATGACCTCAGCACGTTGTTCCAGTTCTCGCTGGAGGCGGCCCATACCGCTGTTTGTATCGTCGATCCCACTGCGACACTGCTCAAGACCTTTGGCAATACCAAGAGCATTCTGGAAATTCCCGCAAGCGGGTTTTCCACTAATGTTTTTGAACTCTGTGATGATCGCCTGCGCAGCGCGATCGCGCTGGTGATGCGCGGCGCCGAGGACAACCGGGCCGCGCAGGCGTCAGACATCCGCCTGATCGAAGAGGATAAGGTGCGCACCGTGTCGGTCAGCGGCCGCAAGATCATGTGGGAGGGGCACAGCACCGCCATTGCGCTGTTCATCCGCGAGCGGAGCAAGCCGCTGCCCAAGACGGAGGTCGATCCCGTTACCGAGGAGCCCGGGGAACAGACCCGGGCCTATATCCAGCACCTGGAAGGCGAGGTGCGCTCGCTTCAGGATATGCTTGGGGTGACGGCGCAGGATCTCGGCGCATCCAACGAAGAGCTCCAGACCGCCAATGAGGAATTGATCGCAGCCAATGAGGAGCTTCAGGCCAATAACGAAGAAACCCAGAGCATCAACGAAGAGCTTCACACCGTAAACGCCGAAAACATCGAACGAATCTCTGAACTGGAGCAGGTGAACGCCGACGTCGATACGCTGCTGGAAACAGCGGCCCTGGGGATTTTGCTGCTCGACAATGATATGTGCATTCGCCGCTTTAGCGCCGGTGTTACCCGCTATCTTGATCTCAAACACAGCGATATCGGCCGCCCGCTGGAGAGTTTTGCAACCCGGTTGCAACTGGAAGCGGTGGAGCTCTTGCTGGATGACGCCATGCTGGCGCGCGATCACAGCGAAGAAACCCAGCGCGAATTGCGCCGTCGCGATGGCGGCTATGTGCAGACCCGCGTGCGCCGCTTCACCCGCGCCCGCGGCACCGTCGATGGGGTGGTGATCACGCTGCTGGACATCACCGACAGCAAATTGCTGGAGCAAGAGGCGCGGCGCCAGAGCGAAATCCTCTCCAGCGTGCTGGAAAGCGAAGAGGCGGGCTATTGGGATTGGAACATCCCAGATGACCGGCTCTATCTCTCTGGACGGTTTAGCGACCTGCTGGGCTATGCCACCGGCGAGCTGGCCCCGACGCCAGAGACCTGGTTCGCGCTGATCCATGAGGAAGATCGCCTCGATTTTCACGCCGCCTATGACGCGCATGTGAGCTCGCGCGGCCGCACCCCCTTTGCCTGCGAGGTGCGGTATCTGCGCAAGGACGGCACGGTGATCTGGGTCAAGAGCCGCGGCCAGGTCACCGACTGGAGCATCGACCACCGTCCGCTGCGTATGATCGGCGTGCATCAGAACGTCACGGACCTGCGCGAACGCGAGAATGAAATCCAGCGTCGCGCCAATGAGATCCGGCGCTTTGCCTTTATCTCGGCCCATGATCTGAAACAGCCCTTGAATACGATCGAAAGCAGCATCGAGGCGCTGCTGGAAGATCTGCCTGAAACGCAGGACGAGGAGCGTGACGAGCTGGTTGGCTTTCTCACCCTCGGGATGCGCCGGCTGAAACGTCGGGTGGATGCGATCCTCGATTATGCGCGGCTGCAAGACAATGATATGATGTTCGAGCCGCTCGATCTGACCGCGATCACCCGGGCCTGTGTCTCCGATCTCGGCGCGCAGATTGCCACGGCGGAGGCAAAGGTGACGGTGGACCCGCTGCCCGCGGCTGTTGGGGCGCCCGAACTGGTGGCGCGGGTGATGCAAAACCTGATCAGCAACGCGCTGAAATACCGCAGCCCTGATCGCCCCTGCGAGATCACCATCGCCCCTGCGCCCGCAGGGGATGGTCGGGTCGGGGTGCGGGTCGATGACACCGGCATTGGCGTGGCCGAACCGGACCGGGAGAAAATATTCGAGCTCTTTACCCGTCTGCACGTCGATTCCGAGGTGGAAGGAAGCGGGCTTGGCCTGGCCATGTGTGAAAAGATCGTCTCGATGCATGGCGGCACCATCGAGGTGGACGAGAACGAGGTCGGCGGGGCAAGCTTTTCCTTCACCCTGCCTGCGACCTGAGCGAGGAATGACCATGAGCGACGCCCCCATGATCCTGCTGGTGGATGACTGCGACGCGGATCGCTATTTTTTCAAGCGCAGCCTGCGCAAGGTCGCACCCGAGGCGGAGGTGGTGGAGTTCGTCTATGCGCAGGATGCGCTCAGTTATCTGAAATCGCCCGGGCGTGGCGCGATTGATATCATTTTTGTCGATATCAATATGCCCCGGTTCAACGGTTTTGAATTTGCCGATGCCTATCATGCGCTCTACCCCGAATTGCGGGGCGATGCGCGGCTTTATATCTGCTCGTCCTCGATCAACCCGGCGGATCGCCAGCGCACGCAGGATCATCCGGTGATCAGCGGCTATTGCGAAAAGCCGCTGACCCGCGACACGCTTGCGGCCCTGATCTGACCGATGAGAGCTGGCGCATATCATCGTCTGACACCGCTGGGCGCGCTGCTTGTGATGCTGTTTGGCGCCTTTGCGCTGGCTGCATATGACGCCCGCGCGCAAGAGAGCCGCCAACCGGAAAAGGTGGTGATGGCCTGGGGCGATGTGCCGCCGCTGTCGATGCAGGGCCGGGACGGCGCGCCTACGGGCTTTGTGATCGAACTTGCCCGGCTCCTTGCCGCCAAGGTCGGGTTCGAGCTGGAATTGCGCCAATATCCCTCCGTGCCCGACATCGCGGCGGCGCAGCGGCGGGGCGAGACGGATATGTTGGTCGGGGTTGGTATGGGGCCGGCGTTTCGCGACAGCAATCTTGCCTCGGATGTCATCTCCGAAGTCCAGATCCGCTTGGCCATCCGATCAGAGGATGTGGAGCATTTCGACCCGCGCAGCTTGAGCGGTGTCAGGATCGCGGTGATCCCACCGACAATGGCCGCCAACCCGGAGCTGTTCCCGGAGGCGACCGTGGTCGAAGAGCCGGGACCGGAGGCCGCATTGCTGGCATTGCTGAACGGCGACGTCGATGCGATCTCCTATCCGGTGAATGTGATGTTCGGCATGACCCGCTCGGCGCGTCTGGATGGGCGGATTGCCTTTGTCGGAGAGCCGCTGCTGACACTGCGGCGCAAGGTTCTGGTGCATCAGAGCCGCGCCGAACTGTTGGCACCCATCAATGCGGCGTTGCGGCAGTTCGAACGCGATGGAACGCTGGACGCCTTGCGCGCGAAATATCTGATTACGAACCCGGAACCGGTGCCAGAGGTGCTTATGGTGGGGGTCCATTACGTGCCGCCCTTTGCCTATTTCAACGAGTCGAACGAGGCCACCGGCTTTGCCGTCGAGGTGCTGCGGGACCTGGCGCAGCTGGCCGGGTTGAAGCTCGCCTTTGTGCCCGTCACGGACGAGGAGTTCGGCCGTGGCCCCGTTGCCGGCGTCGCCGACATCCTGCCGCTTATGGCCTGGAACACGGCGCGCGAGGAGCGGATGGATTTCACCTATCCCATTCACCGGGTGCCGTTTTCGATCTTCACGCGCGCCAACAGCCCATATCAGCCGCAGCGGCTTGAGGATCTCGACGGGCTCAAGGTCGCGGTGGAAATCGGCAAGAATACGACCCTCCTGGCAGAGGCGCAGGGGGGGCTGGATCTTGTCTATGTAGAGGGCAAGGATGGCACGATGAATGCGCTGCTGGATGGCCGCGCCGACGCGACGCTCTCTCCGACGAACGCCTTTTGGTCGCATGTGGAACGCTCCGGCATGCGCGACCGGTTCAAGGTCAGCGCCACGCCGTTTTTCGTGTCTGAGAGCAGCCCGGCCTTGCGGCTCGGGTTGGGTGAAATCCGCGAGCGGCTGAATGCGGTGATCCCGGGGTATCTGCTGTCAGACCCCTATGCCCGCCATCAGGCGGACTGGCTTGGCCCGCCCGTTTTCTGGACCAAGCAACGGATCTGGTTGGCGGGCGCGGGCAGCCTGTGCCTGGTTGTGCTGCTGTTGGGCCTTGCGATCTGGCAAAAACGGCAGCGCGCCCGCGCCCGGGAACGTCAGGCGCGTCTGCTCCAGCATTCGCGGCAGCTCGAAATCCTGGTGGACGAGCTGGAACGCTCCAATCGCGAATTGGACAGTTTCGCCGATATCGCCTCGCATGATCTCAAGGAACCGCTGCGCGCGATCCATTGGCAGGTCGGCGCGCTTCAGGAACGGATCCGCGCCGCCAATGAGGAGGTTCCGGGCGAGGTGGCGCGCATTGCCGATCTTTGTATGCAAATGGAGGAGACGATCCGCGCCCTGCTGGCCTCCTCGCAGCATCGCGGCAAGGGGCAGGACCGCGGTGATATCAACACAGAGGCGCTGGTCGAGGAAATCCACAGGGATCTGTCAGAGCTGATCGGTGCCTGTGGTGGCCGCTTTCTGGTGGAAACCCCCTTGCCGCATGTGCATGCCAGCCGCGCCAAGGCCAAGGTTGTGTTTCAGAATCTCATCGCAAATGGATTTATCTACAACACCTCGGACCGACCAACGGTGCGCATCGGCTATCTGACGCCGGAGTTGCAAGACGCCAGCGGCCTGGTCCATGTCTTTTACGTAAAAGACAATGGCATCGGCATTGCGCCGCAGGATCAATCGCGGATCTTCAAGCCGGGCGTGCGGGGGGATTTCAAACCCGAGCGTCCCCTTCCCGGTGCGACGGGCAGCGGGCTGGGTCTGTCCTTTGCCAAGGATATTCTGGAAAGCTACGGCCAGCTTATCACCTTTGAAAGCGAACCAGGGCGTGGCACCAGCTTTTATTTTTCCTTTCCCAATGCCATCGGGGACCACAATGATGCGCCCTCAGCGGCGCAAATGGCGGATGCAATATGACGAAGATCCTGATCATCGACGACAGCCCAGAAGACACCGCGCTGCTGCGTAGCCTCTGCGAACAGATGCAAGCAAAGGGGATCGACAGTGCCGCAAGCGGCAGCGAGGGAGTGGCCCGTTTCGAGAAAACGCGCGCCGATTGCGTGTTGCTTGACTATCATCTGGCGGACAACAACGGGCTGTCGGTGCTCTCGGCACTGAAAGCGCGTGATCCTTTTGTGCCGGTCATTGTCTTGTCGGGCCGTGGCAGCGAGGAGCTGGCGGCTGCGGCGGTGAAAGCCGGGGCCACGCGATATCTGACCAAACGCGGCCTGTCACTGGATATGCTACGCACCGCGATCGAGGCGTCGATCCGCTGGATGCAACATGCAGCGATGTCGCGTTAGCGGGCAGGGCAGGCGCGGCCGGTGCCGCCACGCGACCCCGAGGCCTGCGCAAGCGCCGATGGCGCGGCCGTGTTCAGCCAGACCGCGTTCACGCCACTGTCCCGACATCGCACGTAGAGAACGAAAACAAGGGGCGACATCTGCGCCCCTTGAGAGAGACCATCCTGGCGGGGATGGCGTCGGTCGCGAGAGAGGTTGAGCCTACTTCCCAAGACCGGCGGCGGCGCTCAGCTCTTGCCGCGCCTTATCCAGCTCGCCGGAGGCCTGCATCTCGTCATAGGCCGCTTGCAGCCGCTTTGCGAGATCGGCACCGCCCTCGGCTTTCAGCGACACTTGCAAGAAGCCACCGGCCCCGACAATGGCGCTCTCGGTCGAGGCCAGCTGCGCGCGTTCTTCTTCGGTGAATTCATGCTCCAGCATGTAGTGCGCGACGTATTCATCCACGATGAAAGCATCAATACGCCCACCGAGCAGCTTGCGGAAGTTGGAAAGGTCATCCTTGGCGGTCTGGGTCTTGATGGCGCCGCTATCGGCATTGGCCCAGAAGACGGGCGTATAGGAGTAGCCGTGGGTGACGCCGATCACCACGCCTTCCAGCTCAGTGACATCCTCAAATTCTGGGATCGGCTTGTCGGTGCGGTAGAACAGCACATTTCGGTCCAGCGAAAAGGGTCCAACCATTTCGAGGTCGGCCTGATCGCTGCGCTCAGGCCAGTAGCTGGAGGCGGCAACCTGACCGTTGCGCGCCATTTCCAGGGCACGCTTCCAGGGCAGGTATTCATATTCCACCGTGACGCCAGCGTGAGCAGCGACGCGCGACACCAGCCCGTTCACCACACCGCCATCCGGCAGATCCGCACCGGTGAAGGGGGCATATTCGCCGGTGGTGACGGTGATGGTTTCCGCGCTGACCGGAGCAGCAACAGCGAGAAAGAGACCGGCGACAGCGCTAATCAAGTGTTTCATTGTAAGACCTTATTCTGAGTTTGATCCGAAGATCCGTTTGAGGAGAGGGGGAGGAGGAGGCCCCCGGCCCCGACAGGGGGGGCATTTGGCGAAGCTCCAACTGAAGAACAGAAACAAGCCTCGAATTTTTGTCCGACTATATCGAAATGAGCCTAACCAAACCTTATTGCGAAGGGCTATTTCGCTAAGATTGTTCGAATAGGAGAATCAGCCCTTCGGGGTGCGACCTGTGCGGATGCACCAGTGGACTGGCAGCAATGACCGGGGCGCAACTGTCGGCGGTCGGTCGCCGGTTTTGCGCGCAAATGGCCGGAGGGCTCGGCGAAAAAACTCCGTTTTTCGGCCCTCACGAGAAAGTAAACCGATCCGTTTACTTGACGCGATTTTCAAGTCCTGTTCAAAAAAAACTTCCGTGGTAACCGGTCTGGGTCGGATCCGGGGATGGAGGATGGCCGACGAATTTGACTCAGGAGCACTGAAATGAGCACCAAGACGATTGCAGCGGGTTCCGGCGCGCTGGCGCTGGCAACCCTCCTTGCTGCCCCCGCATTCGCGGGGCCGACCTATACCTCCGACAATGGCGGCAGCTTTAGGTGGTATGGCCAGTTGAACCTGACCTATCAATCCTATGACGATGGCCAGGAGAACTTTAACCGGCTGGTCGATAACGCAAACTCCGGCTCCCGGCTTGGGTTCTGGCTGGAGCAGCCCTTTGGCGAGAATACGCTGAAGTTCCATTTCGAGACCTCGCTGTCGCTGCGCGGCTCGGATGGGGTGGATCAAAACGATCAGGGCGATATCACCAATTGGACCCGCAGCGATCTGCGCCATGTGGATCTGCAATGGCACACTGCGCGTTATGGGGTATTCTCCATCGGGCAGGGCTCCATGGCAGCGGACGGCGCGACCGGGCTTGATCTCTCCGGCACCGGTGTTGTCGCCAATACCTCGGTGGCTGATGCGGCGGGCGGGGATTTCCTGCGCAATACGGCGGGCAATCTGACCGGGATCGCGATCAGCGATATCTTCCCGACCTATGATGGGTCGCGGCGCGGGCGCATTCGCTATGACAGCCCGGAGTTCGCAGGCTTTACCCTGTCGGCCTCTTATGGCGAGGACATCCTGTCAAAGAACGCCGATACAGAGCAATATGACATCGCGCTGAACTACGCCAATGATGATCTTGGTGACTTCACCGTGCAGGGCGCGCTGGCGGTCAATTGGACCGACCGTTCCGGTAGCGACACCCGCGACACATTGGCCTCTGCGGCGATTCTGCACGAGCCGACCGGCCTGTCGCTGAGCGTCGCCGGCGGGGACCGCGATACCGGCGGCAACTACGGCTACGTCAAGATCGGCTACACCGCATCGTTGCTCTCTGTGGGTGAGACCTCCTTCTCGGCGGATTATTACGACGGCTCCGATCTGGTCTCCAACGGCGACAGCGCCAGCTCCTTTGGCGTGGCGGCGGTGCAGAAGTTCGACAAGCAGAACCTGGAGGCCTATCTCGCCTATCGCGAATATTCCTATGATGACACCGCCAGCAGCTATCAGGACGGCCAGGTGATCCTGGCGGGCGCACGCTGGAAGTTCTGATCCTGCCGTAGGGCCGGGCGGATCGGTCCCCAGGATATCACATTGCCGCGCCTCCCGGATACAGACCGGGGGGCGCGTTTTCTTTTGACCACGCGAAATTCCACGAAAATCGGGGAAAACCTGCCTTTGATCGGGCCTTGGAGGCGGATTGAGGTTTATGGCCCTTGCACCGCGCGGGCAGGACCAATAGAAGGCCACAAATTGTCTGGGGGCGGAGCCTGCGCGCGCGCCCCGAATCTCTATGGGGAATAGAATGCAGGTCACAGAAACTCTGAACGAAGGTCTGAAGCGCGGCTACGCCATCACCATTCCGGCAACCGAGCTGGAAGAGAAGGTCAACGTGAAACTGGCCGAAGCACAGCCCGAGATCGAGATGAAGGGCTTCCGCAAGGGCAAGGTGCCGATGCCGCTTCTGAAGAAGCAGTTCGGCCCGCGTCTCATGGGCGAAGTCATGCAGGAAGCCGTCGATGGTGCGATGAGCAAGCACTTCGAAGAGTCCGGCGACCGTCCGGCGCTGCAACCCGACGTCAAGATGACCAATGAAGATTGGAAAGAAGGCGACGACGTCAATGTCGAGATGACCTATGAAGCGCTGCCCGAGATCCCCGACGTGGACCTCTCCGGCGTGGCTCTGGAAAAACTCATCGTGAAGGCCGAAGACGAAGCCGTCACCGAGGCGCTGAACAACCTGGCCGCCACCGCACAAGAGTTTGAGGCCCGCGAAGAGGGCGCCGCCTCTGAAGATGGCGATCAGGTCGTGATCGACTTCCTCGGCAAGGTTGACGGCGAAGCCTTTGAAGGTGGCGCTGCGGACGATTACCCGCTGACGCTGGGCTCCAACTCCTTCATTCCCGGTTTTGAAGAGCAACTGGTTGGCGTGAAGGCCGGCGAGGAAAAAGACGTCACCGTGACCTTCCCCGAAGAATACGGCGCCGCGCATCTGGCTGGCAAAGAAGCCGTCTTCACCTGCACCGTCAAGGAAGTGAAAGCCCCGAAAGCGGCCGAAATCGACGATGAGCTGGCGAAGAAATTCGGCGCCGAAGATCTGGACCAGCTGAAAGGTCAGATCTCCGAGCGTCTGGAGGCAGAATATGCCGGTGCCGCTCGTCAGGTTATGAAACGCGCCGCTCTGGACGCGCTGGCCGAGCTGGTCTCCTTCGACCTGCCGCCGTCGCTGGTGGAAGCCGAAGCCAAGCAGATCGCGCATCAGCTGTGGCACGAGGAAAACCCCGAGGTGCACGATCACAACCACGGTGAGATCGAAACCACCGAGGAGCACAACAGCCTTGCCGAGCGCCGCGTGCGTCTGGGCCTGCTGCTCGCGGAAATGGGTCAGAAAGCCGAAGTCGAAGTGACCGATCAGGAAATGACCCAGGCGATCATGCAGCAAGCGCGCCAATACCCGGGTCAGGAACGCCAGTTCTTCGAGTTCATCCAGCAGAACGCACAAATGCAGCAGCAGCTGCGTGCGCCGATCTTTGAGGACAAAGTGATCGACCTGGTGTTCGAACAGGCCAATGTGTCTGAAAAAGAGGTCTCCAAGGAAGATCTGCAAAAAGCCGTGGAAGCGCTGGAAGAGGAATAAACCCCTCTCCGCTCATCCCATGAGCATTGCGAGAAGGCCGCCCAGTTGGGCGGCCTTTTTCCGTTCGACTGTAGCGTCAAGATCATGGAGCCAAGCGCTCCCGCCCGTTGTCGATCCTCCAAAAGAGGATCTCCGCCCGTTGGGCCCGGCAGCCCGCTTGCGCGGGCTGCGGCGCTTCATCGAGAGAACGGCGCAAGGCC
>NZ_JAATOX010000121.1 GCF_011806385.1 Phaeobacter sp. HF9A | reverse complement strand
CAGCGTTTCCAGGAATTCTGCTGCGCCTTCAAAGGGGTCTTCAGGGGCTGTCAACGCGCGGACCTGGACCTCGAAATCGGCATAATGTTGGGTCAGCGACCAGATTGAAAACAGCAGATGGCGCGGATGAACCCGGGCGATCTGGCCGCTGTCCATCCAGCTCAGAAAGACCTGTTCGGTCTCGTCCACCAGGGCACGCAGATCAGTGGAAAGCGTGTCGATCATACGCGGCGCGCCTTGCACGATTTCATTGGCAAACAGGCGGCTTTCGCGCGGCATGTCCTGGCTCATCTGCAATTTCCGCTGCACATAGGCGAGGATTTCCTGCATCGGCTCGCCCTTTGGGTCAATGTCGCGCAGGGGGGCCAGCCAGGTGTCCAGAAGTTCGGACAGAAGGGCGGTGAAAATGCCCTCCTTGGATGGAAAATAATAGAGCAGATTGGGCTTTGACAGACCGGCGGCGGTGGCAATCTGATCCACCGTTGCGCCGCGAAACCCATGTTGGGAAAAGACATCGAGCGCGGCCTCCAGGATGGTGGCGCGGTTGCGTTTCTGGATCCGTGTCGGGCTGCGGTCTTTGGGCATTCTGTCCTGGAGTCCCTGTATTTTTGTAGTTTCGGCCAATCTCGCTTGGTTTTCCATCAGTTGTCCAGAAACTCTGCTCGAAAACGGAGCGAAAGACGCGCAAATTCTTGACTGAGTCTCATCTGGTGATAGCGTGAGTTTGACCAGTTGGTCAAATGTCAGCCGAAAGATCCCCGATCTGACCGCGAAGCGGGCCTGACAGGACGAATGGCCAGATGACAAGCCACTGACCCAGGCTGGTGCAGCCAATAACGACCATCCCCGCACGTGAGAGGGGTCGGCGAGAAGACAGGGAAGGAAGCGGAACAATGACGACGCTTGGACAAAACTTAAAAATCAACGGCGACAGGCTCTGGGAGAGCCTGATGGACATGGCCAAGATCGGCCCCGGCGTGGCGGGCGGCAACAATCGCCAGACGCTGACCGATGAAGACGCCGAAGGCCGCGCGCTGTTCCAGAAATGGTGCGAGGCGGCGGGCATGAGCATGGGCTGCGACAGCATGGGCAATATGTTCGCCACCCGCGCGGGCGAGGACCCGGAGGCGCTGCCGGTCTATATGGGCTCTCACCTCGACACCCAGCCGACAGGCGGCAAATATGACGGGGTGCTGGGTGTTCTGGGCGGGTTGGAAGTGATCCGCACGTTGAATGATCTGGGCATCAAGACCAAACATCCCATCGTCGTGACCAATTGGACCAACGAGGAGGGCACAAGGTTTGCACCGGCAATGCTGGCCTCCGGGGTGTTCTCCGGCAAGCACACGCAGGACTGGGCCTATGAGCGCGAGGATGCGGAGGGCAAGCGGTTTGGCGATGAGCTGAAACGGATTGGCTGGGTTGGCGACGAAGAGGTCGGGGCGCGCAAGATGCATGCGATGTTCGAGCTGCACATCGAACAGGGTCCGATTCTCGAAGCTGAGAAGAAGGAGATCGGGGTTGTAACCCACGGCCAGGGCCTGTGGTGGCTGCAATGTACAGTGACCGGCAAGGATGCCCATACCGGATCGACGCCGATGGATATGCGGGTGAATGCGGGGCTTGGCATGGCGCGGATGACCGAAGCGGCGCATCAGATCGCTATGGCGCATCAGCCGCATGCGGTCGGTGCCGTTGGCCAATGTGATGTCTTTCCCAATTCGCGCAATGTGATCCCGGGCAAGGTGGTCTTTACCGTTGATTTCCGCTCGCCTGACCTGGAGAAACTGACCTCGATGCGCAGCCAATATGAGACCAGGGCGAAGGAAATTGCCGAAGAGCTTGGCCTTGGCCTGGAGATCGAGCCAGTGGGGCATTTTGATCCGGTGACCTTCGATCCGGCCTGTGTGAGCGCGGTGCGCAATGCGGTGGAGCGCTTGGGGTATAGCCATATGGATATTGTTTCCGGCGCGGGGCATGATGCCTGCTGGATCAACGATGTGGCGCCGACAGCGATGATCATGTGCCCCTGTGTGGATGGGCTCAGCCATAATGAGGCCGAGGAAATTTCCAAAGACTGGGCTGCGGCGGGCACGGATGTGATGTTGCATGCGGTGTTGGAAACAGCGGAAATCATCGCCTGAGGAACGGGAACACGGGGCTCTGCCCCCGGCGCGCCTTGCGCGCCTCCCCCGGGATATTTCCAGTTAGAAGAAGCCCGGGGAAGACCAGCGACCTACGCTGAAAACAGGGAGTTACAATAATGACAAAAGTCATCAAAAACGGCACCATCGTTACCGCGGATCTGACCTATAAGGCGGATGTATTGGTGGAGAATGGTGTCATCACCGAAATCGGGCCCGATCTGAAGGGCGACGAGGTGCTGGACGCCACTGGCTGTTATGTGATGCCGGGCGGGATTGATCCGCATACCCATCTGGAGATGCCCTTTATGGGCACCTATTCCTCGGATGATTTTGAAAGCGGCACCCGCGCGGGGCTGGCGGGGGGCACCACAATGGTGGTGGATTTTGCGCTGCCCAACCCCGGTGAGAGCCTGCTGGATGCGCTCAAACGCTGGGACAATAAATCGACCCGGGCCAATTGCGATTATTCCTTCCATATGGCTGTGACCTGGTGGGGCGAGCAGGTCTTTGACGAGATGAAGACCGTGATCGAGACGCGCGGCATCAATACATTCAAGCACTTCATGGCCTATAAGGGCGCCTTGATGGTGAATGATGACGAGATGTACGCCTCCTTCCAGCGTTTGGCAGAGCTGGGCGGCATTGCCATGGTGCATGCGGAGAACGGCGATGTGGTCGCCGAGCTGAGCGCAAAGCTGCTGGCGGACGGCAATACCGGCCCCGAGGCGCATGCCTATTCGCGCCCGCCTCAGGTTGAGGGCGAGGCCACCAACCGGGCCATCATGATTGCCGATATGGCGGGGGGGGCGCTTTATGTGGTGCATACATCCTGCGAGGACAGCCACGAGGCGATTCGCCGCGCGCGCATGTTGGGCAAACGGGTCTGGGGCGAGCCGCTCATTCAGCATCTGACGCTGGATGAAAGCGAGTATTTCAACCCCGATTGGGATCATGCCGCGCGCCGGGTGATGTCGCCGCCCTTCCGCAATCAGAAACATCAGGACAGCCTTTGGGCGGGTCTTCAGTCGGGCTCGCTCTCGGTGGTGGCGACGGACCATTGTGCGTTTTCGACCGAGCAGAAGCGCTATGGCGTGGGGGATTTCACCAAGATCCCCAATGGCACTGGCGGGCTTGAGGATCGGATGCCGATGCTCTGGACCCATGGCGTCGCGACTGGTCGGCTGACGCCGAACGAGTTTGTGGCTGTGACCTCAACCAATATCGCCAAGATCCTGAACTGCTATCCGAAAAAGGGCGCTGTTCTTGTGGGGGCGGATGCGGATCTTGTGGTGTGGGACCCCGAAAAAACCAAGACCATCTCGGCGGCTTCGCAGCAATCTGCCATTGATTACAATGTGTTTGAGGGCAAAGAGGTCAAAGGCCTGCCGCGCTATACGCTGACCCGCGGTCAGGTTGCAGTGATGGATGGCGAGATCAAGACCCAGGAAGGCCATGGCAAATTTGTCGAACGTGCGCCCAACACGGTGGTGAACACCGCGCTGTCGACCTGGAAGGAGCTGACCGCGCCGCGCCCGGTGGAGCGCTCCGGCATTCCGGCGACTGGCGTTTGAGCGCAGCAAGAGCGGGGGCCAGGTGCCCCCGTTCGTCTGACCAAGGCAAAGAAAAGACAATGCAAATGACTTCCCAGGTAGACAGCACGACGGACCACCATGCGGCCGCCACCGTGATCGAGGCCCGAGATCTGAACCTTGTGTTCGGGTCTGGTGATGCGTCGGTGCATGCGCTCAAAGACATCAATCTGAACATCAACAAAGGCGATTTCGTTTCCTTCATCGGCCCTTCGGGCTGTGGCAAGACGACCTTCCTGCGCTGTATCGCTGCGCTGGAAACACCCACAGGCGGCAGCCTCATGGTGAATGGCATGACACCGGAGCAAGCCCGGCAGAACCGCGCCTATGGGTATGTGTTTCAGGCGGCGGGGCTTTATCCTTGGCGCACGATCGCCAAGAACATCAAGCTACCGCTTGAAATCATGGGATATTCCAAAGCCGAACAGGACAAACGCGTTGCTGAGGTGCTGGAACTGGTGGAGCTTTCTGGCTTTGGCGGAAAGTTCCCCTGGCAGCTGTCCGGCGGCATGCAACAACGCGCGTCGATTGCGCGTGCGCTCGCTTTTGACGCGGATCTTCTTTTGATGGACGAGCCCTTTGGGGCGCTCGACGAGATCGTGCGCGATCACCTCAACGAACAGCTGTTGAAGCTCTGGGCGCGTACCAACAAGACCATCGGTTTTGTGACCCACTCGATCCCGGAGGCGGTCTATCTGTCCACCAAGATCGTGGTGATGTCGCCGCGTCCGGGTCGCATCCATGAGGTGATTGACAGCACCCTGCCAAAAGAACGCCCGCTGGATATTCGTGACACGCCAGAGTTCATCGAGATCGCCCATCGCGTCCGCGAGGGGCTGCGCGCGGGGCACGGCTATGATGAATAAGATGAAACATATGCGAGCGGTGCCGGAAAATTTGAATTTTCCGGGCAATTTTCTTTGTAGAAAATTGGGCCCGCAAAGGGTGCTGGCATGAGGTCCCTTGTTGCTGTGTTGACTGTCGTCGCCGGGATCGTCGGGATCTGGTATCTTGCCTGCGTGCCGATGAATATCAAAGGCGTCTTGGATGCCGCCGAACGCGCCGGAGAACAGGTGCAGCCCATGACGGCAAAGGAACGGCGTGACGCCTCGGCCTTTGGTCTTGTGGCTAAGAACGGCTTCGCCATCTCCCGCGTTTGGTCTGTGGAGCGTCCGCGCCTGCCTGCGCCGCATCAGGTTGCGGTGGAGCTGTGGAAAACCACGGTGCTGAAGAAGGTCACCTCGAAGCGTAGCTTGATCTATCATGGGTATGTGACCCTCTCGGCGACGCTGATGGGGTTTGGGATCGGCACCGTTCTCGGCATCGCGCTGGCGGTCGGGATTGTGCACTCGAAGGTGATGGATATGTCGGTGATGCCTTGGGCCATCGTCAGCCAGACCATCCCGATCATCGCCCTGGCGCCGATGATCATCGTGGTTCTGTATTCTATTGGGGTGCAGGGGCTGCTGCCAAAGGCAATTATTGCGGCCTATCTCAGCTTCTTCCCCGTGGTTGTTGGCATGGTCAAGGGGCTACGCAGCCCGGACCATATGCAACTTGATCTGATGAAGACCTATAATGCCTCTGGCAACCAGGTCTTCTGGAAGCTGCGGTTGCCGTCTTCGATGCCCTATCTTTTTGCCTCGCTGAAGATCGGTATTGCGGCGTCTCTGGTGGGGGCGATCGTTGGGGAGCTCCCGACAGGGGCCGTGGCCGGGCTGGGTGCGCGCCTCTTGGCGGGGAGCTATTATGGGCAGACGGTGCAGATCTGGTCGGCCTTGTTTGGGGCGGCGATCCTTGCGGCCGTACTCGTGGCGCTGCTGGGTCTAATCGAGCGGGTGTTGCTTGGCCGCATGGGGGTGAAATCATGAGAGCGCTGCAATTGGGGGGCGCTGCCCCCGCCGCGCGGGCGCGGCTCCCCCGGGATATTTCGGGTCAGAAGAAGAAAAGGGGCCTGCAATGGAATTGGTAGCTCTTGCTGTTCTGGTCTGGGTTGGTGGCTGGTTGATCAATCGCCGTTTGGCAAATGGGACGCAAGCCGAGACGCGGGCAGTGCAACTTGCGGTGCCGGCGATCTTTGGCCTCACACTGCTGCTGGTGTGGGAACTTCTGGTGCGGGGGCTGGAGGTACCGCTGGTGATCCTGCCGGCGCCGAGCTTGATCGCGGCGCGCTTTGCCGCCAGCTTGCCGCTCCTGTGGCAGGATTTTTCTCAGACCATCCTCAAGGGGGCGCTTGGCGGCTATGTCATTGGCTGCGCTGCGGCCTTTGTGGTTGCCATTCTTGTGGACCGGAGTGATTTTCTGCGTCGCGGACTATTGCCGGTGGGGAATTTTGTTGCGGCACTGCCCATCGTTGGCACTGCCCCCATCCTGGTAATGTGGTTTGGGTTCGACTGGCAATCCAAGGCTGCGGTTGTGGTGGTCATGGTGTTTTTCCCGATGTTGGTGAACACGGTCGCGGGGCTGCGCGAAACCGATCAGATGCAGCGCGATTTGATGCATACCTATGCCGCCTCCTATTGGCAGAGCTTGCTAAAGCTGCGCTTGCCGGCAGCGCTGCCTTTTGTGTTCAACGGCTTGAAGATCTCCACCACGCTGGCGCTGATTGGCGCGATCGTAGCCGAGTTCTTTGGCTCTCCTACGGTTGGTATGGGGTTTCGGATCTCGACTTCGGTCGGCCAGCTGGCGCTGGATATGGTCTGGGCCGAGATCGTGGTGGCCGCGCTGGCAGGATCGCTGTTTTACGGGCTGGTTGCGCTTTTGGAAAAGTCGCTGACTTTTTGGCACCCGTCGCAGCGCAGCTAAGCCAAGGCGCGTCCCCGCCAAGGGTGGGGGCGCTTTCAGAATTGGGCGCAAGCTACTGGAACAGAGGTAAAAAGCCCGAACCAGTGCTCTGCCCAATACCTGCGCAGATGCGTTTTTTTACCGTTTGGACGACAAAAAGTCTTTTGAACAGAGATCGCACTTCGCGCATGATTTCATCATAACGAACAGGGAGTTCAATCGAATGAAAAACGTGCTAACAGCCGCCGCCATGGCACTGATGGCGGCCTCCGTTGCCGAGGCCTCCGATGCTGTGAAATTGCAGCTGAAATGGGTCACCCAGGCGCAGTTTGCGGGCTATTATGTGGCGCTGGACAAAGGGTTCTATGAGGCGGAAGATCTCGACGTCACGGTGCTTCCGGGTGGGCCCGACATCGCGCCGACGCAGGTGATTGCCGGCGGTGGTGCGGATGTCGCGGTGGAGTGGATGCCGGCGGCGCTGGCCGCGCGGGAAAAAGGCTTGCCGCTGGTCAATATTGCGCAGCCGTTCAAATCCTCCGGCATGATGCTGACGTGCTGGAAGGACACCGGTATTTCGGAACCGGCTGATCTGGCGGATCGCACCCTAGGGGTGTGGTTCTTCGGCAATGAGTTTCCCTTCATGAGCTGGATGGGCAAACTCGGCATCTCCACTGAGGGCAAAGGCCCGCAAGGGGTTGAGGTTCTGAAGCAGGGCTTCAACGTCGATCCGCTGCTGCAACGTCAGGCCGATTGTATCTCCACCATGACCTACAACGAATATTGGCAGGTGATTGACGCAGGCGTGTCGCCCGACGAACTGGTGACTTTCAAATACGAGGATCAGGGCGTTGCGACGCTGGAAGATGGGCTCTACGTGCTGGAAGACAAGCTCGACGATCCGGCATTTGTGGACAAGATGGAGCGTTTCGTGCGCGCCTCGATGAAGGGTTGGAAATACGCCGAGGACCACCCCGATGAGGCCGCCGAGATCGTGTTGGACAATGATGCCTCCGGGGCGCAGACCGAAATGCACCAGAAGCGGATGATGCGCGAAGTGGCCAAACTGACTGCTGGCAGCAATGGCACCCTGGATCCGGCGGATTATCAACGGACCGTTGATACGCTGCTGTCCGGTGGTTCGGATCCGGTGATCACCAAGGCCCCCGAAGGCGCCTGGACCCATGTCGTTACCGACAAAGCGTTGAACTAACGAAAAATTACGTCTCGCACGTCAGAACGAGAATAACACTACCATGAAACCCGCCGGACCTCCCGGCGGGTTTCGTCAATTTTAAGAAAAAGTAACTTTCTATTAAGGGAATAGCGGCTTTTCTTAAAGGGTGAGAGGGATGTTCACTCTCGCCAAAGGGGGGATAGAATGCCCCAATTAACGAGTTCACTGTGTTTTTGTGGGGCCGCGTCTCGGGCGGGGCGCCGCTCTGCCATTCTGGAGCGGGCCTGCCTGGAGGCGCGGCTTCGGCTGCAATTGGGGGCGGGAAAGCAGGCGCTGGCTTTATGTTTTTCGGCTGAACCCCGGATGCCTGAGGTCTATCGCTGCGGTGCCTATACGCTTGTCAGCCTGTCGGCCTGTCCCAGGGGCTGCCTACATCGCGATGATATTCTGAGCTGCATGGCGCATGGCTTTAGTCGCGTCTTTTTGCAGTTATCGCCAAATATCAAGATGATAGGCTGGCAAATGACTCTGGTGGAGGAGGTGGCCTCGGGGCATGGATCCCGTCAGGCGATCACGCTTTTTCACTCTGGCGCAGGTCTCAGGCATTTGCTGTCGGAGCAAGGAGACATCGAACCGCTGCCGCCCGCAATCTCGGAGGCGTGGCCGGCTGATCGACAGGGCGCGCTGAGTGTCGGGGAAGGCTGTACGCTGTGCGGGCAGTGCGATTGGGCCTGTCCAACGGGCGCGATACATCTCGGCGAGACGGGGGCGACGCTTGAGATCCGTGATGAGCAGTGCAGCGGTTGCGGGATCTGCGCGTCTGTCTGTTCAGAACAGGCCATCGCACTGCACCCGCAGCAACGAAGGGCGGGATAAGGTTAGCTCTGGTCGGAGAACCGGCCATAGCGGCCCTGATGAAACACCAGCCCAGCACCAAGGTCGCGACGCTGACTGACGCGCTGCACCTCGCCGAGCAGGATCGTGTGATCGCCGCCGGGGTGGGTGGCATAATGGGCGCAGTCCAATCGGACCAGCGCCTCGTCAAGCGCAGGAATACCCTCTGGCGTCGAGCTCCAGCTGTGGTGGTCAAAGACCTCGCCGTTGCGGGCGAAATGCAGCGCGGTCTCCAGCGCGTCTTCGGCCATGACATGGATGGCAAAATGACTGGCAGCGACAAAGGGATCGTGGCGCTTGGAGTGCCGCGCCGGACACCAGAGCACCAGCGGCGGTGCGAGCGACACCGAGGTGAAGCTATTGGCGGTGATGGCCAATGGCCCCCGGGGCGTTTGCGCCGTGACAACCGCGACCCCGGTGGCAAAATGCCCCAGCGCCGCCCGCATCTCGGCCTGCGTGTCTGGGCTGGGGACAAAGCTGCTGGAGGTCATAGAGGCGGATCTCTTCTTCTGATGGGGGCCGCCCGGTATGACATGCGGCAGGGGCTTTATTTCAACCATGGGCGTCAGATGCAAAAGAAATCAAAAGCCTCCGGCCAGCGACCGGAGGCTTTCTCTGAAAAAGACTGGCGGAAAGGTCAGTTCAGGATCGTCTCCACCACCTCCGTCATGTCGCCAGAGACCTTGTCGATCTGAGCCATGGCATTGATGGAACGCAGAACGCCGGCGGCCTCATAATAGGCAATCAGCGGCGCGGTCTGCGCGTGATAGGCCTCCAGTCGGCTTGCCACGGTTTCGGCGCGGTCATCGGCACGGCGGGTGAGCTCGGTTGAGCCGCATTTGACGCATCTGTTGCCGTCCTGCGGTGGCTTGAAGGTATCGTGATAGCCCTCGCCGCAGCCGGCACAGGTGGAACGGCCGGAGATGCGCTCAACCATGGCGCTGTCATCCACCTCCAGGCTGATCGCCGCATTTATGCGTTGGCCGGTGGAGGCCAGCAGCCCGTCCAGCGCCTCGGCCTGCACTGTGGTGCGCGGAAACCCATCAAGGATCACGCCGTTGCGGCAGTCCTCATCGCGCATGCGGTCGCTCAGGATGGCGATCACGATCTCATCCGAGACCAGCCCGCCCGCGTCCATCACGGCCTTGGCTTGTTTGCCCGCAGCGGTGCCGGCCGCAACGGCAGCGCGCAGCAGATCCCCGGTCGAAAGCTGCACCAGGCCAAAGCGGTCCTGCAACAGGCGCGCCTGCGTGCCTTTGCCTGCGCCGGGCGGGCCCAAGAGGATCAGCACCGCCGGGCGGGTCATTACGTCAACACTCATGACCAAATCACCCCTTGCTCTTGCGGTTCGCGATCAGATCCTCGACCACCGAGGGATCGGCCAGCGTCGAGGTATCGCCGAGGCTGCCAAAGTCGTTCTCGGCAATCTTGCGCAGAATACGGCGCATGATCTTGCCCGAGCGGGTCTTGGGCAGGCCGGGCGCCCATTGGATCACATCGGGCGAGGCGATCGGCCCGATCTCGGTGCGCACCCATTGGCGCAGCTCCTTCATCAGCTCGTCCGACGGGTCCCGGTCGTTCATCAGGGTGACATAGCAATAGATGCCCTGGCCCTTGATCTCATGCGGATAGCCAACCACGGCGGCCTCGGCGACGGCGGCATGGGCGACCAGCGCGCTTTCGACCTCGGCGGTGCCCATGCGGTGACCGGAGACATTGATCACATCATCGACGCGTCCAGTGATCCAGTAGTCGCCACCCTCATCGCGGCGACAGCCGTCACCAGTGAAGTAATAGCCCTTGTAGTCGGCAAAATAGGTCTTCTCAAAGCGCTCGTGATCCCCCCAGACGGTGCGCATCTGGCCAGGCCAGCTGCTCTTGATGCAGAGCACACCCTCGACGCCATTGCCTTCGATTTCATCACCGGACTGCGGATCCAGCACCACCGGTTCAACCCCGAAGAAGGGCTTCATCGCGGCGCCTGGCTTGGTCGCATGGGCGCCGGGCAGCGGGGTCATCAGGTGGCCGCCGGTCTCGGTCTGCCACCAGGTGTCGACGATCGGACATTTGCCCTTGCCGACCACGTCATTGTACCAGTTCCAGGCCTCAGGGTTGATCGGCTCGCCCACGGTGCCCAGGATTTTGAGGTCGGATAGGTCATATTTTTCAACAAATTCAGACCCTTGACCCATCAGTGCGCGAATGGCGGTGGGGGCGGTGTAGAATTGGTTGACCTTGTGTTTTTCGCAAACGGCCCAGAATCGACCCGCATCCGGGTAGGTGGGCACGCCTTCAAACATCAGCGTGGTGGCACCATTGGCCAGCGGGCCATAGACGATATAGCTGTGGCCGGTCACCCAGCCCACATCGGCGGTGCACCAGTAGATATCGCCATCGTGGTAGTCAAAGGTTACCTCATGGGTCAGCGCGGCGTAGGTCAGATAGCCGCCGGTGGTGTGCACTACGCCCTTGGGTTGGCCGGTGGAGCCGGAGGTGTAGAGAATGAACAGCGGATCCTCGGCGTTCATCTCGGCCGGTTTGCAGTAGTCGTTCGCCTCCAGCGCCATCTCGTTATAGTCGAAATCGCGCCCGTCAACCCAGGTGGTCTGCCCGCCGGTGCGTTTGACCACCAGGCATTTTACGGTGTCCTTACAATGCAGCAGGGCGGCGTCGGCGTTGGACTTGAGCGGTGTCTTGCGACCGCCACGGGGGGCCTCGTCGGCGGTGATCAGCACCTTGGCATCGCAGCCATTCACGCGGGCGGCCAGGGCGTCGGGTGAAAACCCTGCAAAAACAATCGAGTGGATCGCGCCGATCCGGGCGCAGGCCAGCATGGCATAGGCGGCTTCGGGGATCATCGGCAGGTAGATCACCACCCGGTCGCCTTTGCGGACGCCCATGCTCTCCAGAATATTGGCCATCCGGCAGGTTTTCAGGTGCAGCTCCTTATAGGAGATATGTTTGGCCTCTTCATTCGGGTCGTCCGGTTCCCAAATGATTGCGGTTTGATCGCCGCGGCTGTCCAGGTGCCGGTCGATACAGTTGGCGGCGACGTTCAGCGTGCCATCTTCAAACCATTTAATGTCAACATTTCCAAAGTCGTAAGAGACATTCTTGACCTTGGTGAAGGGCTTAATCCAGGTGATCCGCTCGGCCTGCTCAGCCCAGAACGCGTCCGGGTTTTCCAGCGATTGCGCATACATGGCATCATATTTAGCCGCATCCACATGGGCGTTTTTCACGATGTCCTCAGACGGCGGGTACACAGCGCTCTCGGGCGTGGTCATGGAATGTCCTCCCTCCAAAATCCTCTTGCGCGCGATCTCGACATGGAAACGCGCCCAGAGTCAAATCTTCTCCAACCTCTTTGGTGATAATAAGCAAACTTGAAAAGATGTGAATAAACAACGCGAAAATAAGGGCTTGCCTGTAAAGCAATTTCCCTATGCGTGGAAATTTTGTAAATTTGGACGGCGGAGCGGAGATTTTGTTAAGGTCATTCAGGGTTTTGGTGTCAATTTTGCGATGTTGATCGGCGCGGTTCGGGCGTGATGGATACGCTCAAAGGCGCATGAGGGACGGGGTGCGGCGATTTGCGCACCCCGTCCCTCATGCGGTGGGGCCGTGCTTGCGGATGCAATCCGGCGCTGCTTGTTGCAGGGCCGGTTCTGGCCGTCATCGGCTGTGTGTCACCGACATGGCATCTGTTGCAGCATAGCCGAGGCCGGGCCGCAGGCGATCGTGTGTCAATATATGACCCGGGGCTGGGTGACGCCGTGCCGCCGGTCCTAGTAGGTGCCGGTCCGGCTCGCCGGGGCCTCGTCTCGTTGCCGCATCGCGGTCACGTTCTGAGAGCCGTTGCCTGTGTTGAACCGCGC